>DASYIY010000081.1:0-45986 GCA_035997045.1 Solirubrobacterales bacterium | reverse complement strand
TCGGGCCGTTCGGCATCCACGCCAACGGCCAGCAGCAGAGCAGCGGCACCGAAGTCACGGATGTCCTGATCGACGGCAACTACCTGCACGACCTCGACTACACCGGCAACCAGGGGACGGCGAACGGATACGGCGTCACCGGATCCAACGGCGTCTCGCGCTTCACGATCACGAACAACACGATCAAGAGCCCGGCCTCCGACTACATCCAGTCGGCCAGCCCGGTGGATTGGGTCGTCGACCACAACACCTTCCTCGGACCGAGCCTGCTCGGCACCCACGAAGACCACCAGGACCTCTGGCAGATCTTCGGCGGCGGCGAAGACATCGCCTTCACCAACAACGTCGCCCGCGACACCGAAACGCAGGAGAGCCTGCTCTTCCAGGAGGGCGCCTTCAAGAACGTCGACATAGAGAACAACCTCTTCGACCACGATTCGCGCGGCTACACCTGCCAGATCTACCAGTCGAGCGGCCTGATTTTCCGCGACAACACTGTCGTCGGCAGCCATTGGGGGTGCCTCTTCCGCGATCTCGCCTCGAGCCCGGCGGGAAGCGGCTACGAAATCGACCACAACGTCTTCGCCGAAACCGAGGCCAGCGTCGATGTATCCGAAGAGGGACGCGCCGGCGACTGGGGCACCTACGACTACAACGTCTCCAGCGACAATTCGGCCGAAGGCTTGCACTCGGTACGAAATTGGTCTCCCTCCTGGTTGGACACGACTAGCTACACCCCGCTTGGGCTGCCATTTGCGGCCGGGTACCGTCCCTAGCCGAGCGGGTTCGCACTTCGCACCCGTGCCACAATGGCGCCGTGCGCGTCTGGTGGCTTCCGGTGATCCTCCTCTTGGCGGTAGCTGGATTGCAGATCTCCTCCTCCCTTCCGGATTTTTCCCCTGCCGATGCAAAACCGAGTTCCGGCATTCAGTGCACAAAGACGCTCAACGCCGGATCGAACCTCTCGAGCGCGATCTCCGTCGCTGGCGGCGGCGCGACGCTCTGCCTGAAGGGCGGCTCCTACGACGCGATCGAAGCAGTGGGAGTGAAGAAGTCGCGACCGGTAACGATCCGCTCTGCTCCCGGGACCCGGGCGACGCTGAGGGGGATCGATCTGGTCGACCCAGTGGGGCTGCGCTTCGTGTCGCTCAACCTGACTGACGGGGTCAGCATCTCGCCTTCCGCCTCGAACATTCAGTTCATCGATAACAACATCACCGGCCGCAACGGCATCTACATGTTCGGCGACTACCGGATCGGCAAGCAGGTCGACAACGTGCTGATCGAAGGCAACGACATCCACGACATCGATTACAGCGGCACCCAGGAAACGGGGTACGGCTACGGGATCGAGGGCGTCGGCGACGTTCGCAACATGACCATCCGCGGCAACACGATCAAAAGCACGGCCTCCGACTACCTGCAGTCGGCGACCCCGGTGCACTGGGTCGTCGACCACAACACCTTCCTCGGGCCGAGCCTGCTCGGCGAACACGAAGATCACCAGGACCTCTGGCAGATCTTCGGCGGCGGCAGGGACATCGCCTTCACCAACAACGTCGCCCGCGACACTGGAACCCAGGAGAGCCTGCTCTTCCAGGAAGGCGCCTTCCGCAAGGTCGTGGTCAAGAACAATCTCTTCGATCACGACAGCCGCGGTTACACCTGTCAGATCTATCAGTCCAGCGGCCTCGTCTTCAGCCACAACACGGTCGTCGGCAGCCGCTGGGGATGCCTCTTCCGCGACGAAGCGAGCAGCCCTCCGGGCAGCGGCTACCGGATCGAGCACAACATCTTTGTCGAGACCAAAGACGGTGGCGACGTCTCGACCGAGGGCCGTGCCGCCGGCTGGGGCACCTACGACTACAACGTCTCCAGCGACTCCTCGGCCGGCGGACCGCACTCGTTGCGCCGCTGGTCCCCGCGCTGGGAGGGCACTGCGACCTATGCTCCGCTCGGGCTCCCCTTCCCCGCCGGTTACGTAGCCCGCTAAGTCGCTGCTTGCTCAGTGCGAGGGCAGCACGCGGTCGGCCAGTCGCCGCGCGTAGTACGAGGTGGTGCGTCCTAGCTGGCGGGAGCCGGATGACGATCTCGTCATGGGCTCGATCTCGCGCAGGGCAACGAGCAGCGGCGCCGCGAGGCGCTGCCAACGGAACTCGCCGGCGAGCCCCTGGCCCGCCTCGGCGGCCACAGCCCGCGCCGGCTCGTCGAGCGACTCGACGATCGCAGCGGCGGTCGCAGCGGGCGAGCCGGCCTCGACCAGCGTCGCGAAGCCGGCTTGCTGGAAGCGCTCGGCGGTCTCGTCGCCGCGGCCGAGCACGCAGGGCAGCCCAGCCGAGAGGTAGTCCATGTAACGGGCGCGGGCGGCCAGCGAGGCCTCCTCGGTATCGCGGTGAAGCGTGAGGCCGAGGTCGGCATCCCTGAGGTAATCGCCGCGCTGGGCGAAGGGCACCCACTCCTCGAGGAAGAGGACCGAGCGATCGAGCACCCCGAGCTCGGCCGCCAGCCCCTTCGCCTCGGCGAGGACCGAGTGGCGCTCGGCATCGCCGTTGGGCGGGCGCCCGGCGGTGAAGACGAGCTTGATGTCGGGGTGGGAGTCCGCCAGCGAGGCGACCGCCCGGATCGCGGTCTCGGCATCGAGCCAGCGCCAGAGGCTGCCCCACCAGAGCACGACCCTATCCCCCGCTTCGATCTGGTCGAAGTACTCCCGCAGCGGGTGATCCTCGCCGCGCGGCAGCTCCCCGTCGATCCCGAAGGGCACGTTGCAAAGCGGTGGCCGGCCGGCGGCCTCGAAGCTCGCGAGCTCGGCCTCGAGCAGCTCGCGCTGGCGATCGCCGGCGCAGAGGACAAGATCGGCGCTGCGCAGCTGCAGGCGTCGCGCGGCGCGCGCGGTCGCCCGAGCCCGCTTGGCGCCCTTGGCGAGCGTGCCGAGCTCGAGCTCGACCGGGTCATACTGGTCGGAGATCGCGACGATCCGCAGGCTGCGCTTCAGCGCCAGCGCGAACGGCGGCACGGTCGAGGCCATTAGCACGTCGTGGCGCCGCGCTTCGCGCAGCAGCCGGCGGCGCGAGAACGGCACGACCGGGAGGCCTTCCTGCATCTCGCGCCCCGCGCCCGGCGCCATCAGGGTTACCCGGTGCTCGGCCGACAGCGCCTGGCCGAGCCGCACGGCGCGGATCTCGGGACCGCTGAGCCGCTCGCCGAGCCTGCCGGGTACGAGGATCAGAATTCGGCAGCCCCGCTCAGGCGACAGCATGCGCCCTCTCCCCGCTCGGACGCCCCTCCACCACCTGCTGGTGCCAAAGCTCGAAGCTGAGCATGCTCCAGAGCAACGAGGAGTTGTCCTCCTCGCGGGCGAGATGGCGCTCGAGCAGGCCGGCGGCGACGTCCTGGCGCAGGTAGCCGCGACCCCCGGCGCCGCCACCCAGCAGCGTCTCCCGCGCCAGCTCGCGCAGGTCGGTGCGGAACCACTCCGCCATCGGCACCTGGAAGCCCTGCTTGGTGCGGTCGATGTGCTCGTCGGGGACGACGCCGCGCAGCGCCGCCCGCAGGGCGATCTTCTTCTCGCGCCCGCGCACCTTGAAACGGGCCGGCAGCGAGGCACCGAGGGCGATCAGCTCCTGGTCGAGCAGCGGCGAACGCGCCTCCAGACCGTAGGCCATGGTCGCGATGTCCATCTTGGTCAGCAGGTCGCCGGGGAGGTAAGTCTGCTGGTCGACGTCGAGCATGCGGTCGATCGGGTCGAGCGCGGTGGAAGCTTCCCAAGGCTCGGCGATCGTCGTCGCCGCCGAGCCCTCGAGCGAGGCGCGGAACTCGGCTGTGTAGACGCCCTCGCGCAGGTCGAGCCCGAAGCGCGACATTGCTCGCACGTAACGGTCCTGCGGCGCCAGTGGCAGCAGGGCCGCGGCGCGGCGGAAGCGGTTGCGGGGACTGTTGAGATCGCCGTTGGAGCGCACCCGCGCGGCAAGCGCGGCGACCGATCGCCGTAGGCCCGCCGGAACCGCGTCGAGGCGCTGCATCATCGCCCCGTGGGCGTAGCGCCCATAGCCGCCGAAGACCTCGTCCCCGCCGTCGCCGGTGAGCGCGACGGTGACATGGCGACGGGTCATCTCGGCCAGATAGAAGCTCGGGATCGCTGAGTGATCGGCGAAGGGCTCGCCGTAGTGGCGAGCCAGCTTGGACAGCAACTCGACCGCATCGGGCCGCACGACCAGCTCGTGGTGCTCGGTGCCGAAGCGCTCGGCGACGTCGCGCGCATAGGGCAGCTCGTCGAAGCCGCTCTGCTCGAAGCCGATCGAGAAGGTCTTCACCGGCTCGGTCGAGAGCTCGGCCATCGCCGCCACCACCGCGGTCGAGTCGACGCCGCCGGAGAGGAAGGCGCCGAGCGGCACGTCGGCGACCAGGCGGCGGCGGACCGCCTCGCGGACGGCATCGCGGACCAGCTCGCCGGCCTCGGCGTCGCTTCCCACATCCAGCTTCTCGGTGAAGTCGGCCTTCCAGTAGCGCTCGATCCGGGTCTTGCCCGCACGCCAGCGAAGCAGCGAGGCGGGCGGCAGCTTGCGTACGGCACGGAAGGCGCTGAAGGGACTGGGGACGTAGGTGTAGGTGAAGAAGCGGTCGAGGGCGGCCGGGTCGACCTCGCGCGAGATCTCGCCGTCGGCCAGCAGGGCCCAGAGCTCCGAGGCGAAGGAGATCGTGCCGTCCCGCTCGGCGTAGAAGAGCGGCTTCTTGCCGATCCGGTCGCGGGCGACGAACAGCTCTCCCCGCCGCGCGTCCCACAGTGCCAGGCCGAACATCCCGGCCAGCGATTTGACGAAGTCGGGCCCCTCCTCCTCGTAGAGGTGGGCGATCACCTCGGTGTCGCCGTCGGTGGCGAAGCGGTGCCCGTTCGCGACCAAGCGCGCGCGCAGCTCACGGTAGTTGTAGATCTCGCCGTTGAGGACGACCGCGACCGAGCGATCCTCGTTATAGACCGGCTGGTCGCCGGTGGCGAGGTCGATCACGCGCAGCCGCTGGATCCCGAGGCCGACCGGGCCGTCGAGATGAATGCCACGCGAGTCCGGGCCGCGGTGCTCGAGGCCGGCGCACATCGCCGCCACCAGCTCGCCGTTGACCGGATTGCCGTCGCTACGTGCCTGTCCGACGATGCCGCAGATCGTCTACCTCGCTTCGTCGAGGACGGTGGCGGAAGGGTTCGCCGGGCGCGCCTGCGGCTCGGCCTCCAGCGGCGGCTTGCCGAGCCCGAGCAGGACGCGCAGAGCTTTGGCTTCGGCACCTATCCGCTCGCGAGCGGCGGGCTTGAACGGCGTCAGCGGCACCCGCAGGGCAATGCGGAGAACGTGACCGACCGCCAGCGCGGCACGGATGCCCAGCGCGCCCAGGATGCCGTGATGCTTGTGGGCGAAGAGCGAGCGCGAGTGGGCAAGCTGCGCCATCAGGTCGCCGCGGTCGCGCCGGCCGGCGTGGTGGGTCACCGTCATCACCGGCAGGTGGCGCACATCCCAACCGGCCTGATGGGCGCGCAGGCACCAGTCGATCTCCTCCGAGTAGAGAAAAAAGCGCTCGTCCATCGGACCGATCGAGACGATCGCCTCGGCCCGTGCGCAGAGAAACGCGCCGCACAGCCAATCGGCCGAGATCTCGCGCCGGTAGCGCCCGGCCCGCATCTCCAGCTCCTGCATCGTCGTCAAGAACGGCCAGCGGGCGGCGAAGAGCGACTCGCCGAGATCCCTCCCGGGCGAGGGGAAACGGCGCATCGAGAACTGCAGCTCGCCGTCGCTGCCGCGCTGAACGACGCTGGCGATACCCACGTCCGGGCGCGAGTCGAGCGCCGCGATCAGGTCGGCAAAGCTGCCCTCGAGGACCTCGATGTCGGGATTGAGCAGGAGCACGTAGCGGCCCTGCGCCCAGGCGATGCCGATGTTGTTGCCGGCGGCGAATCCGCGATTGGGAACGCGCAGCACTTCGACCTCGTCGCCGAACTCGCGCTCGATCGCCTCCGGGGTGCCGTCGGTCGAGGCGCTGTCGGCGACGATCCACTCCGCCTGCAGGCCGCCGAGCGAGGCACGCGCAGAGCGCAGCGTGCGCAGCGCCATCTCACGCCCGTTGTGGGTCACGATCACCACGCTCAGGTCCGGGCGCACATCGCTCATGCAGTCACCGCCCATCGCATCCCCGGCGGCATCCGTGCCGTCCACCCGGCTGGGGCTTCGACCGAGGCCGCGCAGGTACACATCGCCGCCATGAAGAGGAACAGATAGGGCGCCTGCGGGAAGGTGAGGATGTCATAGAGCGAGCAGGCGACGCCGAAGGCGAGGCAGGCCGCGCCGGCCGCAAGCGCCGGCGGCCCGCGCACGGGATCGTCGGAGCGCAGCACCGAGCGAGCGACGAAGAGCGGCGTCACGATCAGGGCGAGGAAGGCGAGCAGGCCGAGGGCGCCGACCTGAAAGAGCTGGCCGAGGTACTCGTTGTCGAAGATCCGGTACGTGTCGACGCGTTCGGAGTCCAGCGTGCCGAAACCGCGGCCGATGATCGGCCGGGTGAGGATGTCGGGGACGACAGCGGGATAGTCGGAGGTCCGCCCTGCCGTCGAGTCCTGGTTCTGGGTCTGGCCGAGCTCGCGCACGGTGCTGAAGATTCCCGGTGTCAACACCAGAGCGACCGCAAGCGCCAAAACCCCGAACGGGGCCAGGCGCAGCAGCTGGCGCGGGCGCAGGATAAAGAGGACGAGCAGCGCCATCGCGGGCACCACGGCCCCCGACTTTCGCTGTGTGATCAGCGCCCCGGCGACGATCAGGCAGGCGGCGAGCCCCCAGAGGATGCGGCGCCGGCGAGCCGGCGCGATCGCCGCGAGCACGACGGCAAAGGGCAGCGCCATGCCGAGGATCGAGGTGACCGAAAGCGCGTGGCGGGTCGGACCGGTAATGGTCGGGCGCGGCGTCGTGCTCGGGTTGGGGTTGATTTCGGTCGGCGAGGCTTCGACCGTGGCGATCGGCGAGAAGACCTTCGATGCGGTTTCGTAGAAGACGTTGTAGCCGGTCTTCTTCTCGTAGATCGTTCCCGTCGCCGTGATCACGGCGAGGATCACGATCAAGACCGAGAACGGGCGCAGCTCAGAGGCGCGCAGGTTGAGGGTGACGATCGCGAAGACCGCGGCTAGCGAGAAGAGCACCGCGAGGTGCTTCTGCGCATCGTCCCATTCGCCCAGGTTGGTGATCCGCTCGACGTTGAAGGCGATGCTGGCGACGGCGACGAGGAGGAAGGCGATCATCCCGACCGCCCAGCCCGCCGGCCGCAGCCGTTCCACCGCCTCGCGCTTGCCGAAAGCGGTCCCGAGCCCCCAGGTGACGACGATCGCGATCACCAGAAAGCGGTCGAAGTCGGAGCTGACCGGCATGCTGATCTTGAGCCGCATCGCGTCGAAGGGAACGAGGAAGATCATCGCCAGCAGCGCCGCGAACAACCACGGCAGCGGGCGTTTGGTATGTGGCCAGGCGTCGTCTTCTCGGATCGGCAAGGACCGAGCCATGGCCCTCATCAGTGCACCCGCTCGTGCTCGCCGCCCGAGTAGCCGAATCCGCCGTGAGGGTCGTTGTCGCGAGCGCCCCCGGGGGGCTGAGCCGACTCGGCGTCGCCGTAGGGGTTGGCTTCGCGCCAGCCGCGGGCGATCGTCTGCGCGGGAATCAGCAGCATGCACCAGGCGCCGAAGACAACGATGAAGACGAGCAGGGCGATCTGGACGTTGGCGCCGGCGTTGACGACGCCGCCGGTGGCTTCGCCGAGCTTGCGGATCGCCACCCGGCGGCTATCCGGGGTGTGCTGGTGTTCTTGGATCTGGTTGATGTAGGTGCGCAGGGCTCGCGGCGCGGCGTTGGCGAGGTCGATCGCCTCTGCTTCCGTCGGCGCCTGGGCGAAGACCGAGACGACCGGCAGCACCGGGTTGTTCTCGAAGCGCAGCCTGTAGAGCGCCCCCTCGCCGATGATCTGCGAGCTGCGCTGGCCGGCGGTCGGCTCCTGCTGGATCACCGGCAGGTTGATGTCGTAGGGCCCCTCGGCCTCGATCGAGCTGAGCGGCACCTTCGCTTCCTTGGCGATCAGCTGCAGCGCCACCGGACTTGCCAGGAAGCGGGCGAAGACGCTGGCCCGGGTCTCCAGTGGCGTCAGGTCGTTTTCGAGATCGGCGAAGGCGGAGTCGGGAGCGTCGACCAGCAGCTGGGTCGAGGCCGTCGCGAAGACGTTGGTGCGGCTGGTCATCGAGGGCGGGAAGAGGCCGACGCTGTAAACGCTGAGCAGCGCTGCGATCAGGGCGATTGCGGCGCCGAGAGCAACCAGCCGGCGCCGGATCCAGAGGGTCTTGAGGGTTCGCGCCAGTTCCATGATCTGAGATGCGGAGTCGCTGACACCGCGAACTAGAAACGGCCCGCGGGGTGGCCTTCTTTCATCCCCCCGGGAACGGAACCGCGCTTCGCGGCGGGCTCTGCCGCCGCAGGCGGCCGGCGATCCGCCGGTGCTGCTCGGCGCGAACGAACTTGCGATAGCCCTCGACGTCGACCCGCGGCACGCGGCGAACCGCGGCTCGGGCATAGCCATAGAGGTAGGCGGCCCCGGACGCGCCGCGTGGCTTTATCCGCGCCACCTTCGCCGCCCGCAGCGCGGTCCATGGCAATCCGTGGTGGAGGATCCAGTGCGCTTCGCCCCAGCGCACGTGGCCGCGCAGGCGACCGTCGGCGCTGCCGGTGTGGCGGTGGTGAAGCGCCTCGGCGCAATCGAAGGAGCGGGTCTCGAAACCGTGCATGCGGGCGGTCACCTCGTCGATGCCGTCCCAGCCAAGCCGCTCCCAGACGCCGCCGATCGCCGCAAAGCACTCGCGCGTGTAGAGCTTGAGGGCACCGCGCACGTGTTCGGGGGCGCTCGCGGTCTGCTCCCACTCGCCGTCGTCCTGCTCGAGCACGACGCCGCCGCCGATGCCCAGGTTCGGGTCGCGGTCGAACTCGGCGAGCAACGAAGAAAAGTAGTCCGGGCGCAGCTCGATGTCGCCGTCGAGCTTGCCGAGGTGGGTGAAGAGCGAAAGCTCCCTGGGGTCGATCGTGTGCAGGCCGTAGTTGAAGGCGCGCGGGGCCGCTGCGACCTTGAGCCGGTCGTTGGACGGGGTGGTGAATCCCTCCGGAGTCGAGACGACGTGCATGAAGTCGATTTCGCCGGCGAGGCGGTGCAGGATCAGCGGTGTCTCGTCGTCGGAGCCGTCATCGACCACGAGCCAGTGCTCGGGCCGGCGCGTCTGCGCGACCAGCGCTCGGGCCACCCCTTCGATATGGGCGGCCTCGTTGCGCACGGGCGTGATGATCAGGAGGCGGTGTTCGGGCATCCAGTCGAAGAAACGGGTCGCGAGCGGCTGCGCTTGCGCACAAAAGGGTTAGATGTGAGCTGTCGTTAGTCTGGGCGCATGCAGACGATGGCTCGGAGAAAGATCAGGCGTGCGAAGGACGCCACCCGCCGGATCATCTTCCCCTCCGAGCGCCGCTATATCGCCGTCCGCCGCCACCTCGCGAAGCGCTATCTGCGAGGAGACGGACTTGAGGTGGGCGCTCTGCACCTGCCGCTGGCCCTCCCTCGTGGCGCCCGTGCCCGCTACGTCGACCGGATGGGCGTCGAAGACCTGCGCGCCCATTACCCCGAGCTCGACGTCTACGAGCTGGTCACCCCCGACTTCATTGACGACGGCGAGGCACTGACGTCGGTCCCCAGCGACTCGATGGATTTCGTCATCGTCAACCACCTAATCGAGCACTGTCAGGACCCGATCGGCGCACTTCTCTCCCATGCGCGCGTACTGCGCGAGGGCGGCGTCCTCTACCTCGCCGCGCCGGACCGGCGCCGCACCGACTTCGACCGCGAACGCGAGGAGACCTCGCTCGAACATCTGGTTCACGATCACGAGCAGGGCCCCGAAGGCTCGCGCGCCAAGCATTACGAGGAATGGTCGCGCTTCGCGGTCAAGGCTCCCGCGGACGAAGTCTTAGAGCGTGCCGCCACGCTCGAGCGACAGGACTACTCGATTCACTTCCACACCTTCACCCTGACCTCGTTCTTGGCGCTGATGCTGCGCGCCCGCCAGGCATACGGGCTATCGCTCGAGATCGTCGCCACCGAGACCAACAACCACGAGTTCATCGTCATCGCCCGCAAGACCGCGGGCAGCGAGCCGACGCGGCGAGATGTAGACGCGCCGGACCCGGCGCTAGCCGCAAACAGCCCCGCCTCCTGAGCCGGCCTATTCGACCGCGGTGGCGGGAACGCCGACGCGGAGGTCGCCGTTGATCGCGGGCCGCGGCTTCTCGGCATCGAGCCACGGGATGAGGCGACCGGCGATCAGTCGGATGTCGGCCCAAGAGGCCGGGCTGACCAAGCGCAGGACCACGGCGTAGGCGGTGAAGCCGGCCACCGCACAGGCGGCGAGCAGCGGCACGACCGGCGCGTCGAGGAAGAGCCGCAGCGGCAGCGCCACTGCGGCGAGCGCCAGGCAGCCGAGCAGCGCCGGGCCGGCGTCGTCGAGCAGCTCGAAGACCGAGCTTTCGAGCACCGGGCCGAGGAGGAAGGCGTAAGAGCCGATCAGCATCGCCACCCGGAAGCCGGCGACCGCGGCGCAGACCAGGACCAGGTCGCCGCCGGAGGAGACAAGGAAGAGCATGCCCGCGTAGAGCGCGACTTCGCAGACGTTGAAGACCATCAGCGCGCGCGGCTTGCCAGCAGCGAGGACGAGTGGGTCGATCGTGTTCTTCAGCGTCCCCGCCATGCCGGCGACGGCGAGGATCTGGGCGAGCACGACGGCCGGCTCCCAGCGAGCGCCAAAGAGCCACGGCACCAAGACCGGCGCGACAACGATGAAGAAGACCATCAGCGGAAAGATCAGGGTCGCGTTGAGGCGGACGATCCGCTGCCGCACGGAGCGCAGGTGGACCATGTCCTTGGTCCGCGAGTAGACCGGGAAGGCGATGCGCGAGACGATGCCGCTGACCTTGCGCTCGTATTCGACCCCGAGCGTGAAGGCGCGGTAGTAAAAGCCGACGGCGGCGGGGGTCAGCCGGGCGCCGAGAATCGCGTAGTCGACGTTGCGGCTGCCGATGCCGGCGAGGCCGGCGCCCGCCGCGGGGGCTCCGGTCGAAGCGATCTCGCGCATCTCTGGGCCACGCCAGAAAGGCAGTGGCGTCGATCCGGCAAAGAGGAGCAGCACCACCGCCCAGGCGAAGATGCCGGCGATGCTGCCGAGTACGAAGGCCTCGGCGTCGAGGCCCGCCAGGGCCAGGGCGATCGAGACGATCGTCGTGACGGCGGCGGAGACCACTTCCGAGATGCCGATGCGGTTGAACTCGAGCCGCCGCTGCAGCATCGCCAGCGGCACGATCATCACCCCGGCGATCGTGAAGACGGGCGAGTAGAGCTGGATCAGCTCGGTCGTGGCGGCGCCGAACAGCGGCGTGGTTATCAGCGGTGCGACGAAGTAGGTCAGCGCGGTCAGGGCCAGCCCGCCGGCGACGCCGATCGCCATCGTTCCCTCGGTGTGGCGGTGGGTGACGGCCTGATGGCGGACCAGGGGCGTGCCGAGGCCCTCATTTACCAGCGAGAGAGCGATCTCTGGGATCACCAGGGCGATCGCGAAGCGCCCGTAGGCGGCCGGCGGCACGAGGTGCGCGAGCACCACCGCGCCAACGACGGCAACCACCTCAAAGGCGAGCCGGGTCGCGGAGATCCAGCGCACCCCCTCGAGCGTCGCCTCGCGGAGCTCGCTGCGAGAGACCTGCGGTTCGTCAGCCATCGCCGCCGCGGCGCATTTCCAACTGCGCTCGCTCGGCGATTGCCTCTGCAGGGGCGAGAGCTGGCGGCGCAGCCGGCTCCCCCGGTAGGGCCGGGGGGATGTGGGGGAACATTCCGAACTGCTCTTGGGCGGGCGGCTCGACATCGGTCGCACGCCAAGCGTCGATCAGGCGGGGTATGCCGAAGATCAGCAGCAGCCCGAGGAGGAAGAGTCCGAGGAAGAGTCCGATCGCCACCTTGGCGCCGAGCGCTTCCGTGGTGTAGGCGGCCTGGGCCGGTCCGAGCACACGGAAAGTCACCCGCTTGGAGTCGGGGATCTGTTCCCGTTCCTGAATCTCGGAGACAATTCCGCGCACGGCCGCCGGCGTTGCGGCGGCGAGTTCACGCGCCTCGGCGACCGTCGGTGCGCGAGTTTCGACGTTGACGATCGGCAGTTCTTCGCGCTGGACGATCTGAAGTCCGTAGGGACGCACGTTGATCGGAGGCGCGCTGGCGCCGACCGCCTCTCCGGGCAGTGGCACCGGGCCGGCGACTTCGATCTCTTTGATCGGGATGCCCGTCGTCTTCGAGATCTGCTCGATCACGGTGCCGCCGGCGATGTAGCGAGCGAAGACACCGGCCCGTGCAGTCAGCGGTTCGAGGTTCCGTCCCACGTCGGCGATCGGCGATTTCGCCGAGTCGATCAGGATCTCGATCGAGCCGTGCGCTTCGACGTGGTCGCGCTTGCCGACCGAGGGCGGCGAGAAGCTGACGTTGAAGACGACCAGCACAGCGACGATCGCCGCGCCGATGCCGGCGAGGACGACGGCCAGCCGCCGATGCCAAAGCTCTTTGAGGAAGTAGATGAAGGTCACGCGGTCCTAGCGGTCGACTTGGGCCATGGGGTCACGGGGATGATCGTCTGAGAAACGGATGAGAGATGGGGGAACTTGTGCGCCGGTCTCAACGCTCTTTTCGGCGACGATCTCGTCCCAGAGCCGGTCGAGCCCCGACTGGCGGTCGTAATGGCGCCGCACCCGCTCGGCGCCGCGGCGGGCCTGTACCCGCGCTGCCTCCGGGTCGGCGGCGAGATCGACGACCGCGGCGGCCATCGCCGCCGGATCCTCTGCGGGCACGACGGTGCCGCAATCTCCCTCGAGCAGAACCTCGGCGACGCTGCCGACGTCGGCGGCGACGACCGGTCGCTCCTCGACCAGCGCCTCCATCAAAACCAGCGGGGTCACGTCTGCCCCTTGGCTCGAGCAGAAGAGCAGGGCATCGTGTTCGCGCAGTAGCGCCGGCACGTCATCGACCGAGCCGGTCAGCTCGACCCACTCGTCGACGTCGAGGCGACGAGCGGTCTCCCGCACCCGCTCGCCGTAGTCCCGATCGAGGACCGGACCCACAACACTCAACCTCGAGTCGACCCCTAGCTTCCGGAGCCGGGCGACCACCTCGACCGCACGGTGCTGGCCCTTGCCGTCGCCACCGGTGAGGCTGCCGATCACGCAGAGCCGCAATGGGCGGCCGAAGCTGGCCGGCTGCCGCCTGCCCTCCCCCACTGCGATCCCGTCGGCGATGCAGACGATGCGAGCCCGGCCGCGGCCGGCGAAGCGCGCCGCGACACCGGCCGATATCGCCACCACGACATCGGCGCAGTGGCGCTGCAGCCAGAACACTGCCTTGCCGGAGCGCGATGTCGGCCACTCGCGAGCATGGGCGAAGGACGGCACCCCGGCGAGCCTGGCGGCGAGAACCGGGGCCAGCAGCACCGTGCTGCTGGTCAGGACCGCGTCGATCTTGCAGCGGCGGATCACTCGCGCCAAGCGGAAGGCATCGACGCAGCTGCGCAGCAACTGCAGGGCCCAGCGCCCCGGTGAGACCTCCCAGGTCGGCAGCGAGGGAGCCGGCGCGATAATCGCCCCGCAAGCGGCAAAGCGCTCGCGCAGCGGGCCCTCGGGGACGGCGGCGACGATCGAGCATCGGGCGGCGAAGCACTCGGCCTGCGCCAGCGCCATCGCCTGGGCGCCCCCAGGGGCCGCGCTGTGGACCGCAATCAGTAGAGCCCTCGGGTCGCCCTGGCGGTCGGGCGCTGCGGCGCGCGGACTCACGGCGGGACCACGCCGCCGGCGAGCTCGCGATTGCCTTTCGTCTCGTTAACGCGACGGAGGACCCGTTCGGCAAGATAGCCGTAGCCGTAAGCGATCAAGGGGACGAGGACGAGCTCGTAGCGAAAGCCGGAGAAGGCCGGCCCGACGGCCATCAGCAGGAGGTAGCCGGGAACGGTCGACCAGAGCAGGATCGTCAGCGTGTCCCGGCGCGGTGCCAGGGCGAACGCGGCGACGAGTCCGCCGAGAGTTGCCAGCACCACGAGCGGGTTGGCCGCAGCGTAGTCGCCGTAGTGCCCGATCATGTGGCTGAAGTTGGACGGGTACTGGGGAAGCACCGCGCCCCAGCTGGTGTCGGTTGGAATCGTATGATTGGCAAAGACGTAGGCGAGCTCTTTCGACTCCGAGACTCCGTGCACGAAGAGGGCGGGCAATGCCGCCAGCACCCCGATGCCGACCAGCTCCAGGCTGGGGCGGTCGCGACGCGCCGCGAGCAGACCAAGGGCGGCAATGACCGGAATGAAGGCGATGTCGCGGGTGAAGGCGAGCGCGACGACGCAGGCGAACCACGGCGCCAGCCAGCGCCGGCCGCGCTCGATCGAGAGCACGGCGCAGAGCAACGCCGCGATCAGGAAAGCAAGCCCGCTGCTGTCGGTAAGCGGGAAGACCGCCCAGGCCCGCAGTGGCGGCCAGAGGATGACCGCGGCAGCAACGGCACCGCTGATCGCGAACGGGAGGCGGCGGCGCAGCAAGAGGAAGAGCAGAGCGGGAATCAGGACGAAGCCGAGCAGCGAGAGGATCTGCAGCGCGCGCAAGCCGAAGATCGGCTTTATGGCGACGGCGATCGCCGGCAGCAGTAGGCGCCGCGCGTAGAAGGTCGAGCTGTATTCCACCCATGCCGGATCGCTGACCCGTGGCGGTTCGCCGGGCTCTTCGGCTTCGATGCCTCGCTCGTAACTGGAGAGCGGCCCGCCGAAGACCTGTTGGCGCGCGGTGGCGGCATCGGTGCCGCCGATCTCCTCACTCTTCGATTGGTAGAAGAGCGCGTCGGTCTCCCAGGAGATCGGCCCGCCCCAGTGCGTCGCCATCGAGATCGCGGCGAGGAGCGAGAGGGAAATGGCGGCCAGTGTGGTGCGCATAAATCAGGAACGAAAAGTCCTTAGCAAGACTTTCGGCACCGATCTGACCGACTTCGATCCGAAGATCACCCGAATTTCATCCTAGGCTCGCGTCAGAGAATGGCAAGGTACCCCGTTGCTCTCCTGACGATGCGAATTCGCCTTCCACTCCTGCTGCTCCTGCTCGGAGCCCTGCTGGCCCTGCCGGCGCCCGCCGGCGCCGCTGTCAGCTGCCCCAACTCCAACCCGGTGGTCAACGAGAACAACTGCATGGGCCCGGGATCGACCGCCTGGCGACTGACCAACTACGACCAGGACGGCATCACCGGCTACGCGACCAAGAGCAGCGTCAACCTCGGCGAAGCGGTGACGCTGCGAATCGCCAACCGGGCCGGTAGCGGAAGCGCGGAAGTCAATGTCTTCCGCATGGGCTGGTACGGCGGGACCGGCGGCAGGCTGGTCTACCAGAACAAAAAAGTCACGATCAATAACGATCGCAACTGCGAAGCGCCCGACGAAACGACCGGTTACTGGTCTTGCGAAAACTGGGAAAACAGCCTGACCGTGCCGGGCAGTTCGCTGCCGGCATCGGGCATATACATAGTGCGGATCAAGGATCTGGCCAGCGGCGAAGACAACCAGATCATCTTCACGGTGCGCAACGACGCCCGCCACTCGGCCCTGCTCTACAAACTCCCGACCGCCACCTACCAGGCCTACAACTCCTTCAACGGCCACTCGCTCTACCGCTTCAACTCGGCCGGCTTCCAGACGATCACCGGCACCTCGCGCGCTGTCAAGGTCTCCTTCGAACGGCCCTACGTCAACGACGAGAACGACGCCAACTGGTTCCTCAAAGCCGACTTCCCGATGGTCGCCTGGCTAGAGCGCGAGGGCTACGAAGTCGATTACACCGAGAGCACCTCCGTCGATGCGAACCCGGGGCAACTGCTCAACCACAAAACCCTGGTCATCTCCGGCCACGACGAGTACTGGTCAGAAGCGGAGATGAAAGGCTATAAGGCGGCCCGCGACGCCGGCGTCAACATCGCCTCCTTCAGCGGCAACACCGCCTACTGGAAGGTCCGCTACGAGGACGGCGGCCGCACCCTGGTCTGCTACAAGGCGATCGAGGGCACCAAAGAAGGAAGCGTGCCCGACGGCTCCAAGGGGGTCAACGACTGGGGCCCGGACGGGATCAAAGGCACAAAAGACGACGCCCTGGGCCTCGACGGCAAAGCCGGCACCGCGGACGACAACCCCAAATACGCCACGACCACCTGGCGCGACGACGGTGCGCCTCCCGGCAATCCCAACGCCCCGGCGGCAGGCCGCGTCGGCCCCAACGAACCGGAGAACTCGCTGCTGGGATCGATGTACGTCGGCGACAACGACAACTTCGACTACCCGCTGACGGTTCCCGCCACCAACGCCCAGAACGAATTCGCCGGCGACCGGATCTGGCGCAACACGGGCGTATCGGAAACTTCAAGCACGACGATCGGCACCAGCCTCAACGGTTGGGAGTGGGACTCGATCCCGACCCAGGCGCAGTACCTGAGCCGCGAGCCGGCCGGCGTCAAGCGGGTCAGCTCCAGCGATATGGGCACCGCGCCGAGCCCGCCCGAGTGGATCCAGGACGAGGGGCTGCTGTACTCGGCCTCCCCCCCGCCCGGCCAGCCGTCGACCGTCTCCGCGGTCAAATACACGGCCCCCAGCGGCGCCCTGGTCTTCGCCGCCGGCACGATCCAGTGGTCCTGGGGACTCGCCCCTCATTACCTCGACAAGCCGAGCGAAAGCTATGAAGATCCGCCGGTCGACTCGAGCGACCCGCGGATCCAGCAGGCGACGTACAACATCTTCGCCGACGGCGGGGTCCAACCGCAGACCCCGGCCGGCATCTTGATCGACGGCAATGACCCGCCGGACGCCTCCTTCACGGCCACGCCGAACCCGGCCTCGTCCGGCTCGACGGTGAGCTTCAACGCCGCCGGCTCGACCGACTCCGACGGGACGATCGTCAAATACGAATGGGATCTCGACGGCAACGGGACGTATGAGACCAACACGGGCTCGACGCCGACCACGTCGAAAACGTACGCGAACCCCGAAGAACTGACGATCCACCTACGGGTAACCGACAGCGGTGGCGCCACCGACCAGGCGGTTCGCACGCTGGTGATCAGCAGCGGCACCCCCGGCAACATCGCGCCGCAAGCCGCGTTCACCATCTCCCCCAACCCGGCCTCGCTGGAAACCCTGGTCACCTTCAACGCTGCCGGCTCCTCCGACTCAGACGGGACGATCGCCAAATACGAATGGGATCTCGATGGCAACGGCAGCTACGAGACGAACACGGGCTCGAGCCCGACCGCAACCCATTCCTACTCGAGCGAAGGCGATCGCCAGATCGGCCTGCGGGTCACCGACAACAGCAACGGCACCGCCACCGTCAGCCACGCTCTTATCGTCGGCCACGGGAGCGCCTATCACGCCGAAGTCCTCGGAACCCCTGGGCTGCACAACTACTGGCGCCTCGGCGATAAATCGGGTAGCACCCTCGCCGACGCCGTCGGCGGCAGCCCGGCGACAGCCCAGGGCGGCTTCACGCTGGGTACCGCCGGAGCGCTCGAAGGCGACCTCGACACGGCTACGACCTTCGACGGTTCTACCGGCGCCGCCAGCGCCAATGTCGACCTCTCCGCAAGCTCGCAGCTGACGGTCGAATTCTGGCTCAACTGGTCGGCCTACGCCAACGACGACAACCTCGCCTTCGAGTTCACACCCAATTTCAACAACAACAGCGGCGGCTTCCTGGTCGACCCCAATGCCGGCGAGCTCGGTGGCAAATTCGGGGTCGGGATCGGCCGCGGCGAATCGCGCAACAACGCCTACTTCACGCGGCCAAGCGCCGGCGCTTGGCATCACTACGCGCTCGTCTTCGACACCAATGCGCCCGCCGCGCAGGAGATCATTCCCTATGTCGACGGCCAGCCGATCCCCTACGAAAAGCTCAACAGCGGTACCGGCGCGGGCAAATTCGCCAATTCGACCCTCTACTTCATGTCGCGCGCAGCCTCGGCCCTGTTCGGCAAAGGCAGCCTCGACGAGGTCTCGATCTACAACCGCGCCCTTAACGCTACGGAGATCGGCTCCCACTACCAGGCCAGCCGCACGAATAAATCTCCGATTGCGTCCTTTGCGGCCTCGCCCAACCCAGCCACGACCGAAAGCCAGGTGACCTTCGACGCCTCGGCCTCGTCGGACCCCGACGGGACGATCGCCAAATACGAATGGGACCTGGACGGTAACGGCAGCTATGAGACCAACACGGGCTCGAAAGCCACCGCCACCAGCTCTTACGCGACCGAAGGCAGCCGTCAAATTGGTCTGCGGGTCACCGACAACAGCGGCGCCGTGGGCACCGCTACGCGCACGCTAGTGGTGCAACACGCCGCCCCCCAGGCGGCGTTCACGGCGACTCCCAATCCGGTGACGGCCAATGCGCTGGTCAGCTTCAACGGCTCGGCGTCCTCGTCCACCAACGGGACGATCGTCAAATACGAATGGGACCTGGACGGTAACGGCAGCTACGAGACCAATACGGGCTCGACGCCGACCACGACCAATAGCTACGCCGCTGCCGGCGACTACAAAGTCGGCCTCAGGGTCACCGACAACGTTGGCACTACCGCGATCACGACCCGCACGGTCACGGTTGGCGGCCCCTATGCCTCGGCGATCGGCTCGACCCCCGGTCTGGTCGACTACTGGCGCCTCGGCGAGCAATCGGGGAGCACCTTCGCCGATTTCGCCGGCTCGAGTCCAGCCACTTTGAAAGGCGGGGTCACCCTTGGCGTCCCCGGCGCGCTCGAAGCCGACCCCAATACGGCTGCCGCCTTCGATGGCGCCAGCGGGGCCGCCAGCGCTTCGGTCAACCTTTCTGCCACGTCACAGATGACGGTCGAATTCTGGCTCAACTGGTCGGCCTACGCCAACGACGACCGCCTCGCGCTCGAGCTGACCCCCAACTTCAACGAAAACGACGGTGGCTTCCTGGTCGATCCCAACGCTGGCGAGCTCGGCGGCAAGTTCGGGGTAGCGATCGGCCGCGGCGAATCGCGCAACAACGCCTACTTCGCGCGCCCCAGCGCCGGCGCCTGGCACCACTACGCGCTCGTCTTCGACACCACGGCACCCGCGACGCAGCAGATCGTCCCCTACGTGGATGGCAAACCGGTTCCCTACGAAAAGCTCAACAGCGGTACCGGGGCGGGTAAATTCGCCAACTCGGTCCTCTCGTTCATGTCGCGCAACGCCTCGACCCTCTTCGGCAAAGGCAACCTCGACGAGGTGGCCCTCTACAACCGCGCGCTGAGCGCGGGAGAAATCAACTCCCACTACCTGGCGAGAACGCCCAACAACCTCCCCCAGGCGTCCTTTACGGCAACCCCGAACCCGGTCGAAACCAACGCCCCGGTGACCTTCGATGGCTCCGGTTCCTCAGACCCCGACGGCACCGTGACCAAATACGAATGGGACCTGGACGGCAGCGGGACGTATGAGACGAGCACGGGCGCCACGGCGACGACGACCATGAGCTACACGACCCCCGGCGAATACAAAGTCGGACTCAGGGTCATCGACGACAAAGGTGGTATCGCCACGAGTAGCACGACCGTGGTGGTCCAAAATCAGCCTCCGAAAGCCTCTTTTGCGGCGACTCCCAATCCAGCTCCAATCGGCACGCAGGTCGGCTTCAACGCCGGCGGCTCATCCGACCCCGACGGCACGATCGCCAAATACGAATGGGATCTCGACGGTAACGGGACTTACGAGACGAATACGGGCGCGACGCCGACCGCGATCAAGCGCTACACGAGCGGCGGCGACGTAACGGTCGGGCTGCGCGTCACCGACAACAGCGGCGAAACTGGAACGGCCACGCGCGTTGTCAGCGTCGTCGGCTCTTACTACGGCGCGGTCAGCGGGACTTCGGGCCTGGTCGACTACTGGCGCCTGGGTGAGAAATCGGGGCCAACCTTCGCTGACGGCGTCGGCTCCGATGCCGCCATCACCGAAGGCGGCATCGGCTTTGCAACGCCGGGAGCGCTTGCGGGCGACCCCAACGCAGCGGCCAGTTTCGACGGCAACAACGGCACCGCGAGCGCAAAACTCAACCTCTCGGGAGACTCCCAGCTGACGGTCGAATTCTGGCTCAACTGGTCGGCCTATGCCAACGACGATCACCTCGCCTTCGAGTTCACCCCCAACTTCAACGAAAACGACGGTGGCTTCCTGGTCGACCCCAATGCCGGCGAGCTCGGCGGCAAGTTCGGGGTAGCGATCGGCCGCGGCGAATCGCGCAACAACGCTTATTTCGAACGGCCCAGCGCAGGCGCCTGGCATCACTACACGCTCGTCTTCGACACTGCGGCTCCCGCCGCCGAAGAGGTCGTCCCCTACGTCGACGGCAAACCGGTTTCCTACGAAAAGACCAGCAGTGGCACCGGCGGCGGTAATTTCGCCAACTCGACCCTTTTCTTCATGTCGCGCAACGCGGTCACGCTGTTCGGCAAAGGCGGTCTCGACGAGGTGGCGCTCTACAACCGGGCGCTGAGCTCCTCTGAGGTCGCCGCGCATTTCGATGCCAGCATCGACAAGCCCCCCGTGCCTTCCTTCACTGCCTCCCCCAATCCGGTTGCCGCCGGACTCCCGGCCAGCTTCGACGCCTCGGCTTCCTCGGACCCCGACGGCGCAGTGGTGAAATACGAATGGGACCTCGACGGCAACGGGACGTATGAGACCAACACAGGCTCGACGCCGACCGCGACCTACAACACGGCGGGCGATGTAACCGTCGGCCTGCGCGTGACCGACGACGGCGGCGAAACCGCGACAACGACCCGCACGCTCACAGTGCGGGGCACCCTGCCCACCGCTTCCTTCACCGCGACGCCCAGCCCGGTCTCGACGGGCGACCAAGTCGCCTTCGACGCCTCGGGCTCGTCGGACCCCGAGGGCCCGATCGCCAAATACGAATGGGACCTCGACGGTAACGGGACGTATGAGACGAACACGGGCGCTACGGCAGCCGTGACGAAAAGCTATCCCGGCAAAGGCAGCGTCGACGTCGGCCTGCAGGTGACCGACAGCGATGGCGCGACCGCAACGACCACGGTCGGCCTGACGGTTCAAAACAAAGCCCCCACTGCGTCCTTTGCGGCCACGCCGAACCCCGCCCAGACCCTGACGCAGGTGACCTTCGACGCCTCGGCCTCGTCGGACTCTGACGGCACCGTGACCAAATACGAATGGGACCTCGACGGCAACGGCAGCTATGAGAGCAGCACGGGCTCGACGCCGATCGCGACTCGCTCCTTTGAAAATGCAGGCGAACGTGAAATCGGGCTTCGCGTCACTGACGACGACGGTGCGCAGACCACAACAACGCGGATCGTGTCCGTTCAAAACCGAGCCCCGTCTGCCTCCTTCACCGCCACGCCAAACCCGGTGCCGACCGGGACGGCGGTCAGCTTCGACGCCTCTGCTTCCGCCGATCCCGACGGCACCGTCGCCAAATACGAATGGGATCTCGACGGCAACGGGACTTATGAGACCAACACCGGCTCGACGCCGACCGCGGCCAGCACCTACGCCGTCGCGGCCAACCTCACCGTCGGCCTGCGGGTCACCGACAACAGCGGCGACGCGGCGACGACGACCCGCGCGCTCACGGTCCAGAACCGCGCTCCGATCGCCTCCTTCACCGCCACGCCAAACCCGGTGCCGACCGGGACGGCGGTCAGCTTCGACGCCTCTGCTTCCGCCGATCCCGACGGCACCGTCGCCAAATACGAATGGGATCTCGACGGCAACGGGACGTATGAGACCAACACCGGCGCAACGGCGACGACGACGAAAACCTATGCCACCGCGAGCACACCGACGATCGGTCTTCGAGTCACGGACGACCTCGGCGCGACGACGACCACGACGCGCGTCCTCACGGTCCAGAACCGCCTCCCCGCCGCCTCCTTCACGCTCGCCCCCAATCCCGTGGTGAGCGGAAACTCGGTCAGCTTCAACGCCTCTGGCTCAACCGATCCCGACGGCACGATCGTCAAATACGAATGGGATCTCGACGGCAACGGGACGTATGAGACCAACACCGGCGCCACCGCGACGACGACGAAAACCTTCCCCACCGCGGGTGGCATCACCATCGGCCTGCGGGTCACCGACAACAGCGGCGGTACGGCGACGACGACGCGTGCCCTAACGGTCTCCAACCGTGCCCCCACGGCCTCCTTCACGGCGACGCCGAACCCGGTGCCGACCGGGACGGCCGTGACATTCAATGGCACTGGATCGACCGATCCCGACGGCACCGTCGCCAAATACGAATGGGATCTCGACGGCAACGGGACTTATGAGACCAACACCGGCGCCACCGCGACGACGACCAAAACCTATGCCGCGGCGGGCAACGTCACGGTCGGCCTGCGCGTCACCGACAACCTCGGCTTGACCGCGACGACGACCAAAGTCGTCACGGTCCAGAACCGCGCTCCGGTCGCTTCCTTCACCGCGACGCCGAACCCGGTCACGGTCAATACGGCCGCCAGCTTCAATGCCTCCGCATCGACGGACCCCGACGGCACCGTCGCCAAATACGAATGGGATCTCGACGGCAACGGGACTTATGAGACCAACACCGGCGCCACCGCGACGACGACGAAAACCTTTACGACCTCCGGCGACCGGACGATCGGCCTGCGGGTCACCGACAACGCCGGCGCGACGGGGACCACCACCGTCGTGCTCAAAGTGCAGAGCAACTACAGCAACGCGATCGCCGCGACCCCGGGCCTGATCGACTACTGGCGGATGGCCGAGACATCGGGCACGAGCTTCGCCGACAACATTGGCGGCCACACCGCCACCGCCCTCAATGGCGTGACCCTGGGCGGTGCGGGTGCGCTGGCCGGCGGAGCCGATTCCAACCCGTCGGCCTCCTTCGACGGCACCAACGACGCCGCCAGCACCGCGCTCAACCTCTCCGCCACCAACAAACTGACGGTCGAGTTCTGGCTCAAATGGTCGAGCTTCGCGAACAACGACGATCTCGCCTTCGAATTCACCCCCAACTCGAGCAACACCAACGGCGGCTTCTTCGTCGACCCCAACTCCTCCGAACCGCTGGCGCTCAGTCGCTTCGGGGTGGGGATCGGGCGTTCGACAAGCCGCAACACCGCCTACTTCAGCCGCCCCTCCGCCAACGTCTGGCACCACTACGCCATCGTCTTCGACAGCAGCGCCACCGCCTCCCAGCAGGTCATCCCCTACGTCGATGGCGTGGCCGTGAGCTACTTCAAGCTCAACAGCGGCACCGGGGCAGGCAATTTCGCCAACTCGACCCTCTACTTCATGTCGCGCGCCGCCACATCGCTGTTCGGCAAAGGCAACCTCGACGAGGTCGCGATCTACAACCGGGCGCTGAGCGCCGCCGAAATCGCCGCGCACTTCAAAGCGGCGACTCCGTAGGCACGAAATTCCGCCGGTTGCGGCGGAAGTGCTAACCCTCCTCAGCCGTTTATTAAAAGGTGAAGGTAGATACGGAACAGAGCAACGGCCGGACCGCTCCGGCCAAGCCCCGGCTGCAGGTGCTGAGCAGCAACGAGGCCGTTTCGCAACGCATCGTTGCGTCCTTTGGCGAGCGCGGGCTTACCGTCGCAGAGCCGATCGCATCGCACGATGAGATCGACGAGGCGACGGTCGATGCCGCGACCATCCTCGTCGTCGTCTGCGACGTCGACGAGGCCAACGGCATGGCGGCGCTGCGCCGCCTGCGCCGCGAACAGCCGAAGCTGGCGATCATCGTTATCTCGCCGCCGGTTACCGGCACCGGAGTCCGCCGCGCCCTCGACGCCGGCGCCGACGCGATCGTCTTCGAGCCCGAGATCGAGACCACCCTCGCCGTCACCGCACTGGCCGTCGCTAGCGGCCAGTCGGTCGTGCCGCGCAAGCTGCGCGCCAGCGTCGAACGGCCCGCCTTCTCGCACCGCGAGCGCCAGGTCCTTGCGCTCGTCTCCAGGGGCCTGACCAACAGCGAGATCGCCGAACGCCTTCTGCTCGCGCAGAGCACAGTCAAGAGCCACCTCTCCTCGGCCTTTACGAAGCTCGGCATCCGCTCACGCAAGGAGGTCACCGCGCTCCTCCTCGATCCCGAGCAGGCGCAGGCCGTCGGCCTGATCGGCGCCCGCGCCACAGCTCCGGATACGAACGGCTCAATCGCCACCCGCGACATCGAACCCCAGCCGATCGCGTGAACCCCGTCCTTTCGCAAGCCGCTCCGCCCGCACAGCAGGCGACGACCGGGGTGCCATTCGTGCGTCTCGACTCCGCCGATCCCACCCTGATCGCGGACATCTTCGCGGCGATCGAGCGGATCGCCGGCAGCGCCGCCTTCACCATGGGTGAGGAGCTCGAGACCTTCGAGTGCGAGTTTGCAACCTGGTGCGAGACCGAACACGCTATCGGCGTCTCCTCCGGCACCAGCGCGCTCGAGCTGACCTTGCGGGCGCTCGATATCGGGCCCGGGGACGAGGTCATCGTGCCGACCAACAGCTTCATCGCAACCGCCGAGGCAGTCACGGCGATGGGAGCGATACCGGTCCTCGTCGACGTCGACGAGGAGACAGCCCTGCTCACGGCCGAGATCGTCGAGGCCGCTCTGACCGAGCGCACGCGTTGCGTGATCCCCGTCCACCTCTACGGCCGCTCGGTCGAGATGGAGCCGTTGCTGACTCTCTGCCGGGCCCGCGGCCTGCGCGTGGTCGAGGACGCCTGCCAGGCGCACGGGTCGCACTACCAGGGCCGTCCCGCGGGAACGCATGGCGATGCCGGCTGCTTCAGCTTCTACCCGACCAAGAACCTCGGTGGCTGGGGCGACGGCGGCGCGGTCGTGACCGCTGACGCCGATCTGGCCGAGCGAATCCGCCTGATGCGCTCCCATGGCGAGGGAACCCGCCACCACCACGAGGTAGCTTCGGGAACCCACCGCCTGCACTCGATCCAGGCCGCGATCCTCAGCGTCAAGCTGAAGCGACTCTCCGAATGGAACGAGCAGCGCCGCCAAGCCGGAGCAATCCTGCGCGAGGCCCTCTCTGGCACCCACCTCGTCCTGCCGGCGCCGGTGGCGCCCGACGGCGACCACGTCTACCACCTCTTCGTAGTCCGCACCCCCGACCGCGACGCCCTCCGCAGCCACCTGAACGAAAGCGGAATCGCCAGCGCGATCCACTACCCCACTCCGATCCACCTGCAGCCGGCCTACGCGCCAAGCCAAGGCGACCTCCCAGTAAGCGAACGCCTAGCCGCCGAAAGCTGCTCCCTTCCGATCTTCCCGTCGATAACCGACGGAGAGCTAGACCGCATCGCTTCAGCAGTTCGCTCCTTCTCGGCTTAACTTCACGTACGAGTCGCCGTGGCTGACGTCGCGGACCGTCCGTCGTGCATGGCGACCACATAGACGCGGTCAGACGAATCCTCATAGTGGTAGAGGAGGATCATCCAGGACCAAGGACCGAGCACGAACCTGGTCGGTGCCCAGCGACCGGCCAGTTCGGCGCCAGCGAGCGGGAACGTTTCCAGGACCCTCAGCGAACGGCCGATTCGAGCCCATGCATCGCTGGGGAGACCAAGAGCTGAGATCGCCTCGTCCACATCCTGCCGGGCTAGCGGTGCAACGATGACGCGCGCCAACTCAGGCCAGCTCGTCCAGCGACGTCCCTTCGCCGCGAGCGGCTTGGGCGAGACCCTCCTGCGTACGCTCCCAGGCACCAGGAATCGCTTCGAGGATCTCGGTGATGTGAGCGGCATCGGGGTCGGCATCGTCGAGCGCTGTCGAGAGAAGGGACCGAGCAAGCGTCCCCTCCTGAACATGAGTGCGCTCAGCGAGCCTCGCGAGCTTGCTCGCATGCTCGTCGTCGAGGGTCACGTTGACGCGTCGCGCTGAAGCAGGCACGCTCCGATCCTACACAAAGATGCACGAAGCGTGCAGGGCCGTGCAGAGCCTGGATGCCGACCGATTACGGCTCATCGCTAGCCCGAGGAAGAGCACGATCAATTTCGTACGTTGCCTCGCCCCAATAGACAACCAGAGCATCCAGCAGGCTTCTTCTTGCGTCCCCCAGATAATGCTGGTCCGCCAACCGACTTCAGGCGCGCAACCGTCCGCGCTGGCCGAGGATCGGCGTCAGCTATGCCATGTCGCTGAACCAACCCTGCCGCAAACTCCTGAACGCCTCTCGTGCCTTATGGCCGATTGTGGTCAACTCAGCCTCCGGAGCCGGACCCCAAAGCAGCTTCGCGGCCTCTGACTACTTTTGAAAAGCCACTGGATAGCGCTTCCGAATGCTCGCTTCATCGAGTACCTCGAAATCGCCATATCCTCGATAGCATTGAGGGGCTCCGCCTCCGCCCCACGGGCTAGAAGCTCATAGCCCTCCAGGGTCACAGTAAGTCGATCTCGCCGTGAATTGCCCGGCGCCTAATGCGGAGAAAGCCCGACACCGCAAGATCGCCAATGTCGTGGCGCTCCTGCTCGGATAGCTCGCGAGAAGTAGGCCCTTCCAGCATATTGTTGCCGCCCAAACTAGGCGTGAACTCAAAAAGTCGACTTTCGCGAGGCACCGCACGTGCGGCGTCCGCTAGTTTCGCGCAACAGCTCAACCTGCTCGGTCTCTAGGCGCACCCAAGCACCGTATTGCAGGGGCTTCGGGTGCGGAAGCGTCTCTGGACTAAGCCTCGGCGGAAGCCGGACGTACCGCACCCACCAAGAGGCGGACCTGGCGGGGGGCAAGTTGCGAGGTCGTCAGGCCGTAGAGGACGCCGCCTATTACTACTGCCAGAAGCGGGGCTGCGAGGCCAGATATGAGGCTCTCGGCCACGGCGGCTCCGATGCCGAAGGAGATGGCTGCGAGGGCTACGAAGCGGAGGCCGTCGCGGGCCAGCTCGCGGGCGATCGGCGCCCAGCCGCGGCCGGCGCCGGCTACCAGGAGAACTGCAGCGAAGATCGTCGGGACGATGCAGAAGGCACCCACCACACCATTGACGCCGAAGAGGACTCCGGCCAGTGCCGTCACTCCGGCGTGAGCCACGACCACTACGGGCGCAAGCGAGTTGACCAGCTTGGTGCGGCCAAGGGCGAATAGGGCCGGCAGCAACAGGTTGACGAGGAGCGCGGCGATGGTCCAGGTGCAGAGCAGGGCGGCGAAGACGCGCAGCTGCTCCACCTCGGAGGCATCGAAGCTCTTCGGCAGCACGTCGCCGATCAGGGTCGCACCACCCGCAATCAGCACCGCCAGGGCCGGCGCGACAAGCAGCATCGCGTAGCGGAAGCCACCCGGCACGGTCGCCGCGATCACCTCGCGCCAGTCGGCCACCGCGCCGCGGCTCATGTCGGCAATGCGCGACATGCCGAGCGCAAAGCCGGTGGCTGCGACCAGGTAGCTGGCGAAGAGGTAGGCGTAGGAGAGCACCGTCGCTCCCCCTGCCCCGTACTTGCTGGCGAAGGCCAGGGTGATCACGTAGAGGCAGTTGAAGGCCAGGTATACCGCGGTGCTGCTGAGGACCATCCAGACGCAGCGGGCCATGTGGCCGAACCCGCCTGCGATCGCGACCTTGATGCCGCCGGCTGCCTCGCTGGGACGGCTGGCGCGGACACCCTCGAGCATCATCGTGCAGGTGACCACCGCCATCGCCAGCATCGACCAGCCGAGCGAGAGCTCGCCGGCGACCCGCGAGACGGCCAGGTAGACGATCAGGCCGGCGATCGCCCCGGCGATGTAGGCGCCGGCGATGCGGTCGAAGCGATCGCGCACGGCGAGCAGCGTGGCCCCACCCGCGGCCCAGAGCTGCAGGATCATCGCCAAGCCGAGGATCGGCAGCGCCGATTCCGTCACCCCACGCCCCGTCTCGCCGAGGCCCGGCGCCAGCAGCGCCGCAAACGGTCCGGCCAGCGGGATCGTGACGATCGCCACCGGGATCGCGATCGCGACCAGCGCGACGGCCAGCTCGATCGACGTCAGACGGGGACGCAGGCCGACCAGGAGCGGTGCCGAGGTGACCCGGATGCTCTGACTGAAGACGCCGAAGCTGGTGTACAGCGCGAAAGCGATGAAGAAGCCGTCGGTGCGTCCGTTGATGCCGAAGGAGCTGAGGTAGAGAAGGGCCTGGATTCCGGAGGTGGCGCCCATCGCGAGCGTCGCGATCGCCATCGCCACGCCAGCGTGGGCATGCTTTGCGCGCAGAGTCGTTCCGTCCGTGGAAACCTCCGGCTCGGCGACATGCGGCGATGTGGCTGTCGTCACACCCATACTCATTTAACGGCCGGAATGAGCCAATTCTTGCCCGGATTCTTCAAGCCGCACGGGCGAAGTGGCATCGCGCACAAGCACCGCTGCGGCGCCGCTGCCATCGGCGGGGGCGGTGTAGACGTTGGTGCCATCGGAATAGACGAGCGTGTCGTCGTTCAGCCACTCGACTTGGTCGTCGATCGAGCGTTCCTCGGCGACCGCATGGTCTTCGAGGGTTGCCACGTCCAGCACCCGCAGATGCCAGCGAGCCTCGTTGCCGATCCGGCTCTTGTAGGCGATCCGCTTGCCGTCCGGCGAGAGCGACGGGCACTCGACCCCTTCGCGCAAGACCACCATCGATTCTTTGCTGACGCTGCCTTCGACCAGGTAGTGGTCTCCGCCGGTGCCCAGGGTGGCATAGAAGCGGTCGGGGTTGTGCGGGTCGAAGGTGACGCCCCAGAAATTGAAGTCGACGGCGTCGAATGGCTTGCCGTCCTTTTCGACCTTGAACTGCTCGAGCTGGCCGACCTGCTTGCCGGTCGCCATTTCGAGGATCGTCGTGCGGGTCGAGAAGGCGGTCGGCGAAGAGAGGTAGGAGTCGCCGGTGACGAAGACCGTCATCGCCCCGTAGTGCCCGTCGGGCGAGACCCGCGTCCGCGAGGGCAGCCCGGTGAGGACGATCGTCTGTTCGCGCTGCAGCTTCGAGTCGAAGATCGAGGCCGTGTATTCGACCCCCGAGGGAGCGACGCCCATGCAGATCCCGTGGCCGGCGGCGTAGTAGACCCGCTCGCAGGCGAGATCGCCGGGCTCCTTACGCAGGTGCCCATCTTCGAGGATGTAGACGCGCCCGTTGAGCGTCGGTGCCTTGGGATCGACCGCCCGCACCATCAGGTCGGTGTGAGCCAGCACCGCTCCGGCGCGCGGCTGCGCGTCGGTCGTCGTCTGGTTCGGGCCCAGCGCGGCGACGGCGATGTAGGCGCCGGCACCGGCCACGCAGAGGACGACGATCGCGACGAGGGTCTTCGTGCTGCGACTATCCATGCAGAGGGGCCCGCTGCGAGCGGAGCAGCAGCGGCACCGCGAGGAGGATCGCCAGGGCCAGGGCGGCGGCGAAGACGATCACCGCGCTCTGTAGGCCGATCGCGAACCAGAGCGCACCGAAGGCAAGCGAGGAAAGCAGGCTGCCGATACTGACCACGGTGGTCAGTATTCCGATTCCGCTCGCCTGCAGCTTGGTCGGCAGCATCGCCCCGGCGAGCGCTGTCATCACCCCTTCGGTGGCGGCAAAGAAACCGCCGAGGGCGACCAGGCAGAGGATCAGCTCGAAGTAGCCAAGCGAGCCCATCAGCAGGGTGCCGTAAACGATGAAGAGCATGGCGTAGCCGCAGAGCAGCACCGGCACCCTGCCGACCCGGTCAGCGAGCTGCCCGACCGGAATCGCGAAGGCCATGAAGATCACGGCGGTGATCACGTAGAGCAGCGGGAAGACCGCCGGCTCGAAGTCGATCTTGCGCTGCAGGCCGACGTAGATCAGCGCGTCGGAGACGCTGGCGATCGAAAGACCGGCCGCGGCGACCAGCAGAAGGGCGAAACGGGGGTCGCGGATAAGGCCCGCCGCGGAGCGCAGCGAAGGGGCATTCGGGTCACGCGAAGCGCGTTTCGGCTTGCCCTGCACGGTCAGTACCAGGACCGCAAAGCCGAGGATGGCAAAGAGGGTGCTAACGACGAAGACGGCGTCGAAGCGGGCCGGCGCCACGAACAGGATGCCGAAGGCGACCAGCGGTCCGAGCATGGCCCCGGCCGAGTCCATCGCCCGGTGTACGCCGAAGGCGGTGGCGAGGCCGGCTTTGCTGCTCGAGAGCGAGATCAGCGCATCGCGCGGCGCCGTGCGGATCCCCTTGCCGACCCGGTCGAAGGTGACGATCGCACCGATCCCGCCGATCGTGTTGCCGGCCGCGATCAGGGCCACCTTGCCGACCGCCGAAATTCCGTAGCCGAGGCCGGCCACCTCCTTGGGACGGCGGAAGCGATCGGAGGCGAAGCCGCTGGCGACCTGGACCAGCGCCGCGGCGCCGCGGTAGGCACCGTCGATCGCCCCCAGCGCCAGCGGGTTGGCGCCGAGCGTGAAGACGAGGTACATCGGCAGCACCGTCGCCACCATCTCCGAGGAGACGTCGGTCAGCATGCTGACCAGGCCGAGCATGACGACGTTGCGCGGCACATTCAGCCGCGATGGAGTCCGTGCCCAGAGGCGCGGCTTCAGCAGTGCTTTGGAGGCTTCGACTTGGTACATGGCTGCTCAGTTCAGGGCGAATCGACGGCCTGCCCTTTGCCCTTCAGCTATGCAACGTGCCGGCTAGTCCTTTTCTCGCACCATTTGCCGCCGGGTCAGAGAGGCCGAGGTTCTCGGCGACTTCGCCGGCCACCTCTTCGGCAAAGCCCATCACCGAATCGCCGTTCAAGAGGTAGGGGTAGATCTGCGCATTCGAAGCAAGGGCCAGGCCTTTGACGCCCGGCCAGATCGGTGCCACGCGCGGCCCGCCACCGGGCCGCAGGGTGTGCACCGGCTCGACCAGCTTGGCCCGCTGCACGGTCCAGTCGACGACCTCGTCGCGGCTGAAGCCGGGCGAGAGCCGCGCCAGGTAGTCGGTGAAGCGCATATATATGGACTCGTCGTCCTCGCTTTGCTCCGGCGCACCGGGATCGCAGTACTTGGGCAGGTAGACGAGGTGCAGGCCGTCGGTGTGATCGGTCCCCAGTACCTGGGTGGTCTCGATCGCGCTGGTCACCGGCGTCGGCTCGGTGATGTTGACCGCGTAGTAAGGAAGCAGCGAGCGGCGCACCTTGACGATCGGGCAGACGCAGCCGAGCCAGCGCTCGGGATAAGGGGCCAGCAGGCCCTGGTGGCGCTCCGGCAGGAGGAAGCGCAGGGCTGGCGGCTGCAGGGTCGGGATCGTCAGGTCGAAGTCGAGCGTCTCGCCCTCGAGCTCGACCCCGGTCACCGAGCCGTCCTCGGCCGTGGCCAGTCCTTTGACCGATGCATCGGTGCGAGCTTCGACGCCAAGCTCCGCCGCCTTCGCGACCATCGCGTCGATCAGGCGCTGGTGGCCGCCCACGATGTAGCCCATTTCCTCTCCCCCGCCCTTGCCGCGGGCGCCCGACATGCGCCTGGTTCGCGCCCAGAGGTAGGTCGCCGGCAGGCCCGACGGATCGCCGTCGAAGCGCGAGTTGAGCAGGGGCTTCCAGATTCGCTCGACCACCTGCCTACCGCAGTGGCGCCGCAGCCAGGTCTCCAGCGACAAGTTCTCGAGCCCATCGTAGGAGCTGCGCAACTGGCACTGCGCGACGAACCAGCCGAGCCGCAGCCGCGCCGCCGGGTTCAGCGGCGAAAAGCGCAAGAGGTCGCCGATGCCGTTGAAGTCGTGCATCTCGCCGTTGGCGAAGAAGCCGGCACCGACCGGCGTGTAGCGCAGCTCCTCGCCGAGCCCGACCTCCTCGGCCATCGCGATCATCCGCGTGTCGGCGGGCGTGATCACGTGGTAGAAGCGGTCGACCTCGTGGCCGCCGAAGTCGATCGTCCCGGCGAGGCCGCCGAGCGTCGCGCCGCGCTCGACCACGGTCACCTTGGCCCCGGCCTGCGCCAGGCGCAGAGCGAGGGAGATGCCGAGAACGCCGCCGCCGACGACGCCGACCCGGGGCGCCGCGGCGCTCATCCGGTCTGCGGTAGCGGCTGGCGGTCCGGCTCGGTCGCCTTCGCCGCCGGTGCCGGCGCATCAAGAACGGACTGCGGCGCGGTCACCTCGGCCAGTGGCGAAACCGCCGGCGGCTGGATCCGGCCGACCATGTGGGCGGCCATCACCCTGAAGTAGGCGAGCACGGTCGGCTTCAGCTGCATCTTCGAGACGCCCTTGCGCGTCCGCCAGTCATTGGTCGTCGGCACCTCGGCGACGCTGGCGCCGGCGTTGTAGAGCTTGAGCAAGAGCTCGACGTTGGCGGCAAAGCCAGGCTCGCGGACGAGCAGGTAGCCGTAGGTATCGGCGGCCCGGCGCAGCGTGCCGGCGCGGTAGACGCGGTAGAGCGAGGAAAGCGTGTGCATCTCGCGCAGCCCGCCCAGGTAGCGGAAAGTGTTGGAGACGGACTTGCTCGCCGCCAGGCGCCAGCCGGCGACGCCGATGATCTTGCCGCCGGGGGCATAGACGGAGGCGAGCACGACGTCGGTGCCCTGGTCGAAGAGCTCGATCATGCGCGGCAGGTCGGAGAGATCCGAGGTCGTGTCGGCCTCGAGGGTGACGATCGCGTCATCGTCGGAGGACTCCTTCAGCGCCGAGCGAATGCCGGTGTTGATCGCCGTGCCGAGGCCGCGGTTGATGGTGTGGGTGACGATCGCCAGGTGCATGTCGCGAGCGTGGGCGCGGATCACGTCGGCGGTGCCGTCGGTGGAACCGTCGTCGACGATGATCACGCGGGCGCCGAGTTCGCGCGCCACCGGCGCGAGGTCGGCAAGCAGCTTGGGAATGTTTTCGGCCTCGTTGTAGGCCGGGATGACGAAGCGGATCACGCCAGTACCTCCAACGGTTGGGGCTCGGGAATCGCCAGCAGCTCGACCGGGCGGCGCACCGCCGCCGACTCGCGCACCGCCAGCGCCGCGGCCAATGCCTTGACGCCGTCGTGGGCACTGACCGGCTCCGGCGTGTCGTCGAGCACGCAGCGGCAGAAGGCCTCTAGCTCTGCCCGCAGAGGCTCGGCCTTGGCGAGCGAGAAGCGCACCGCGGCACCCTCGCCATCGCCGCGCAGCATCGAGAGGCCGTCCCAGTGCAGCGGCGCGCTCGGCGACTCGACGAACCAGACGTCCTGGGTGATGTAGCTCGCCCGCAGCAGGCCGTTCTCGCCGATCAGGACGATCTCGCGCGTCTTCTCCGGGGTCAGCCAGTTGACGTCGAGCAGGCCGAGAGTGTCGCCCTCGCCTTCGGCGCTGAAGCGGACCAGGCAGGTCAACAGATCCTCCTGAGAGCTGTGCAGAAAGCGCCCCCCGTCAGCGTAGATCTCGCTGATCGACTGGCCGAGGATGTGCTGCATCACGTCAAGGTCGTGCGTGGCGAGGTCGATCGCCACGCCGGTGTCCTGGATCCTGGTCGGCAGCGGGCCTACCCGGGTCGCGTGCGCACGGTAGATCGTGCCGAGGCGACCGTCGGCGACCAGCTCGCGCAGCTTCGTGACCGCCGGGTTGAAGCGCTCGACGTGGCCGACCATCAGCTTGCGATCGGCCTCCATCGCGGCGCCGCGCATCCGCAGTGCATCGGGAAGAGTCGTCGCGATTGGCTTCTCGACCAGGACGTGAAGGCCAGCGGCGAGCGCCTCGAGGGCGATCGCCGCGTGCATCTCCGACGGCGAGGCGATCGAGATCGCGTCGAGCTCGTCTTCGCCGTGCTCGATCATGTCGCGCCAATCCGAGAACTCGAGGACCCGCGTCTCGCCGAGCACCTGGCGCCGTGCCTCGGCGTTGGGGTCGGCGACCGCGACGAGGCGGGCACAATCGAGCTGGCCGTAATTACGGATGTGGAAAGCGCCCATGCGGCCGCAGCCGACGACACCGATTCTCAGTTGCTCAGACAATGGACTTCTCCAGTGCTCGGTCGAGGTGAGAGACGGTCAGTTCGGCGATCCGCTCGGCGGCGTTGCCGTCGCCGAAGATCGGCGGCCGCGATTGCGGCGAGGGCTTGGCGAGGGCAGTGCGGAACTGCCCCGCATCGACCCCGACCAGGGTGTTCCAGCCAGTCGAGACGGTCTCGATCCACTCGGTCTCCTCGCGCATGGTGATGCAGGGCACGCCCCAGAGGTAGGCCTCGCGCTGGACCCCGCCGGAGTCGGTGGCGATCGCCACCGCGCCGCGCTCCAAGGTCAGCATCTCGGTGTAGGTGACCGCGCTGCGGACCTCGACGTTGGCGGGAACCGCCAGGCCCCAGGTCTCAAGGCTCTTGCGGGTACGGGGATGCAGGGGGAAGATCACGCGCTTTTCGGCCGCCTCGAGGCAGGCCAGAACCGCGCCGAGTCGCTCCGGCGAATCGGTGTTGTAGTTGCGGTGGGCGGTCGCGAGCACGTACTCGCCCTGCTCGCTGCCCTCGGGCAGGCGATCGCGGGTCGAGAGCAGGACGTCGGCGAGGACGTCGCCGGTGACCTCCACGGTCCCGGGCACTCCCTCTTTGAGGAGTACCTCGCGGGCGTGCTCGCAAGGTGCGAAGAGAAGCTCCGAGAGCCGGTCTGTCTCGATCCGGTTGGCCTCCTCGGGCATGTCGTCGCGGTAGCTGCGCAGGCCGGCCTCGACGTGAAGTAGCGGAATGTCCGCGGCGACGGCGGCGCGGGCGCCGGCGACGGTCGCGTTGGTGTCGCCGCGAACCAGGACCGCGTCGGGCTTCTCGGTCTCGATCACGCGGGCGATCCGATCCTCGGCCACGGCGACGCTCTCCGCATTGGGGAGCGAGCCGACGCCGAGGTTGTGCGCTGGCAGCGGAAGCTTGAGGTCGGCGATCTGCAGGTCCGAGAGCGCCGGGTCGTAGTGCTGGCCGGTGTGCACGAGGATCTCCTCGACGCAGTTGGCGAAGGCCAGCGAGAGCGGCGCCGCCTGCACGATCTCAGGTCGGGAGCCGATGATGGAAATGATTCGGGGGGCCACGCTCAATTAACGCGGCAAAGCGGTCGGTCTTTCTGCGGCAGCCGAAAGAGTTTTTCAGTCACTTATAGGGGAACCTTTTTCAACCTCCATAACCATCGCCCGGCGCAAGCGTTCCGGCCTCGGAGCCGTTTGTTCGGTGGAGAAGATGGAGGCGCACGAACTGACAAGTAATCGCCGGGTCGACCGCATGGAGGGCGAACCCTTCTGGCAAGCCCTTACGAGGCGCATGGTCGATGTCGTGCTCGCAACCGCGATCGTCATCGTGCTCTCGCCGCTACTGCTCGCCCTGACGATCGCTATTCGGCTCGACAGTCGAGGCTCGGCCCTCTTTCGCCAGCGCCGGATCGGCTACAGCCAGCACGAGTTCACCCTTTACAAGTTCCGCAGCATGCGGCTCGATGCCGACCCCAAGGGCCATCGAGAGTACGTCACCGCCCTGATCAACGGCCAGGCGGCCGACGGCGGACGCAAAGACCTTTACAAGCTCGCCGTCGATGACCGAATCACCACGGTCGGCCGCTTCATTCGCAAGTGGAGCCTCGACGAGCTGCCACAGCTCTTCAACGTGATCGCCGGCGACATGGCCCTGGTCGGTCCCCGCCCCGCGATCGCTTACGAGGTTGCCGAGTACCCAAGCTGGTACCTCAAACGCTTCTCGGTAAAGCCGGGCCTGACCGGCCTTTGGCAGGTCAGCGGTCGCAACGAGCGCACCTACGAGGAAATGGTGCGGCTCGACATCGACTACGCCGAAAGGCGCTCGCTGCCGCTTGATTTTTCAATTCTCGTCCGAACCCCAATGACAGTGCTCGCAAGGAGAGGTGCCGCATGAACCCAGCAGGTGCAATCGGAACGATGGTCGTCGGTTACGGCTACTGGGGTCCGAACCTCGTCCGCAACGTGGTCGACCGCCCCGAGTTCCGCCTGATGGGCCTCTGCGAGCTCGACGAGGGCCGGATCGAAGACTTCCGTCGCCGCCATCCCGGCGTCTGGATCGAGCGCGACCTAGATACGGCACTGGCCGACCCCCGGGTCGAGGCGGTGGCGATCGCCACCCCGCCCCACACTCACTTCGCCCTTGTCAGCAAGGCTCTGGAAGCCGGCAAGCACGTGATGGTCGAGAAGCCGCTGGCCCGCACCTCCGAGGAGGCGGCGAAGCTCGTCGCGATCGCCGAGGACCGCGGCCTGACCCTGATGCCCGGCCACACCTTCCTCTACAGCCCCGCTGTCAACAAGGTCCGCGACATGATTCAGGGCGATGAGCTGGGCGAGATCTACTTCGTCACCTCATCGCGCATGAACCTCGGTCTCTATCAGCAGGATGGGGTAGTGCTCGACCTCGCCCCGCATGACCTCTCGATCCTGATGCACTGGCTCGGCAAGCCGCTAGTCGAGGTCAGCGCCAACGGCCGCAGCGTCTTCCAGGAGGGCGTCCATGAGACCGCCTTCCTCACCCTGCGCTTCGAGGGCGGCGTCCAGGCCAACGTCCAGCTTTCCTGGCTGGCGCCGCGCAAGATGCGCCAGATGGTCGTCGTCGGCAGCCAGAAGATGGTCCAGTACGAGGACACCGCCTCCGATGACTCGGTCCGCGTCTACGACCGTGGCCTCGACTTCGCCGAGCCACCCGCCAACTTCGGCGAGTACCGGCTGACCTACCGCACCGGCGATATGGTCGCCCCCCGACTCGAGGCGCTGGAGCCACTCGGCCAGGAGCTCAAAGACTTTGCCGAAGCGATTCGCACCGGCTCCACGCCGGTCTCCAACTCCAGGCTCGGGGTTGAGATCGTGCTTGGACTGGAGGCACTGGAGCAGTCGCTGCACGCGCAGGGAGAACCGGTCGCGGTGCCGGCAGTCGACGACGTGCTCGCCGGCGCCCGTCAACCCGCTTAACCGTCAGCTCGCTTAAGTCATCCCTGCTTAATAGTGTGCTGCTCTAGTACCTAATACTTCTGCTCGCTCGGTAAACGGGCGACTGCGCGTACAGCGCGCACCCGAATGCGAATGCCAGTACCGCTCAGCGGCGCCCTAAGCGACGCTGAGCGAGGTCAGGCGGTCTATCTCAGCCAGGTAGACCAATACCGAGTGGGTCGCCAGCTCGCTTACGGTGATGCCCTGTCTGGCGGCCTCCCGCTCCAGCGCTTCCCAGGTCTCCACGTCGAGCGGGAGGTCGATGTCTTTTACCGGCTGGGCCGGTAGGGCGCCAGCGGCGAAGCGTGGAATCGTGGGAGGAGGCGTATCGGAAGCAAGCTGACGCCGGTAATTGGCAAGCGCCTCGCGTACTCCGATCGCGAGGTCGGAGCCCAAATGAGCCTCGACCCCCATGCAAGCGAATTTTCCAAGAGAGATTTTCACGGTGCTTCTATCCAGACAACTCCCTGGCGATGCCCAAGATTTTCACTTGCAAGCCCCGAATCCTCCTAACTTCAGCCCCAATACCTGTGCATTTGCAGCCGACTTGAGGCTAAGGATGAAATTTAGACGAATATTGGGCATTGACATTCGAACGGAGGGCCACTATTCCTTCTGGCCGCAGCGCAAAAGGCATTCGATCAAAGATTTTTCGCAAAGTACGTAAAGAAAAAAAGGCAAGACTCCGGAATTTGGGGCAATTCATCGTCCCGGCCAGAGCGGCCTGAATCGGCAATGACAATGACAAAAACTTTCACAAGAGGAGAGCTGTGACCAGTCAAACGCCGGACCCCAGTCCGCATAGCTTGGGCCAGAGCGCCGGTAAAGCCGCGGCAGCGTCCGACAACGGTCGGCTCGTGCGAGTGGCCATCGAGCGCGCCAAGGCAGGCGACTCAGAGGGACTGCACTTCCTCTACGTCCGCTACGCAGCGGATGTTCAGCGCTATGTCGCCAGCTTCGTCAAAGACCATCACGAGGCCGAGGACATCACCCAGAACATCTTCGCCAAGCTGATGAAGGCGATCAAGAAGTACGAGCAGCGAGAGGTTCCCTTTGCCGCCTGGATCATGCGGGTCGCGCGCAACGCCGCCCTCGACCACATGCGGGTACGGCGGGCGATCCCCACCGAGGAGATCAGGCTCGCCGATACCGGCCGGGCTCAGGTCAGCCTCGACCGGGGACACGATCTGCGCGATGCTCTCGAGTACCTCCCCGAGGATCAGCGCGAGGTGCTGATCCTCAGGCACATCGCCGGGCTGACCCCGGTCGAGATCGCCGCCACGCTTAAAAAGTCCGAGAGCTCAGTGCACGGCCTCCATCACCGCGGCCGTCGCACCCTGCAGGCAAAGCTCACCGAGCTCGGCGCGGCTCCCGTGGTGGCGCGGCCCGCCAGCTGATCCCGCCTTCCTCCTCGGCCGGCCCCTCCAGGCCATCGAGGATACGGCGGGTGGCGCGGCCGGCATCGACCTCGCCGGCGACGTAGAGGGAGGCGTGAGTGACCATTTTCTGCGGCGAAACGCCCTGGCGCTCGGCCTCCTCCTCCAGCAGGTCCCAGAGCTCGCTATCGATCTTGAGCTGCAGCGCCACCTCTTCGGGGTACTCCTCCTCGCGCAGAAAGCGCGGATAGGCCCAGCCGGGCCCATACGTGCCCCGATCGCCGAGGTAGCAGCGAATCGCATCGACGACCTTCTCGGCAAGGTGTTCGCGGTCCTCATTTCCCTCGCCGCCGACCACCGAGCAGGCAAACTCGCTCAGATGAACTGTCACCGAGCGGCTCATGATCACCGTGCCCACGCCCCTAGGCGATCGGCAGACTCCACAGTCACGATTTTCACAAAAAAGGCCTCCCTCGTCTGGTCGACGACGCCAATCCCGTCTGTCAATCGTATATGAGCCGAGCCCTCGGCGAAATTAGTGGATTCTCATCCGCACTTTAGTAATGCCAGCTATGCGGCCGGCGTGATCCGGTAGGCGTCGAAGACACCCTCGACGTTGCGCAATCGCGAGATGCATTGCTTGAGCTGCTCGGTGTCGCCGACCTCGATCACGAACTTGTTTTTGACCATCGGGTGGTTGGTCGCGCAGCTGGCGCCGATGATGTTGATCCCGGCCTCCGAGAAGGTGCGCGAGAGGTCCTCGAGCAGGCGGGTGCGATCGTAGGCGTCGATCTGCAGCTCGACCCGGTATGAGGACTCGTTCTCTCCATCCCAGCTCACGTCGACGAACCTTTCCGGCGCCCGCTTCAGCGCCCTCATGTTCTTGCAGTCGCTGCGGTGGATCGTGATCCCCCGGCCCAGTGAGACATAGCCGGCGATCTCGTCGCCCGGCACGGGCCGGCAGCACTTTGCCAGCCGCACAGCGACATTGGCGGCGCCCTTGACGCTGATCCCGTAGTTGGAGGCGTCCTTGGTCCGCCGAGCCTTGTCCTCGCGGTGACCGCCGGGGAGGCCGAGCGGGTCGGTCTCCTCGACCGCCTCTCCCGCCTTCAGCCGCTGCATCAGCTTGTTCGCAACCGCCTTGGTCGAGACCTTGCCCTGGCCCAGGGCGATGTAGAACTCGGTCGCCTTGCGGAAACCCATCTCGCGGATCACATCGACCAGCAGCGGCGAGGCGGCGACCTTCTGCATCGGCAGGCCGTGCTTGCGCAGTGCCGCCTCGAGCCCCTCGCGCCCCTTGCGCTCGGCATCCTCGCGGCTCTCCTCCTTGAAGAAGGCGCGGATCTTGTTGCGGGCGCGGCTGGTCCGCACCAGCTTCAGCCAGTCGCGCGAGGGCCCGCGCTTCTGCTTCGCGGTCAGCACCTCTACGATGTCGCCGGAACGCAGCTGGTAATGCAGCGGCACGATCGAGCCGTTGACCTTGGCACCGACGCAGGCGTGGCCGACATCGGTGTGGACGGCGTAGGCGAAGTCGAGCGGGGTCGAGCCCGCTGAGAGGTTCTTCACTTCCCCCTTCGGGGTGAAGACGAAGACTTCGTCCTCGAAGAGGTCGACCTTGAGCGACTCGAGGAACTCGGCCGGGTCCTGATCCCCCTCGGCCTCGACCAGCTGGCGCAGCCAGGTCATCTTCTCCCGTTTGGGATCGGCGGCGGCGCCCTCCTTGTAGGCGACGTGGGCGGCGATCCCGTACTCGGCCAGCTTGTGCATCTCCTCGGTGCGGATCTGGATCTCCAGCGGCTTGCCCTCGGGACCGATCACGGTCGTGTGCAGCGCCTGGTACATGTTGGCCTTGGGCATCGCGACCCAGTCCTTGAAGCGCCCGGGAAGCGGCTTCCAGAGCGAGTGAATGACGCCGATCGCGCCGTAGCAGTCCTTGACCGAGCCGACGATGACGCGCATCGCGGTGAGGTCGAAGATCTCGTTGAACTCGCGCCCCTTCTTGGTCATCTTCGTGTAGATCGAGTAGAAGTGCTTGGCACGGCCGGAGATCTCGGCCTCGATCCCAACCTCGCTCAGCTCACCCGAGAGAAACTCGCCGGCATCGGTGACGTAAACCTCGCGCTCGTTGCGCTGCTGGGCGACGAGCTGCTTGATCTCGGCGTACTTGCGCGGGTGCAGGGTGGCGAAAGCAAGGTCCTCGAGCTCCCACTTGATCGCGTGGATCCCCAGCCGATGGGCCAGCGGCGCGTAGATTTCCAGCGTCTCGCGCGCCTTCGCCGTCTGCTTCTGCTTCGGCAGAGCGCCGAGCGTGCGCATGTTGTGCAGACGGTCGGCCAGCTTGATCAGGATCACCCTGACGTCGGTGGCCATCGCCACCATCATCTTGCGGTAGTTCTCGGCCTGGCGCTCGTCGCGACTCTCGAAGGTGATCCCGGTCAACTTCGTGACGCCGTCGACGAGCTGGGCGATCTCATCGCCGAACTCCGACTTGACCTCCTCGAGACTGGCGCTGGTGTCCTCGACCGTGTCGTGCAGCAGCGCGGCGCAGAGAGTCGCGGTGTCGAGCCGCATTCCGGCGCAGATCTGCGCCACCCCGACCGGGTGGGTGATGAACTCATCGCCCGAGTAGCGCAGCTGATCGGCGTGGTGGTCGCAGGCAAAGTCGAAGGCACGCTCGACCGCGCCGCGGTCGATCTCCAAGGACTCGAACTCCTCGACCACGGCAAAGAGGTCGGCTAGGAGGCCTTGGTTCGCTACGGATGTTTGTGTGCTTCGAGGTATTGCCGTGCCTCCTCGTGGCGGGCGCCGTAGGCGCGAAATGCCGCCGAGCGCTCCAGATCTGTTCCGTCTGAGGATACGACCCCGACCACACCGTCGCCGCCGGCAGGCGCCCCGCGCACGAGGTCGAGCTCGGAAAGAACGAGAAAGCAGCGCGCGGCCGTCTCGGCGCTGCGCGGGTGCGGGTCGCTGCCGAGCAGTGCCGTGCGCAATTCCTCGCCACTGCTCTCGCCGGCATCGCGGAGGTCGCGAAAGGCAGCGATCAGCGTCGGCCGCTGCGCCAATTGCACCGCGAGGACGCTGGCGGCAAGCTTCCACTCGGCTTCGCCCCAAACCCGGTGCAGGTAAGCGCCTCGGCGGGGAGAACGGGAGACCAGGCGCTCGAGGGCGGCGGAAGGCGGCGGATCGACCAGAACGACGTGTTCGAAGCCGGCGGCCAGCGCAGGCGAGCGTTCGAGCTCGGAGTAGTCGGAGAGCCGCACGCCCTCGCGGGCCATCCCGACGCGCAGCTGCGCGTCGGCGGTGAGAGCAAGGACGGTCTCGCCACAGGAAGCGAGCTCGCCGACCACCGCCGCCGGCGCGTTCGAACCGCTCAGAACTCGCCGCTCGTGCTCTCCGGCGGCGTCTTCGAGCTCGGGCCAGGCGCCGGGATCGCGACCCAGCTCGGCCTCGAAGCGCTGCCACCATTCGGCCGCCTCGAGCGCTGCCTCCCCCCCGTTACGCCGGTACAGCTCGCGCAGGATCACCTGCGGCTCGACCGCCCCGTTCCAGTGATTGACCTCGAGTCGCACGGCAACGTCGACCAGATCGTCCTCACCGACCCCGAGGCTAGGCCGGCCAAACGCAACCCCAAGCGCCCGGTGAGCCCCGCTATGCAGGCTAAAGCGAGCGTGCTTGCCCTCCCCCATCGTCCGCACATCGCGAACCTGGGCCGAGGGCACAAGCAACCGCACCCCCGGATTGCCCATCCCAAACGGCGCCAGCTGCCGCAGCTCCTCAGCCAGATCCAGCCCCAGCGAAGCGCCACCGACCATCGCATCGATCCGCTCCGTCCGCTTCAGATCCTCCGGTCCAAGCACGCTCGCCGCATGGGCCGCAAAGGCCTCCCGAAACGCATCGACGTTCGCCTCCTCGAGCTCCAGCCCAGCGGCAGCACGGTGTCCACCAAAGCTGCCCAAATGCTCAGAACACGCCTCGAGCCCAGCCAGCAAATCGAAGCCGGAGATGCTGCGCCCAGATCCACGCCCCGAACCCTCACCATCGAGCGAGATCACAACCACGGGCCGGTGATAGCGCTCGACCATCCGTGAAGCGACGATCCCAACCACCCCGGGATGCCAGTCGTGCCCAGCAACAACAAGGCCGGAAGCTTCACGCAAGTGCTCCGGCAGCTCCCGCAACGCAGCCTCAGCCGCGTTAGCAACCTCCCGCTCAGTGGCCCGCCGCTCACTGTTGGCCCGATTCAGCTCAACAGCAATCTCCGCCGCCCGCTCATCGTCCTCCGTGAGAAAAAGCTCAACCCCAGCGTCAGCTCGATAAAGCCGCCCCGCAGCATTGATCCTCGGCCCGAGCCTGAACCCGAGGTCGCTCTCATCCAACCGACTCGGATCGCATTTAGCCGCGGCCAGCAGTGCCCGCATCCCAGGCCGCCGAGCCCGCCGAACCTCCTCGAGCCCCTGCTTCACCAACGACCGGTTCTCGCCAACCAGCGGAACCACATCGGCCACCGTGGCCAAAGCAACCAGGTCGAGGTCGAGGGCGTCTGGGGTGGGGTCCCCAAAACGCGCGGCAGGAGCCGCGCGTGGGTGTTTTGGGGACCCCACCCCAGACGCCCCCCGCAGCGCACAAGCAAGCTTCCAAGCCACCCCGGTCCCGCAAAGCTGAGCAAACGGATAGCCGTCGAGAGCCGGGTGAAGAATCGGGCAATCCGGCAACTCGTCCCCACCCTGATGGTGATCGGTGACGATCACCTCCATCCCCAGCTCCTTCGCCAGCGCGACCTCGGCGACAGCCGTAACCCCGCAGTCGACCGTGACGATCATCTCGGTGCCGCGCTCCGCCAGCTTGCGCACATTGCCCTCGCTCAACCCGTAGCCATCGGCCATCCGGTCGGGAATCAACCAGTCGCACTCGGCACCGAGTTCGCGCAGCGCTCCCACTAGCACCGCCGTAGCGCTGACCCCGTCGACGTCAAAATCGCCGTGCACGGTGATCCGCCGCCCAGCCTCGATCGCAGCCAAGACCTGCTGGACCACGGCGGCCATTGAGCGAAACTCGCCCGGGTCGTGGGACTCGTCGGCCTCGAGGAAAGCTCGGGCCTCCGCCGGCGTGCGATAGCCACGGCGAACCAAGGCGATCGCAACCGGATCGCTCAGTCCAAGCTCAGCTGAGAGCTCCCTCGCCTCCGCGTAGGAATACGGCTCGGCCTTGTAGGCATGCAGGGTTTCGGCCACTCCAGCAGGCTAGGAAGCCCCTCGGCGGCAACTACGTCGCCGATTTCCCGCGAACTGCGGCTACTCGGCGGCTTCTTCTGAGCGCAAGCCGATGACGTAGACCACGCCGAGCCCGATCGCCACCCCCGGCACCGCTGTCAGCGCCGTCGCCAGATCGGTGTTGCCGAGACCTTTGTCGCTGATGATCTCGACGATCGCGCCGAAGACCACCGCCCCGATCACCGAGCCGAGAAAGGCGCCGACGATCCCCTGCCAGAAGCGGTCGGGCAGGAAGACGGTGAAGTGCCAGAGGGCGATTCCCATCGTGAACCAGACGAGCAGGGCCATCTAACGACTCCTCCCGTGTTTGCGCCTCTGTTTGCGGCGTTCGCGGCGGCGGTCGTCGCGCTCCTTGCGTGCGGCGGCAGCGGGGTCGACCGGCGGTGGCTCGCCGTTGCTCGACGGCTTGCCGCCGTCGCCGGAGACCGGTGGCTCGACGGTCGCAACCGCCCCGGCCTTCGGCCGCGCCTCGCGCTGCGACTCGATCTCGGCCTCGATCTCCGCATCGCTCTCCTCTTCGCTGCCGATCCTTGCCAGCTCGACGTCGTCGGCGAAGGGAGGCACGGTGCCGTCGATCGCCGCGATCCGCTCGCGACGACGGATGAAGCCAGGCTCGCGTTCCTTCCACGCGGTCAGCACCGGCGAAGCGATGAAGATCGACGAGTAAGTACCCGAGATGATCCCGACCAGCATCGCGAAGGCGAAGTCCTGCAGCGTCGCGCCTCCGAAAATGAGCAGCGAGGTCACCGCGAGCAGAGTGGTGAAGCTGGTCGCCAGCGATCGGGTCAGCACCTCGCTCATCGAACGATTGACGATCTGCGAGAAGGCAGCGCGCGGCATTCGCGGCATGTTCTCGCGTATTCGGTCGAAGACGATGATCGTGTCGTAGAGCGAGTAACCAAGGATGGTCAGGAAGGCGGCGACCGTACCGCTCGTCACCTCCCGTCCGGTCAACGAGTAGACGCCGGCGGTGATCAGGATGTCGTGGAAGATCGCGATCAGGACCGGGACGGCGAACTTCGGATCGAAGCGGAAGGCGATGTAGGCGCAGATCACCAGCAGCGAGAAGATCAGCGCCTTGAGCGCGCTGCTCGCTACCTGCTGGCCGAAGGTAGGGCCGACGCTGGTGCTGTCGAAGCCGTCTTCGTCGATGCCAAATTTTTGCTGCAGGGTCGTCTGCGCCTCGTGGACGGTGCCCGGCAGCAGCTCCTCGGTCTGGATTTGGAAGACGTTTTCGCCGAAGACCGGGTCGGAGACCTGCTGGATCTCCTCGCCGCTGACCCCGACCGAGTCGAGCGCGGTGCGGACGCCTTCCTCGTCGGTCGACTTGACCAGCGCAACCTTGATCCTGGTTCCAGACTTGAAGTCGATCCCGAAGTTGAGCTGCTTGGTGGCCAGGGCGAGGGCGCCGATGAGCAGGATGACCCCCGACATCGTGAAGAACCAGCGGCTGGCGCCCATGAAGTCGAAGTGCCAGCGCATTCCCTCGCGGGTCGCGCCGAGGGCGCTGGGCGAGCGCAGCAACCGCGAGCGGCTCATCGAGCCGAGCAGCGCCTGGGTGAAGACGACCGCCGTCAGCAGGGTGACGATCGTGCCGACACCGAGCGTGAATGCGAAGCCCTTGACCCCGGCCGTCGCCAGCACGAAGAGGATGAAGGCGGTGAGCAGGGTGACGACGTTGGCGTCGATGATCGTTGCGATCCCGCGCCTGTAACCGGCGGCGATCGCGCTCGACATCGAGCGACCCGCCCGCACCTCCTCCTTTATTCGCTCAAAGATGACGATGTTGGAGTCGGCCGCGATCCCGATCGTCAGGATCAGACCCGCGATCCCCGGCAGCGTCAGGGTGATCGGGATCAGTTTGATCAGAGCGAAGAAGATCACCCCGTAGGCGCCGAGCGCGATCGATGCGATCAGGCCGAGGAAGCGGTAGTAGAAGAGCAGGAAGAGGACGACCAGCGCCAGGCCGATGATCCCGGCCTTGATCCCGTCGTGCAGGGCCTCGCTGCCGAGCGTCGCCGAGACCTGGGTCTCGCTGATCAACTTCAGATTGATCGGCAGGGCGCCGATCTGCAGCGTCGTCGCGAGTTCCTGGGCCTCGCCTTCGTTGTTGAAGCCGCCGGAGATTTGAGCGCCTTCGCGACCGTTGATTCCTTCCGGGTTTTCCTGGAAGTTGATGATCGGCCGCGACTGGACTTCGTTGTCGAGGATGACCGCGAAGTGCCCGGAGCGTTCGCCAGCTTCGGTGGGGTTGGACGGGCCGATCACCTGCGCCTGGCCGCGCTGGGCGATCTGGCGGGTGACTTCGTGGAAGGCTTCCTGGCCTGACCCGGAGAAGTTGAAGGTGACGATCGGTTCGCCGAGCTGCCCGGTTTTGGCTTCCGGTTC
>DASYIY010000080.1:0-55427 GCA_035997045.1 Solirubrobacterales bacterium | reverse complement strand
GATCTACATCGAGCGGGTGCGCGAGCAGCGCACGACCTCGGGCGTCGAGCTGCACTTCGGCGAGGTCTCGGTGAGCGAGCAGGTGATCGCCTACCAGCGGGTCTCGATCGCCGACCAGGAGCCCTTCGACATCGTCGCGCTCGAGCTGCCCGAGCAGCAGTTCGCCACCCAGGCGCTCTGGTACGTGCTGCCCGACCGGCTCGCCGGGGCGCTGCCGCCCGACGTCCTGCTCGGTTCCCTGCACGCGACCGAGCACGGCCAGATCGCGGTGCTGCCGCTGATCGCGATGTGCGACCGCTGGGACATCGGCGGGCTCTCGACCAACGTCCACTTCCAGACCGGCCGCTCGACGATCTTCATCTACGACGGCCACCCTGGCGGGGTCGGCATCACGCTGCGCGGCTACGAGCAGTTCGAGCGGCTGCTCGGCGATGCCGAGCGGCTAATCGCGGAGTGCCCCTGCGAGTCCGGCTGCCCCTCCTGCGTGCAGAGCCCCAAGTGCGGCAACCTCAACGAACCGCTGCACAAGGCGGGGGCGCTGGAGCTGATGCGGACGATGAAGAGCTCGGGCGGGCCTGGGTAGGCTGGCATTCATGTACGAGGACTCGATCCGTGAGGAGTTCACCCACCAGGCTGGCTCGTTTGGCAGGGCGGCGGTGATGACCTCGGCCGAGACTCTCGGCGCGCTGGCCGAGTTGGTTCCCGAGGATGCGAGCGCTCGCTGGCTCGAGACGGCCTGCGGCACCGGGCTGGTCTCCAGGGCGCTGGCCGGCAAGGTCGGCTCGCTGACGGGCGTCGATCTGACCCCGGCGATGCTCAAGGAGGCGAAGCGCGGCGCGGCCGATGAGGGCATCGAGAACGTCGAGTTCGCCGTCGGCGATGCCACCGCGCTCGAGTTTCCCGACGCTTCGTTCGATGGCGCTGTGACCCGCCTGAGCCTGCACCACATCCCGCTGCCGGGCCGGGTGCTCGCCGAAATGGCCCGCGTCGTTCGCCCCGGTGGCTGGATCGTCGTCGGCGACCTCGTCGCCGATGCGGCGGACGGCGAGGGGGCTGTCTGGCGTGAGGAGATCGAGCGGCTGCGCGATCCTTCGCACTGGGTCTGCCGGACTCCCGAGGCTCTGCGAGAGATCGGGTCCAAGCTGGGATTGACGCTCGACCGCGAGCAGCCGATCCCGCTCGACATCGACTTCGGGGATTGGCTGGCGCGGGGTTCGGGCGGCCACGCCGCCGCCCCGCTGGTCGACGAATTGCTGGCCCAGCGACCCGGCGGGACGGAGAGCTTTCGAGTCACGGCAGGCGAGACGGGGCGTCGCCTGAAGCAGCGTTACTGGCTCGCCCGCTGGCGCCGGCCCGACTGAGCGTTGCCCGGCCATAGTTCGCGCAGCGCCAGGATCGCGAGGGCGTGCGACCAGGCGAGTGGGGTGGTTGAGGTGGGGATGCCCGTGCGCCTGTCGACCCGCTCGGGCAATATTCCCGCAGGGGTCGCGTCGCGGCGTAGCTCGATCATGAGGTGGAGGGCCGCCCGTCGCTCGCCCAGCGCGGCGAGGCCCCAGGCGGTCCAAGCGGTGGGAGCCGTCCACGGATCTTCGCCGCCGTCCCAGTCTTCGGACGGGAGGATGCCGAAGCGACCGCTTTGCGCAGCCAGCCGCAGCAGCGTGCGGCGGACGAGTGGGTAGAGCGCGGGATGGGGAAAGGGACGCACCGCCCAGGCCGCGGCGGAGTCGAGCCCCGAGGCGGGATCGCCGGCGCGCCGGGACAGCATTCCGGCCGGCGTCCCGAACAGCGCCCGTATATGCGGTGCGCCGGAGGCGATCGCGTTGGCGAGGAAATCGCCACCGCCGTTCTCTTGGTAGTCGTCCATGCCTTGCCACGGCTGCGCCGCGGTCGCACCGGGGAGGCCGATCGCATCCGCCGCCGCCTTGACCCATCCCGCCGCATCGCCCTGGGCACCGCGCCCGTCGACTGGGCTGCCATCGCCGCGAAACCTGGCAGCCGCGCCGAGGTCGAGGCCGAGGAGGAAGCGCACCACGTGCCGGGCTTGCCCCCGGTAGCCCGCCGCGGCGAGCGCCAGCGCGGCGGTGCTCGCATCTCGTGGCCAGACGTATTCCCACCCTTCGCGGGTACCCGCGATGACCGCACCGGTGCGGCTGTCGGTGAGCGCGTGCAGGACCAGCAGCGAGCGCCTGTACATCCGCCGTGCCCAGTCCGGCGCCCCCGCCCCCAGCGGCCGGGCCGCCGCGAGCCAGTCGGGATCGGCCCGGACGGCGTCTGGATTGCCCAGCGATCGCACGGTCACGGTCCGTGTCGTCCCGAACCTGGTGACGGTCTTCAGCGCGTTGTCGCCTTCCAGGTAGCGGTGCCGCGCCGAGTCCGCCCGCGACCCCCCCGAGGCAAGCACCGCGCCAACGGCGAGCACGACCGCCACCGCCATTGCTCCGCGCAACAATTTCATCGCCCAATGCAATCAGCCCCCTCGCCTCCCGGTCGCTAGCCTTCGCTCTCGCGCGACTTCATCGCGTATCCAGGCGAGGTAGCTCAGTTGGTAGAGCACACGACTGAAAATCGTGGTGTCGTGGGTTCGATTCCCACCCTCGCCATCCTTTCCATGCCAGGGTGTAAGCGATGCAGGCTGAGTCTCCCGGGCCGCTGGCCAATCAAGGCTAGCCGCGGTCGCCTCCGGCGCTGCTACGCAGCTGTCGAATCGCTCGCCGGCAGGAAGCCGGCGACCAGCTCCGCGAGCTGAGCCGGGCTGTCGACCTGGGCGAAGTGGGAGCTGTTCTCGAGCCGTGGAACTCGGCCTCGAGGACGAGTTGGTGCAGCTTGGGCCCGATCTCTGGCGGCACCATTGGATCCTGGCGTGCGTAGACCAGCATCAGCGGGACCGGGAATCCTTGGCCGCGGTCGCGGCGGCGCTCGAGCTCGTTGACAAAGCTCGTCAGCTCGGCAGGGTTCAGCGCGTCGGCGAGATAGCGGATGAAGGCGCCTGCTCCTGCCTTCGTGGCGAGCGGTTCGCCGTATGCGCGCGCCTCTTCCAGCGACTTCAGGCTCTCGTCGTAGTAGTGGACGTTGCGGTGGGCCCATCGCAAAGGATCGCGTCGCACTACGTGCGACAGCGCCCGGGCTGTGCCCGGAGCTTTCAAGGCGAGGTGCAGCGCCCGCAGTCGCGCTTGCGGGAGGGCCGGCGCATGAACGACGACGAGGCGACCGAAGCTCCGGTGCCTGGAGCGCTCGCTGCATGCAGAGGTAGCCGCCGAGCGAGTTGCCGACGGCGTCGCAGCCCGCGATCCCGAGCTGGCCTGCAGATCGCCGATGAAGCTCGCCAGCGCCAGCCCGGAGTGGCGGCGCGGGGGGAGTGGCTGGCTCTCCCCCCACCCCGGCAGATCGGGGATGTAGAGGCGATACCGCGAACCGAGCGGCTCGAGCAGGTAGCGCCATGAGTAGCTCGAGGTCATCAGGCCGTGGACCAGGAGCAGCGGCGGTGTCGTCTCGCGGCCATAGGTCACGACCCGAGTTTGGACGGCGCCGAAAGCGGTCGACTCGACTACGACCTCCTGCTTGGGCGCTTCGCCGAAGGGGTGCGGCAGCCGAGGACGCTCGGGCAGTTCGTCGAACGATCCGCGACGAAATGGAGCCGGCTCGCCGGAGATCGCCGACATTGGTACCTAGCTCCCGAAATGGCGCTGCAGGCGCTTGTGGCGGTGGGCGAAGAACCAGCCGATTGCAGGCCGGAGCGGTTGCCCCGGGGAGGCCCAGTCGGGGCTGCCAACTGACCCGATCGGCGATCAGGCAACCGTCCTCCGGCGTCGGCTCGAGGGTTCTTTCGTGTTCCCAGACGCGCTGGCTCAACATCTGGGATCGCTCGAGGAAGCCATTCCCTGGGTCGAGCCGGACAAGGGTGATGTCGTCATAGTCGAAGGGCAGGAGGCCGAAGAGGAGGATCCAGCTGCGGCCGATCCTCTTTCCCAGCTCGATGCTCTCGGGGTCGAGTCGCTCGACCCCGGCCGGGAGCGTCATGAGCCGGAGTTGCGTCGAGGCGCGAGGAGCCGTCATCTCTGCGGATCGCCGATCGGCATTCATTGAAGGGCCTAGCCCCGATGACCGTTGCGATTGCAGGCGCTAAGGTCGGCCCGATGCGAACCGCGGTGATCACAGGCGCTTCCAGCGGCATCGGCGCCGCCACGGCGCGAGCGCTTGCCGCTGAGGGGTACCGGACGATTCTCGGCGCCCGGCGGCTCGATCGGCTCGAAGCTCTGGCGGCCGAGATCGGCGGTGAGGCGATCGAGCTGGATGTCACCGATCCGGACTCGGTCGAGAGCTTCGCCGCCGTCCTCGGGACCTGCGACGTCCTCGTCAACAACGCCGGTGGGGCACTCGGACTCGACCCGCTCGCCGAGGCCGACGAAGAGAAGTGGCTGCAGATGTACGAGTCGAACGCGATGGGGACGATGCGGATGACCAAGGCGCTGCTGCCGCTGTTGGTCGGCTCGGGCGACGGCCACGTCGTCACCGTGACCAGCATCGCGGCAATCGAGACCTACCGCGGTGGCGCCGGCTACAACGCCGCCAAGCACGCCCAGCGGGCGATGCTGCGGGTGCTGCGGCTCGAGCATCTCGGCCAGCCGGTCAGCTTCACCGAGGTCGCTCCCGGCATGGTCGAGACCGAGTTTTCGGTCGTCCGCTTCGGCGGCGACGAGGCAGCGGCGCGGCGGGTCTATGAGGGGATGGAGCCGCTGCGGGCCGAGGACGTCGCCGAGTGCATCCGCTGGGCGCTGGCGCAGCCGCCGCACGTCAACGTCGACGAGATCGTCGTTCGCCCGCGCGACCAGGCGACCGCCGCCGACGTGCACCGCGAGGCGCGGTAGCGCTACTCGCCGGCGAGGAAGCCGTCGGGCTCGGCGACGACAGTATTGGCCAGCTCGCCGATCCGCTCGATCTCGACCCGCACGGTCTGGCCGATGTGGAGCACGTTCTCGCGGATCGGCTTGCGACCGATGCCGACCCCCGAGGGGGTGCCGGTGGCGACGACGTCGCCCGGCTCCAGGGTGAAGGCTTCGGAGAGGTGGGACACCTGCTGCAAGCAGTCGAAGACCATCTCGGCGGTGCTGGCGTCCTGGCGCATCTCACCGTCGACGTAACAGCGGATGCGCAGGTCCTGCGGGTCGCCGACCTCATCCGGCGTGACCAGCCAGGGACCGAGCGGCCCGTGGGTGTCGAAGGACTTGCCGATCGTCATCGTCTGCGCCCGGCCCTGCCAGTCGCGCACGCTGAGGTCGTTGGCGCAGGTGTAGCCGGCGATCGCCTCGTGCGCGCGCTCGGCCGGCACGTGGCGGCAGCGCTTGCCGATCACGATCGCCAGCTCGGCCTCGTAGTCGAGCAGGGTCGAGACCTTCGGCATGTGCACGTCGGCACCGGGCCCGACCACACAGGTCACCTGCTTGTTGAAGAAGACCGGCACTTCGGGCGCCTCCATCCCCATCTCGGCGATGTGGTCGGCGTAGTTGAGCGCGATCCCGAGGTACTTGCGCGGGGAGGCGGGGGCGAGCAGCTGGGCTTCGTCGAGCGGCAGGCGAGGAGCGCCGGCGGCGAGCCTCTCCAGGCCCTCGCGGCCGGCCTCGCCGAGCGCTGTGGCGGGTTCGCTGGGCAGGCCGACGGCGGAGAGGTCGACGATCTCGTCGCCCTCGACGATCCCCAGCGCTGGCGTTCCGGTATCCGTGGCGAAGTTGCATACCCTCATCGGGTTGGGACTCTTCCATAGGCCCAGCATTTGTGCCGGTCGCCGACCGCTTAGAATGCGGCTCCTGAGCGATGGGGCTCGCTCCTTCATAAGCGCGGATTTGGTCCGCTGACGGTCCCTACCAACGTCCATCGACGCTGATAGGAGACCCCCGCGATGCAGGCCATAAAATTCGACCTTCGCCGTCTGGCAGCGATCTACGCCGGGGGAGTGCTCGGCGCGCTCGCTCGGGTCGGACTCGCTCGGGCGATGCCGCACGGTCCCGACAGCTGGCCCTGGGGCACGTTCGTGGTGAATATGGTCGGCGCTCTCCTGCTCGGTTACTTCTTTGCCCGGCTACGAGACCATCCCGAGGACAGCTTCGCGCATCCGTTTCTCACCACCGGGATCTGCGGCACCCTGACCACCTTCTCCACGGTCCAGCTCGAGCTGTTCGAAATGACCGAGGGCGGGCACTTCGCGATCGCCGCCGCCTACCTCGGCGCGACGCTGCTCGCGGGCTTCTTCTGCGTTCGCGCCGGGATCGCGCTTGAGCACCGCCCCGAGGCGGCACGATGAGCGCCGCCGGCTGGGTCGCCGTCGGGCTGCTCGGGGGCGCCGCCGCCGCTCGCTTCTTGATCGACTCCGCCTTCGCAGCGCGCAGCGACCACCCGTTCCCGCTCGGGGTGCTGGCGATCAACCTCGCCGGGACGCTGGCCCTAGGTCTCGTCGCCGGCGCCGCCCTCGAAGGCGAGGCCCTGGTCATCGTCGCCGGCGGCGGGATCGGCTCGTTCACCACCTTCTCCACCTGGATGCTGGACTCGCACCGACTCGCCGACGCCGGTCACACCCACCTGGTCTGGCTCAACCTCGGCCTCTCCCTCGTCGTCGGCTTCGCCGCTATTGCGGTCGGCCACTGGCTTGGCTCCGTGATCTAAACCACGTCCGCCGGTCCCACTACTTTGGATTCAGGATGGAGCAGCAAGCTCTCACCGACACACTCATCGCGGCCAGGGTGCCTCTTGGAGAGCTGCAGGACGGCCAGCGGGTCGGCGGCGTCTACGCGGTCCGCGGGCGCGAGTTGCGGCGCAAGCGCAACGGCGAGCCGTGGCTGCGGCTCACCCTCGGCGACGCCAGCGGCGGTTGCGAGGCGGTCTGCTGGGAGGACGCCGAGGCGCTCTACGCGATTGCCGTCCCGGGCACGCCGGTCCACGTCGCCGGTCACTTCGAGGTCAGCGAGCGCTGGGGCTCGAAGATCAAGCTGACCGGACTGCGCGAGGCCGCGACGGACGAGTACCGCGCCGAGGACCTTGCCGCCGAGTCGGAGGTCTCCTTCGAGCGATTGGAGGCAGACCTGCGCGAGCTGCTGGCGACCGTTCAGCATCCGCAACTGCGCTACCTGCTCGACCGCTTCTTCGGCGAGGACTCGGAGATCTGGGCTCGCTTCCGCGACGCCCCCGCGGCGAAGGTCTACCACCAGGCCTACCGCCATGGCCTGCTCGAGCACACGCTCTCGGTCGCCCAGGCGGTCAGCGCCGCCGCAGCCTTCTTCCCGGGCATCGATCGCGACGTCGCCGTCACCGGCGCCCTCCTGCACGACATCGGCAAGACCGAGGCATACAACGACGATCCACTTGCGATCGACCTCACCGACGAGGGCCGCCTGCAGGGCGAGATCCCGCTCGGCTACTACAAGGTGCGCCGCCAGATCGAGGAGATTCCCGGCTTCGAACCCGCCGTCGCGCAGGCGGTCCTGCACATCATCCTCGCCCACCACGGCTCGCTCGAACACGGCTCGCCGGTCGTCCCCGCCACCCGCGAGGCCGTCCTCGTCCACATGATCGACAATCTCGGCGGCCGCCTTGGCAGCTTCGATCGCCTCGAGCGCCAGCTCCCCGCCGGCGAGTCATGGTCCAGCTTCGACCGGGCGCTGTCGGGCTCCGCTTACTTCGGCCAGCGCGCCGCTTAGAAGCGTCGCGTACAGCGTTCGATTCGCTTCACGTCGCCGTTGGAATGCTTGATGCAGCCGATCAGCTTTTGCGGATGACCGCCGCTCTGCTTGGTCACCTCGAACGAGTGGTGGATCTGCCGCCGGACCTGGACGTTGACGTCCTTGATCGTCTTGCTGATTTCGTCCAGTCCCGATGACTTGAAGGCCTTGTCGGTCACTTCGCTGGTCGTCTTCAACACCGGCTTGACGATGAAGAGGTAGCAGAGGAAGAGCACTCCGGCCGCAACCGCAAGCCGGATAATGCCCGAAGTCAGGTTGCCGAAGAGGTTGCGCAGGAGGTCCATGGAGGCGGTCGCACACTATCCTGCGAGCCGTGGCAAAGGACACCGAGAAGCTGATCCGTCAGCTCTCGCTGATCTCGTTCCTGATGGCTCAGGGAAGGCCGGTTTCGGCGCTCGAGATCAAGCGCGAGGTTGAGGGCTACAGCGACATGAACGACGACGCCTTCGCGCGCCGCTTCTACGCGGACCGGGCCGAGCTCGAGAGCCTCGGCATCCAGCTCGGAGTCGAGAAGCCGGGCGAGGGCTTCTTCGAGGCCGAGCTCTACTCGTTGCCGCCGGAGAACTTCTACCTCGACGCGATCGAGTTCTCCGACGACGAGCTGGCGGCGCTGAGCACGGCGCTCTCGTTGCTCTCCGAAGGCGAATTCGCCTACGCCGAGCCGTTGCGTTTGGCTCTGCAGCAGGTCGCCTGGGGCCACCCCAACCCGCTCAAGGAGGGCGAGCGCGCCCCAGTCGAGATGGCGATGACCGCCTCCGCCGGCGGCCGCGACCTTTCGCAGCGCCTCTCCAAGATCGAGACCGCGATCTCGCGCCGCAAGACGATCGAGTTCACCTACTACACGATGGAGCGCGACGAGACCGAAAAGCGCAAGGTCGATCCCTTCCACCTCGTCTTCCGCGGCGGCCAGTTCTATTTGATCGGCTACGCCCACGAGCGCGAGGCGGTTCGCGTCTTCCGCCTCTCGCGGATCCAGGGCAAGGTCGGCTACGCCTCCAAGGCCGAGCACGACTTCTCCCCGCCCGAGAACTTCGACCGCCGCGACTACGGCCAGCGCGCCGACTGGCAGTTGGGCGAGATCCGCGGCACGGCAAAGATCTTTATCCGCGACCGCATCGCCTGGCTGATCGAGCGCGACTTCGGCGCTTTCGGCGAGTTGCGAGCGGCGAAGAAGTCCGACGGTGCGCCGGGCAAAGGCTCGGTCTTCGAGACCGACTACGCCTCGCCGCGCGAGCTGATCGCCTGGGTGTTGCGCTGGCGCCAGAACGCCGAGGTACTCGCTCCGGACGAGCTGCGCGAGGAAGCCGAGGGCCGCCTCGGCCTGCTCCACGACCGCCACCACAACGGCTTCGAGCCGGCCGAGATCGTCGACCGGCCGCTGCGCGAGGTGCCGAAGCGGACGCGCTCCAACGGCCGCGGCGAGGCGGCGATCCGACCCGAGCGCTTCGCCCGCCTGGTCACTCTCGCCGGTCTGCTGATCGAATCGGCGAAAGGGAGCGAGCGAATCGGCGTCGCCGACCTGCGCCAGCGGCTCGAACTGACCGACGAGGAGCTGCAGGAGGACATCGACCTGCTCAACGTCGTCAACTTCGGCGGCGGCACCTACGTTCTCTTCGCCGAAATCCAGGGCGACGAGATCGAGGTCGACTCCCAGCCCTACGGCGACAACTTCGCTCGCCCGGCCCGCCTGCTGCCGCTCGAGGCCAAGGCCCTCGTCGCGGCGATCGACCTTTTCGGCGATCACCTGCCACAGGGCGGCCTGCAGAGCGCGCGCACCAAGATCATCACCGCGCTCGGGCACGATCCCTCCGAGGAGGGGCTGGAGATCGCCGCCGGCAGCGGCGGCGACGCCGAGGTGGCGCGCCAGGTCAACGAGGCGATCGGCTCAAACCGCATCCTCGAGCTCCAGTACTACAAGGAGAACGAGGACCAGTTCACCAAACGCGCGGTCGAGCCCTACCGGCTCGAGAACGGCAAAGAGGGCTGGTACGTCGAGTGCTTCGACCTGACCAAAGACGGCGTCCGCCATTTCAAGCTCGATCGCGTCAAGGAGGCGACCCTCTCCAAGCAGACCTTCGAGCCCCGCCCCGAGGTCGAAAGGCTGGCTGGGGTCGAGGGCTGGATGACCCATGGCGAGGTGCCGACCGCCCACGTTGCCCGGGTCTGGGTTTCGCCGGAGCGGGCGCGCTGGCTGCGCGAGGAGCGCACCGTGGTCGAGGAGCTGGCCGACGGCGCCGTCGTGATCGAGCTGCCCTACGCGGGAACCTCGTGGCTGGTGCGGGAGATCCTGCGCGGTGCCGGCGACCTCGTCGTGCTCGAGCCCGAGGACGCGCGCGCGGCGATCGCCAGCGAGGTCGGCGGCTGACGAAGCGTGCATTTACCACGTTATGCGTGGTAAATGCAGGCTTCGTACGAGTCAGTGGTTAATGAAGTGGACGAGGCGCCGGGCCATCCCGAGATCCTCCGCATCGTCGCTCCGAACCCGGGGCCGATGACGCTGGAGGGCACCAATACCTACCTCTACGGATCCGATCCCTGCACGGTGATCGATCCCGGCCCGGACATCGAGAGCCACCTGGACGCGGTGCGCGCCGCGGCCGAGGAGCGGGGCGGGCTCGGCACCGTCCTGCTCACCCACGGCCATGGCGATCACGCCGACGGGGCGGAGCGGCTTGGCGCCGAGGTGGTCCTGCCGCTCGATGGCGAGGAGCACGGCGGCCTACGCGCAATCGCCACGCCAGGCCATGCGCCCGACCACATCTGTCTGATCACGACCGACCGCGTCTGCTTCAGCGGCGATCTCGTCCTCGGCGCCGGCTCGACATTCGTCCCGCCCGACGGCGGCTCCCTCGCCGCCTACATGGACTCGCTGCGCCGCATGCAGGCGGAGCCGATCGAGCTGATCTGTCCCGGCCACGGACCTTGGATCACCGACCCGGCGGCGAAGCTGGCCGAGTACGTCGAGCACCGCGAGATGCGCGAGCGTCGCCTGCTCGCCGCCCTCGATCGCGGCGAGCGCTCCCGCGATGCCCTGCTCGACGAGGCCTGGGCGGACGTGCCTCCGGAGCTCCGTCCCGCCGCAGCGATGGTCATGCAGGCCCACCTCGACAAGCTGGCGACGGAAGGTCGGGCTCTCGCCGACCTCTCCCCCTGAGCAGGAGCTGCCGGTCGTACTGGCTGACTGGCCAGTAAGGTTGAGCGATGAACGGCGGGCGGGCGGTAAAAACGGGATTGTTGGCCGGCGCGGCCGGTACCGGGATCGCTGCCGCGGCAACCGCGGCTGCCTGGCATTGGCTGGCGCGACGGCCGTTGCCGAAGCAGAAGGGCACGATCGCCCTCGACGGACCCGAGGGCCCGGTGCGGGTGCGACGCGACCGTTGGGGAGTGCCGCACGTCGATGCGGCATCTGCTGCCGACCTCTGGTTCGCCGAGGGCTTCTGCCACGGCCAGGACCGGCTCTGGCAGCTCGACTTCTACCGACGTGCCGTCTCCGGGCGCGTCGCCGAGATGGCCGGCGAGGAGGGGCTGCCGATCGACCGGCTGATGCGCACGCTCGGCGTTCGCCGCACCGCCGAACGTGAGGCGGCAATGCTCGAGCCCGAGTTGCTCGCATTGCTGGAGCGCTTCTGCGAGGGGGTCAACGCCGCCGCCGCGAGCGCCAAGGCGATGCCCTTTGAGATGCAGCTACTGCGGCTCGAGTGGAAGCCCTGGCGCCCGGTCGACATCCTCAGCCTCGGCAAGCTGCTCGCCTTCGGCCTCTCGACCAACTGGGAGCGTGAGCTGCTTCGCGCTGACATGGTGCGGGCGCTCGGCCCCGAGCTCACCGCCAAGCTCGACCCCGCCTATCCGGCCGACAACCCGATCGTCACCCAGGACGCCTGGTCGGGCGACGGCCTCGGGATCGTCGAGCAGATCGACGCCGTGCGGCGCTCGATGGGCCTCGCCGCCGAGGCGAGCGGCTCCAACAACTGGGCGGTCTCGGGCAAGCTCAGCGCCACCGGCTCGCCGCTGATCGCCGGTGACCCGCATCTGCCCCCGAGCATGCCTGGCATCTGGTACCAGGTCGGCCTTACGCTCGGCGACCGTTTCGTCCGCGGTGCCTCGCTGCCGGGGATGCCCGGCGTCTACATGGGCCAGAACAACGACGTTTGCTGGACCTTCACCAACGTGATGGCCGATGTCCAGGACCTCTTCATCGAGCGGGTCGAGGGCGACCGCTACCTCTTTGAGGACGAGTGGCGCCCGCTGGAAATCCTCCGCGAGGAGATCCCGGTCAAGGGCCGCGACGCGCCCGAGGTGCTCGACGTCCGCATCACCCACCACGGGCCGCTGGTCAACGAGGCACTTGGTGCCGACGAGGGCGAGCCGCTGGCGCTGCGCTGGCAGACGCTCGACCAGCCGACCGCTTTCGCCGGCATGTTCGAGCTGCACGGCATCGGCTCGGGGCCGGAGCTGGTCGCCAAGCTCGAGGGCCACAGCTCGCCCGCTTCGAACTTGATCTGGGCCGACCGCCACGGCTCGATCGGCTACAAGCTGATCGGTCGCCTGCCACTGCGCAAGGGTGGCTGCCCCGACCTGCCCAAGCCGGGCTGGACCGGGGAGTTCGAGTGGGAAGGGACGATTCCCTACGACGAAATGCCGGAGACGGTCGATCCCGAGAGCGGCTTCCTCGTCACCGCCAACAACCGTATCGTCGGCGACTCCTACCCGCACCACATCACCAGCGAGTGGCTCGACGGCTTTCGCGCCGAGCGGATCGAGCAGCTGCTGCGGGCGAGCGACGAGCACGACATCGACGACTTCGAGGCGATGCAGTCCGACAACCTCTCGCTGCCCGGGATCGAGGCAGCGAAGCGGCTGGGACGGCTGAAGCCGGCCGGCCAGCGCGAGAGCAGCGCCCTGGAGCGGCTGCGCAGCTGGGACGGGCGGCTCGATCCCGACTCGATTGCCGGCACGATCTACCAGGCCTTCCTGCTGCGCCTGGCCCGCGAGGTGGCGCGAGCGGCGATCGGCGACCGCGACCTCTGCGAGCGCTGGCTCGACCGCGCCGACAACGGCTTCACGCCTCACGTCACCTCCCCCTGGCGCTGGCACTCGCACCTGATGAAGCTCTGGGAGGAGGGCGACGAGGCGCTGATCGGCCGGCCTTGGGAGGGTCTTGTCCTCGAAGCGCTCAGCGCCGCACTTGACGATCTCAGCGACCGGTTCGGACCCGACCCCGAGGGCTGGCGCTGGGGGCACGTGCACGAGATGGAGTTCCCCCATCCGCTTGGCGAAGCCAATCCCCTGCTGCGCCGCCTGCTTAACCGCAGCCTCCGCGCCGGTGGCGCCCAGGAGACGGTGAGCCAGATCGCCTACGACCCGAACGATCCCTACAAAGCCGTCTGGGCGCCGAGCTGGCGCATGGTCGCCGACCCGACCGCGCCCGAGCGCTCGCGTTGGCAGATGTTCACCGGCCAGTCCGGCCACCCCGCCAGCCCCCACTACGACGACCTCCAGGCCGATTGGCTGGAGGGTCGCACCCAGCCGATGGCCGGCGAGGGCCCCTGGCGCAAGCTGGACCTGGTTCCGTCCAGGGCCTGACCTCGTCGCGCACACATTCTCCACCTATTTCATGGAGAAGTTGATGCAGGTCCCCTCGTGGAGGGCCGAATCGAATCGCGGATGCAATTGTTGGGGCGGTATGCGCCAATTTCGTCCAGCTTTGGCGGTCCTTGCGCTGCTCGCGCTCTGCGCGACGCCTGCCGCCGCCCGCTCCGTCCACTTCGGAGCGCGCGCGGTTGACGTTCCCAGCGGGTGGCCGGTCTACCGCCTCGCCGAGCATCCTCGGATGTGCGTGCGGCTCGACCGCCGAGCCGTCTATCTGGGGACGCCAGGCCCCAACCAGGATTGTCCCTCGCAGGCGATCGGGCGGCGGCGGGCGATCCTGGTCGACCCGGCCGCCCGCACCGCGGCGAGGGCACAGGCAAGCTCCGGCGTCGCCACGCCGGTCGCCGGCGGCTCCGAAGAGTTCACCGGCCTCGGCTTCGACGCCTGCTCGGCTCCCTCGGCCCGGACGATGTCGGCTTGGGCCAGTTCTCCCTACCGGGCGATCGGCGTCTACATCGGCGGTGCCAACCGCGCCTGCTCGCAGCCCAACCTGACCTCGACCTGGGTCGGCGAACAGGTCGCCGACGGCTGGCACCTGATCCCGACCTACGTCGGCCTACAGGCGCCGACCAGCAGCTGTAGCAGCTGCGCCATGCTCAGCTCGAGCCTCAGCAAAGCGACCGCGCAGGGGATCGAAGCCGCCGAAGACGCGATCGCCGAGGCGCAGAGCATCGGCATGGGTCCCGGCAGCCCGATCTACTTCGACATGGAGTCCTACACGCGGACGACGAGCGCGACCGCGGCGACGCTCACCTTCCTCTCCGCCTGGACTACGCAGCTCCACGCGCTCGGCTACGTCTCCGGCGCCTACAGCTCCGGTGCCTCCGGAATCCTCGACCTCGGGCGTGCGATCGGCGGCAGCTACCTCCTGCCCGACGATGTCTGGTCCGCCAACTGGAACGGCGCCCAGAACACGCTCGAATCGTATTTGCCGTCGACGGCCTGGGCTTCGCACCAGCGCATCCACCAGTACCGCGGCGGGCACAACGAGACCTACGGCCTGATGTCGATCAACCTCGACAACAACTACGTCGAAGGGGCGACGGTCGGTGCCGGTGTCTCGAAGCCCGAACTGCCGCCGCTAACCGTCGGCCACATCAAGCCGGAAGCGGGGACCGTCAGCGTCTGGGTGCGCTGCGGCTGGCCCTCCGGGGGCGAAGCCTGCCCCGGCCAGATCATCTTGCGCACCCACGCCAAGGTTCCGCTCCGTGCCCGCCCGGGGGTGCCGAGCAAAGTCGTCCGCATCGCCGTCAGCCACCGCACCTTCAGCCTCGCTGGCGGCAAGTCCCACACCTTTCGCATCGGGCTCAACTCGCGCGGGGCGCCGCTACTGCGCGAACGCGGCATCCTCAAGGCGCAGCTGCTGATCGCGATCCCCGACGCCCGCGCCACTCGCGCGGTCAGTCTCCGACGCGTTCGCTAGCGCGGCGCGCGTGCCACCAAACACCTGGCCAGTACCCTCGATGGCCTCTGAGCGCATGCGTAGACTTCCCGCGATGGCAGGCACCCTCCGGCAGCTTGTTCCCACCTCGAGAGCGGTGAGTGACCGTCCTCCCGGTCCTCCAGCCTCTGCTGCAGCTCGCTACTGTCCAGTTTGCGACGCCCCGGGAGAGGAGATCCCCGCATACAGGAGGGTCGACCTCGCCCGCTGCGAGGGCTGTGGACTCATTTTTCATACCGGCACCGCGAACGGTGTCAGAGACGAGTACACGAATGGCGAGTACGAGGCAGCCCATGCCCTCTATTTCGACGATGGCCGGGTTTTCACTCACATCGCAGAGCAGAGGATTCGCTGGCTGTCCCAATGGGTGTCTTCGGGATCCCTGCTGGAGCTCGGACCGGGGGGAGGATTCTTCCTCGATGTGGCGCGGCGAGCGGGGTTCGATCCGGTCGGAGTCGAGCCCTCGCCCGAGCTTGCGGCACGAGCCGCCACCGAGTTCGGCGTCGAGGTCGAGTGCGGCTTCCTGGACGAAGTCGAGCTTGCCCGCCATCGCTTCGATCTGATCTGCATGTTCCACGTCTTCGAGCACGTCGACAACCCGGTCGGCTTGCTCGAACAGCTCGGAGGCCTACTCGGCACCGGCGGTCTGCTGGCGATGGAGGTGCCCAATATCGCCAGTGCGATGGCGCAGCGCCGGACCGATCAGTGGGCCGCCGTCCAGCCGGTAGAGCTTCACGTCTCCCACTTCACCCCGCAGAGCTTGGCGGCGGTCGTAGCGATGGCGGGATTGGAGATCGTCGCAATCGACACGGTCTCCCCCTGGCACTACATCCCGCTGGACGACCGCTGGCGCCATCGAGCCCTGCTCGGCTACGCATACCGGGCGTTCCGCCTCCGGACATTGCGCAGCGCACATCCGACCGGCTTCGACCACCTACGCCTCGTCGCCCGCCGCTCCCGCTAGCGCTTCGGCTTCGTATTTTCGATCGCTTCGCGGATGATCCCGGCCCGGTCGAGGACGTAGGAGTCATCGGCGATCTTCCACTGCCCGCCTTCGCGAACCAGGGTGAAAGCCTGCGGAGCGCTGCTCGTGGTGAAGCGGCTGGCGCCGACGGGTTGCCGCGTCTCGATCCGCGTGTAGAGCGTCGTCTTGCCGTTTTCCCGCTGCAGTTCGAGGACCTTTGGCTTCGAGCGGAGCGATTCGCCGGACACCAGCACCAGGTCGCGCTTGGTCTTGGCTTCCCCTTCGCGTGCATCGCGCAGCGGCGTTGCCAGGCCATTGAGATAGCCGGTCAGGTCGTTGTACTGGATGTGCATCCACCATCCCAGCAGAGCTTGTTCGGGCGAGCCCTTGGGCAGCTGGCGGATAGCGGCAAGGCTGAGCAGATTCTCCGCGGCACTGGGCGTACCCGGTGGAGGAGGATCTCCTCCACCGCAGCCGGCGACGAAAAGGATGGCCAGCAACATTGTGGCCCCGAGAAGTTTCCTCAGCACCGGCGTCATGCTATCCGAGAACGAAGGCGCCTCACCCGCCCGCGCAGAAGCGGTGCGGTCCTGATCGAGACGGTGGCGATGACGACGCCGACCAGGGCGATGAAGGTGTTCGCCGTCATCGTTCCGAGTGCCCGGGTGAGGAGGGCGAAGACGCTCACGTAGAGGACCGCGTAGACCATCAGGCTGAGCACGTCGCGCCTGAAGAGCAGCGCCATCGACCACCCCATCAGGGCGCCGATCAAAAGGGACCCGATCGCGACGCCCGTCAAGCCGAAGTTCCAGAAGAGCTCACCCTGCATCGTGATCGGGGAGCCGGCGACCTGGCCGGGGTATAGATAGGCGGTCACCATGTTGTCGAGCGGTTCGGGCTTGCCCGGCCAGAGCGCCCGCGGCGCCAGGGCCGCTGGGATCTGGAGGAGGCTGCTGCCGTCCAGCCGCGAGATCGAGGAAGGCACGACCGCCTGCATCGCAACAAAGTCGTCGAAGACGCTGAGGTCGGCCGTCTGGAATGCCGGTATGGGCGTTTGAAACGTCCTGGTCACCGCCGTCTTCAGGTCCGTCGCGGCCGCGTTGGTGCGCACGATCGCCACGAACTCGAGCGCCCCGGCGAGCAGGATGGCAACGGCGATGGTCGCGGCGACCGCGCGGGCATTGGGGGCTCGCATGCGCAGGTAGATCACGGCTGCGGCCAGCAGCCCGAAGGCGATGAAGCCGCGTGAGCCCAGGGCCAGGGTCAAGGCGATCGCAAGTGGCGCGCTGACGAGCAGCACTCGCTTTACCATGGCACTGCTTTGCCCCTGCAGAACTGCGGCAAAGGCATACAGCGCCGTTCCCACGAGCATCCAGATCCCGAGCTGGCCGTAGAAGCCAGAGCCCTGGTTCGTATGGAGCGCGCCGGCCGAATGAATCAGCGCCGAGGGTCCCCCTTGGCGCATGAACAGGGCGCCCGCCAGCATCGCTCCCAGCCCGATCGCCAACCACGGTGCCCTCCGCTTCAAATGGAGAGGCTCGATCGAGGAGACCTTTGTACTCCTGGACCGCAGGGAGGCGAGTACCGTGAGGAAGCCGATCGACCAAGTTGCGCAGCCGACCCCGGCGATCGCGACCGTGCGGCTTAGATCGCCGGTGTCGTAGCCGAGCTGGATCATCGGCGTGATCGCTTCACCGGGGTAGAAGTAGAGCTCGATCGGGCGCAGGGCAAAGAGCGGCAGCCAGGTCGCCGCCGCAACCGCAACAGGCGATGCGAGCAACCATCGCCATCCCGACAGCAGCCGGCCCGCGGCCACAGCGACGATCGCCACCGTGAGCACGAGCAGGGAAATCATCGTCACCAGCATCGCCAGGCTGGTCCCGCCGATCGCCCCACCGGCACGAAGCCAAAAGGCGACCGCGCAGAGCGCCAGGCCGATCTGGGGGGCGTGTTTCTCCGCGGTTCGGATGACTTAGGGGCGGGGGTGCATTGCGTCCATGCCTGCCCTAAGCGTATTCGTGCTGGGAACGCCATCGGCGGGGGCCGCGCGGTAAGAGAAGACCGTGCCCCCGAAGCCAAGCGCGAAGGTCCTCTGTCCGGCTGAGTTGAACTCGGTCACGAGCGACCTACCGCCCCAGCTCAACAGCCACGAACCGTCGGCCGAGCGGCGAGCGGAACCGCAGCAGAAGCTGGAGGGGGCGCGAGGATCGGTGACTTCTTCGACCAACGTGGCCGTTTTTGCCGCTTCGTCGATCCGGTAGCGCACGGCCCGGGGCGGGTCGGGAAGGTCGGTGTTGTTGTCGTGGATCGTGATCGTGCCGTCGGGCTGGAGGCGAACATCGTGCTGTCCCCCCAGCGGATAGGCTCCCTCTGGATCGCCTTTCACGGTCAAGCTCTTCGGCGTCCAGGTGCCGCCGAGCTTCCAGATCACTTCTCCGGTCGACTTTTTGATCTTGTAGACGGCGTCGGTATGACGCAGGGAAATCAGGATCGCGTCTTCGCCGGCGGGCTCGACGGCATTCATGTGGACGATGTCGGCAGCCGAGCTTGCCAGGGCGGTGGGCCACCAGCGACCGGTCTCCTCGAGGCCGATGTGACCCTGGGTGCTCCAGCTCCAGACCGATTCGTTGTTGGGCTTCAATTCCTCGATCACCGCGTCGGTAACGGTGTCGTCCAGGCCACCCCCGAACGCGGTCAGGTCGACGTGTTCGCGTGGCTGGTAGGAGAGCAGGAAATAGTTGCCGTTCGGCTCCAGCTGAAGGTCATGGGAATCGGTGCGGCCACTGGCGGCGAAGAGATTGCTCACTAGGGTGCCGTCGAAATTGTGGATCTCGTAGTCGTCGCCGTGTGGCGCCGTGTTGCTCCACCAGGCGATCGTCCCATCCGGAAGCACCTTGGCATCGCTCGGCGCTGCCGGCGACTCCGTGTCCCACCAGATCGGCACACCGTGGTTGTCGAAGATGACCGCGTACGGTCCGGCCCCGGCCCCGAGCGTCGGTGTGACGACGTAGAAGGCATGGCTGGGGGCCAGTAGGCCTTCGTATTCCCAGGCCCCGAAGTTGGCGGGCAGGCAGCGAACGTAGTACGTGCTCGGCGTTCCGCCATCGGTTACTTCGAAGCTGAACGCCTGGTTGGCTTCGAGCGAAACCGTTGTCCGGAAAGTCCCAGCCTGTGCCTGTTGGCCGTCGACTGCGATTTCGGCGCCTTTAGCTGTGCGACCGGAGACATCGAGCGGCGATCCGTCACAGCGCACGGTGTAGTCGGTCACGCTCGGATCGAATTTCGGCGACAGTCCTTGGCTGATCGAGACTTCGGTCACGCAGTTGACCGTCACCCGGACAGTCGCCTCGGAGCCGCCGTTGACCGTGTATGGGAAGTTGTCGGCTGCTTCGCCGTCGTTGCAGTAGCCCGGGTTTGGCTGGTAGGTGAGGTCGAGCCCGCCGTTGGCGATCGCCACGGTTCCATGTGCCGGTTGGGTGACGGATTCGATCGAGCTCGGGCCTCCGTCCGGATCGGTGTCGTTGCCCCGTACCGGGATCGCAGTCGTTTCATCCCCCTCTTGCACGGTTGCTTCGTCATCGACAGCTTTCGGTGGGTCGTCGACGCCGGTAACGGTCATCGTCACCTTGGCGCTTGCCGTGCCTCCGTAGCCGTCGTCGATCGCGTAGCGAAAGGCGTCTTGGGCTGTTTTCCCGGCGGCGAGGCCGTCGAAGCGGCCGCTGGGATCGAATCTAATCCGGGCCCCACCATCGACGATCATGGCAGCACCGGTCGACGCGGAGGTGTCGAGCGAGGTGAAGGCGAGCGCATCGCCGTCGGCATCGCTCCCGACTGCGGCGGCGTCGATCGAGGTGGCGCTGTCCTCGTCCGTGGAGCCGCTCACGTCTCTGGCCAGCAGCACACGGTTGACCCTTTGGGTTTCGGGGTTCTCATGAGGCACTTGCTCGCAGCCCGTCAGCTTGTTGCTTCCGGCGCCCTCGTCACAGCGGTCGCTGTCGCCACCGCCGGCCAGCCGATCGTCGCCAGCACCGCCAAAGAGGCGGTCGCTGCCTCGCTGCCCCCAGACTTGGTCATTTCCGAGGCCGCCGCGCAGCAGATCCTTACCGCCGCCGCCAACAAGCCTGTCGTCGCCGCCGGAGCCCAGGACGACATCGTTCCCCGCGCCCGCGCAGATCAGGTCGCCGCCGCCGCGGCCGTCGATTCGATCTGCTCCCGGCGAGCCGACGATCACGTCCGGCCCGGGACCGCCGACGAGCTCTCCCTCGCCCGGGGTGGCGGCGACGGTCGCAGCTTGACCGAGGCAGGTCTGAGCGCGGGCCGGGTCGGCATCGCCCCTGCCGACCGTTCGCGCTGTGGCCACGGCGACCGAGGTCAGCAGAGCCAGGGCGACGACGGCCAGCATCCAGCCGCCCGCCCGCCCGCCGTAGCTGCTCCCTGCGTCCCTTGATTGCTTCTTCATGCGTTCTCTGTCCGATCCCACGATGTCGTCAGCCAGAATCGGAACCGGCATCGTAGTCACTCGGGCTCGTAAAGTCCCATGAATGAGTCGACGGGGTCGGATCCAGCTGACGAATGGGGAGCGGCTTGAGTTGCTCGAAGCGGAGCGGGTGGCGATCGTCTCCAGCCTCGGGCCGCGGGGATGGCCCCACTCGATGCCGATGTGGTTCGTGCCGCGCCGGGGAGAGATCTGGATTTGGACCTACGCCAAGTCGCAGAAGGTCCGCAACCTCGAGCGCGACCCGCGGGCGACGGTGCTGGTCGAGACCGGCCGCGAGTACGACGAGCTGCGCGGGGCGATGATCGAGGCCGAAGCGGAGATCCATAGCGACTTCGAGACCGTGATCGGCTTTGCCGAGGAGCTGACCGTTCGCTACGCCGAGGGCATCTCCTCGGTCGAGGGCGACGCCAAGGCCGCGCTCGAGGCGCAGGCCCCGAAGCGGGTCGCGATCCACTTCAAGCCGCTCCGGGTCGCCACCTGGGACCACCGCAAGCTGGGCGGGTCCTATTGACCCGTTAACGTCTTGGCGATACTGATCCAGCCCCGGCGTGTTAGGAAGTGATCTGCACACGCCCCGCCGCCTCTCCGCCCGAGTTGAGAACCGCAAAGACCACGATCGCCCTGCTGGCCCTCGCGGCCGCCCTGCTTGCCCCAGCGGCGGCTCAGGCGCTGCCGCGAACCTTCTTCGGCATCGCGCCGCAGACGCCGCTGAGCGACACCGACGCCGCCTACATGAAGGCGGGCGGGATCGGCAGCGTGCGCTGGCCGGTCAACTGGGCGATCGTGCAGCCGACGGCCAAGGGCGGCTATGACTGGAGCAGCCTCGACCCGGCGGTCGAGGCTGCCACGCGGCACGGGCTGACGGTCCTGCCCTTCCTCTACGGAACGCCGCGCTGGATCGCCAGCAAGCCGACGACGCTGCCGATCGACAGCGGCCGCGCGAGGAAGGCCTGGCTCGCGTTCGTCACCGCGGCGGTCAAACGCTACGGTCCCGAAGGCGAATTCTGGAACCTGCACGCGCCGGCCGTGGCCGGGATCAACTACGTGCCCGCGGTCTCGCGCCCGCTGCCGATCCGCACCTGGCAGGTCTGGAACGAGGCCAACTTCTTCTACTTCGCCTACCCGGTCTCACCCAGCCGCTACGCGCGTCTGCTGAAGCCGACCTACGGCGCGATCAAGGCCGTCGATCCGACCGCGAAAGTGCTCCTCTCCGGCCTCTTCGGCGCTCCCGACCAGGGCGGCAAGCGGGGCATGGATGCGAACAAGTTCCTCGCCGCCCTCTACCGCGTGCCGGGGATCAAGAACTACTTCGACGGCGTCGCCCTGCACCCCTACGCCTTCCACGTCGAAGACCTCGAAGAACTGACCGAAGGCATGCGCGAAGTGATTCTCGAAAACCACGACGCCGGCACCGACCTCTACATCACCGAGATGGGCTGGGGCTCCCAGAACGACTCCCGCATCGTCGCCTTCGAGCAGGGCATCCAGGGCCAGGCCCGCGAACTGCGCAAGGCTTACGCCTACCTGATCGCCAACCGCAACCGGCTGCGCCTCAAGGGCATCTACTGGTACTCGTGGAAGGACAACCCGGAATACACGGCCTGCAGCTTCTGCGACTCGGTCGGGCTCTTCCGCGCAGGCAAGAAGTTCAGGCCTAAGCCGGCCTGGCGAGCGTTCGTGGCGCTCAGCGGCGGCAGCGCGCGGCCGTAACCTCTGAAGTTGCAAGCACCTACGTTTGATACGTAGGGCTTGCATGAGTGGGGGGAAACCCGAGCCCCGCTCCCGCTACGACCTCGCAGATCCATGTCTTCGGCTCTGGCTGGCGCTCAACTCGCCGCGGGCGACGAGCGGGTAGGTCCGATCGACGTAGTCGGCGCGACCGTGGTCGCCGACCCGGCCCGTAAGCGGAGTCACGAGGTAGATCTCCTAGCCGTTCGAAACGGACGCGTGGTGGCGCTCGGCGAGGCAAAGCTGAGGAAGCTCGGTGCCGCGGACCTCGAGAGACTGCTGCGGATCAGGGATCTGCTCAACGCCCCCCGCCGACGCGATCGCCGAACCGGCTGATGTCTACGGCCGAGGCCGTGCGTGACGCGGCTAGGTTCCGTAGGTTGAGGCTCTGGGAACCATGTTCGGCTACCGCACCGGCTTGACCGTGGACACCAGCCGGTCACATGGGATGGAAACGGTCCATCCTTCAGGGGCGGTGGGGACGGGTACTGCAGCTAGGCCTTCGGAATAGCACTGGGCCGTGGCAGCGTGCAGGCTTTCGTCCCAGAGCGGTCCTCCGCGACCGGTGTCGTCGACGCGAACGTCGAAGGATGTGACTAGGGATACCAACAGGACGGTTGCCGCTGCGATCGTCGCAAGGGGGCGCCCTCGCCACAAGGGGCGCACGGAGTCGAGCAGGGCGAGCCCGGCGCTGATCAGCAGGAGAGTCGGGATGATCGCGTAGCGGCTGCCGAGGGTGTTGTTGCCGCCGGTCGGCCAGACCATCAGATCGCCGAGGGGCGCGCGGTTGTAGGCGGAGACCATGAACATCGTCACCGACGTGCCGACGGCGATCGCAGCGAAGAGGCGGCTGGAGGAGGTACGCAGCAGCATGGCGATCAGGCAGGCGATGGCGGTGACGACGATTGCGACCAGGAAAGGCCACCCCCAGGCGGCCCAGGTCGAGCCCCCAAGTTCGAGTCCGAGGACGGAGCTGTCGACGACCCGCTGCAAGAAAGCGGTGATGATGTGTCCCGTCCAGATCGGGACAGCCACATGTTCGTTGCTGTGCGTGATTGCCTGCACCTGAAGTGCCGTGGCCAGCGCATAGGCGCCAACGATCAAAGTGTCGCGGCGGTTGCGGATTGCAATCGCGCGCAGGAGTGCGATCGGGAGGAAGAAGAATGTGGCAGGGGTGCTGAGGCCCGTGACCAATATCAGTAGCGCGCCGAGGCAGGCCCCCCAGATTGTCGCCGGTCGCCAGAGAAGCAGCCAGAAAACGGCGAAGGCCGCGTACCAGGCGACATTGGTCGGCGTGGCAACCCCTTCGACCGTGCTAACCGGGCAGAGGACCATTAGTGCCACCAGGAGCGCACGTAGATAGGGGCTGTGGATTTGCCCGGCGCTGGCGAACCAGACGGCTAGTCCGCCGAGAGCGATGACGAGAACGGCGATGAGGTTCATCGCCATCGGGGCGTGGTACAGAGGCACTGCAGCCCCTACCTCGCCAATCAGCCGGGGTAGCACGACGAGGTATTCGCCGTGGGTAACGGTCACGAGGTGAAGGAAATCCTGGTTCAGCGCTTCGCCGAGGAAGGTCATTCCGTCCTCTGCCCACAGTGAGTTCAACGCGTTGGATGGACCGAGCCGGAGCAACTGCAAGAAGGCCGCAAGTGCCACGAAGGCCACGATGATCACCGCTCTCTTCCAGCCCTCGAATCGCACCCGCCCAGGTGGAGGCGGCTTAAAGAGCGATCGATCGAGCTCTTCGCGAAACCGCCTGATGAAAGTTCCCGCCTGGCGGAGCATCGCTGGCACCTTAGTCGGCATGAAACGCCGAGAAGGTCTGGCCCTCGGCGTCCATCACAGCTTGGCGCTGCGTCCGGCCCGCCAGGTCCCCCGCGGCCGGGCCGCGGGCGTGCCGTCGCGACGGTAGTCGCCGCGGCTGAGGTGATGCTCGAGGAAGACGTAGAGGACGATGAAGAGGTAGCGGCTGCCCATCTCGTTGAGGCGAAGCTTCGAGGTGCCGGCCTTGCGGTTGGTCCAGGAGATCGGCACGATCCCGTAGCTGTAGCCGCGCACCACGGCCTTCAGCGGCAGCTCGACCGTCAGATTGAAGTGGTGGGAGAGGAGGGGCTGGATGTGCTCGATGACCTCGCGCCGGTAGGCCTTGAAAGCGTTGGTCGTGTCGTTGTAGCCGTGACGGAAGAGGGCGCGGATGCCGAAGTTGACGATCCGGTTCATGATCAGCTTCGAGCGCGGGTAGTCGAGCACGGTCGCGCCGTGGACGAAGCGCGAGCCGAAGGCGCACTCGTAGCCCTCTTCGAGCAGGCGCTGGTAGGAGACGATGTCCTCGGGGCTGTCGGAGCCGTCGGCCATGACGATCGCCACCGCGTCCCCCTCGAAGGCCTCGAGGCCGGCTCGCACGGCGAAGCCAAAGCCGTTTTCGTAGGGCGATGGCAGGCAGCGGACCTGCGGATGCTCGGCGGCGATCCGCTCGACCACGGCCGCGGTGCCGTCGCTGCTGGAGTCGTCGACGACGATCACCTCGTGGTCGATCTCCTCGCGTTTCAGGGTCGTGACGATGCCTTCGACGGTCTCGGCGACCGTCTCCTCCTCGTTGTAGGCGGGGATGACCAGCGAGAGCTTCATGCCGACGCGGAAGCCCAGCGCTCGGTGTTGGCTTCGTAGATCTCGCGCAGGATCGTCTCCAGGTCGCGCTGGGGCCGCCAGCCGCCGTACTGCGAGCCGAACTCCTCGAGGTCGCTGATCCACCAGCGGTGGTCGCCGACCCGCGCCTCGTCGCTCATTTTCCAGTCCAGCTCGCGGCCGGCGATGCGCTCGCAGATCTCGATCGCTTCCAGCATCGAGCAGGCGTTGGCCCGACCGCCGCCGATGTTGTAGACGGTAGCTGCCTTGGGCTGCGCGTGGAAGAGCAGGAAGGCGTCGACCAGGTCGGCGCTGTGCACGTTGTCGCGCACCTGCTTGCCCTCGTAGCCGAAGACGGTGTAGGGGTCGCCGGTGACCGTGCACTTCATCAGGTAGGCGAGGAAGCCGTGCAGTTGGGCGCCGGCGTGGTTGGGCCCGGTGAGGCAGCCACCGCGGAAGCAGACGGTCGGCATGTCGAAGTAGCGGCCGTACTCCTGGACCAGCAGGTCGGCCGCCGCCTTGGAGGCGCCGAACAGCGAGTGCAGAGTGGAGTCGATCGACATCGTCGTGTCGATGCCGCCGAACCACTCGTGGTCCGCGGGTAGCTCGAGCCGCGTCTCCTGCTCTTCCAGCGGCAGGTAGTTGGGCCGGTCGCCGTAGACCTTGTTGGTCGAGGTGAATATGAAGGTCGCCTCAGGGCAGTGCTTGCGCGTCGCCTCAAGCAGGTTGAGGGTGCCGTTGGCGTTGATCCCGAAATCGGCCTGCGGATCGCTGGCCGCCCAGTCGTGCGAAGGCTGGGCGGCGGTGTGGACGATCAACTCGATCTCCTTGCCGGCCTCGGCGAAGATGCGGTCGATCCCGTCGGCGTCGCGGATGTCGAGGTCGGCGGTGCGGAAGGTCTCGAGCTCGCGGTTGAGGCGCTCTGTCACCGATGCAGTCGATGCCGAGGGGCCGAAGAGGACGGCGCGGGTGTCGTTCTCGACCCCGATCACGTCGTAGCCGGCCTCGACCAGACGGGCCGCCGACTCGGAGCCGATCAGGCCCCCGGATCCTGTGACTATCGCCTTCGGCATCGTTGCAGTCGTCCCCTTCGCCTATCGCTCGAAACCCAGCGCCGCCCGCAACGAGTCCTCATGCGCCGCCGACCACTCAAGCAAGTCGGCAAGCACGTCGCGCGGCCCGCGGCGAGGGCGCCACGAGGTTAGAGAATGAAGCCGCGAGCAGTCGCTAAGGTAGACTGGCACGTCTCCGGGCCGGGTCTCGGGCTCGACCCCGATCGGCACCTCGTTGCCTGTCAGCTCGCGGCAGATCTCCGTTGTCTCCAGCAGCGAGAGACTGCACTCGCGCCCGCCGCCGACGTTCGCGGTGACGCTGCTCCAGCGCTCCGGGTCGCCTAGCTGCTCGTCGACCAGGTCGATCAAGTCGTCGATGTGGAGCAGGTCGCGCACCTGCTTGCCCGAGCCGCCGTAGCCGATATAGGAGAGGGGCCGTCCGTAGCGATGGCTGAGCAGCCACCAGGAGAAGACGCCTTGGTCGACCTTGCCCATCTGCCAGGGGCCGGCGATGACGCCGCAGCGGTTGGTCACCGCGCGCAGTCCGAAGGCGTCGGCGTACTCCTCGATCAACAGCTCGGCGGAGAGCTTGGTGGCGCCGTAGAGCGTGCGGGCGCCCGCCAGAGGGAAGTCCTCGGCGATACCGGCCACGCCGGCGCCGGCGACGGGTTGGGAGGCGCTCAGCTCGAAGCGGGTCTCCGCCTCCTCCAGCCGCAACTCCAGCTGCGGCGCCACCGGGTAGACGCGGCTGGTCGAGAGGAAGACGACGAACGCCTCCTCGGCGCGCGCCCGCTCGAGGCAGTTGAAGGCGCCGAGCAGGTTGGTCTGGACCGAGTAGGAGGGATCACCAAATCCCGCAAGGACCGAGGGCTCGGCCGAGCACTCGACCATCGCGTCGAACGAGCTGGCCGCCTTCAGGTCGGCGGGCTCGCGCACGTCGCCGTGGAGGAACTCGACCCCGGCCTCGCGCAGCCGTGGCAGGTTCAGCTCCGATCCACGCCGCATCAGGTTGTCGAGCGCGACGATCTCCCAGTCGGGATGGCGATCGGCCAATGAGACGACGAGGTTGCCGCCGACGAAGCCGGCGCCCCCTGTCACCAGGACGCGCAAGGTCCTTCAGCGCTGCCCGATCACCAGGAACTGCTTGCCGAGCAGCTTCCAGGCGAGGGGGGTGCGCAGGTAGAGGCCGGTGAGGCGCGGCGAGGGAGGCAGGATGCCTCGGAAAGAGTAGGGCAGGTAGCGGGGGATGACGCGCTGTGGCTCGAAGCCGGCGGCGTAGAGATGCTCGGCGATCGCCACGTGAGTGAGCGCGACGTAGTGATCGGCGCAGTCCCAGTACTCCTTCGAGCAGTAGCGGTAGTTCGGCCCCATGATCGCGATCCGACCACCGGGAACCATTGCGTCGCGCATCTTTTCGAGGAACTGCGAGATCGCCTCCTGGTCGTAGAGGTGCTCGAGGAAGTTGGAGGCGAAGACGCCGTCGAAATGCTCGCCGGGCAGCTCGGCGTCCATGATCCTCGAGGTGACGAACTTGACCCCCTTGGTGCGCTCGGCCTCCTCGTAGGCGACCTCGTCGACCGCCCAGCGCTCGGCGGCCGGGATCGAGCAGATGAACTCGCCGCGGCCGGCGGCGGCGTCGAGCACCGTCTGGGGCGAGCCCATCAGGCCGTGGACGTGGGGCGCGATCTCCTCCCAGACCCGCAAGCGGGCGGCCTGATCGATGTCGCGGAAGCGGTATGAGTAGAGGCGCTCGTAGTTCATTCGCGTCCACGCGAGCTGTTTGCCGCTCGCGGCAGCGGGATGCTATTTGCTGGCCCGCGCCCCTGCATCTGGCTGGTCCTGAACGTTGCCCGCGCCGGGGCTAATCGGCCTGGTGTAGAAGTCGATCTCGATCGGACCTTCGAGCCCGGGGCCGCTGATCGTGAAGGTGACCGGATCCGGAGCCAGCGTGAACGGCTCAGGATAGTCAGCTCGGCGCGGGGCGGAGATTAGGAGACCGTCTTCTACGGTGCCAGGCACGAGGCGGAAGTTGGGCGCTGTCGAAGCCGACTGGTTCCCGCCCGAGAATTCGACATAGCGTGGCTTGGCGCGAAAGAGCAGAGTGCGCAGTCGTCGAGTCCGCCGACGCCGACGCCATGCACACGCGCGACCGTGAGGCTCCCAGGTGGCGTGGGCGGCACCACGAATGGTTTGCGGAACTCCCCGTCGATGCTCTTCAGCAGCTTTTCGCGCCCGCAGCGGTTCCGGGTTCTGTGCAGGAGCATCCAGTTGCCGCGGATCAGGCTTGGGCTGTACCTGCAGAGCATCTCGACCGTCGCTTGCGGTGGATTGAAGCCGCTGTAGCGAACGTCCACGGTGCCGTTGTCGAGCTGGCGAAGAATCAGTTGCGGGGCCTTCTCGGAGCGTAGCGCGTCGGTGTTCTCCCGATCGAGCCTAGGCGTGAAGGCGAGGTAGTCCTGGAAGATGGGCAGTGGCCGCCAGTTGAGTCCGTAGGCCCAGGCGATGCTCGTTTCGTACGGGCTGACGTGAACCGGTCGGTTACCGATCGCCGTGATTATGGCTGGGTCGATGTTGAAATTGGCCTCGATGTTGGATCGGCCCGCGTCGGTCTCGCTATAGCGCCGCGACGGGGAGACCATCGTCCGGGTCAGGTCGCGCGCCGCCCTGAAGTGGGCAATCGGGTTGATGGCGCCAGAGGAGAAGTTGATCGACACCGCGAGGAGGGCGATCAGAGTGGCTATTCCCAGCCAGCGGAGGGGCCGCTTCCAGCCCAGAGCGAACCAGGCCGCGGTGATCGCCGAGACGAAGAGCGCGACGTGAGGGTGGTCGGGCCTGATGAACCTTCCTTGAAGCTGAAGAAGCAGAACAGCCCGATCAGGCCGGTGAGGATGAGGCGTCGCCGTCCAGCCAGGTCGCCGTTGAGCAGCCAGGTCGCGACGGTTGTTGCGATGCCGGCACCAACAGCCAGCAGGGCATTGCCCGTAGATCCCGGGTTGCTCAGCACCATCGCTTCCGAGTACCCCGAGATCATCGAGCGAGAGAGGGAGAAGTAGTCGGGGATGGCGCCAAGCGGCTGCCCGGCGGCGAGCCAGAGCAGGATCAGCGCGGCGAAAAAAGCGCCGGCGAACTGGGCAAGCTGAATAGACACCCGCCATGGACGGTCGGCGAGCAGCGCCACGCTGCCGAGGAGGAAGATCTCGACGCCGAGATTCAGTTTGACCAGGAAGGCGAATGCCGCAAGCGCCCCGATCATGAACGGGAAGGCGGACTGCGGACGTGTGCCCATCCGCTCGCCCGCCACGCCTGCGGCGAGCAGCAAGGCGATAGTCACCAGCGGCGAGCCGAGGAAGCTGCAGGCGCGACGATCACCGCGAGCGGGCGGTCGAAGATCCGCAGGGCAGCCCAGAGAATCAGGGTGCAGGCGAGGATGTGCACCAGGGCCGCGTAGGCCACGGCGGCGGCGCCGAGATCCTGGTACCACAGGGTCGGCACGGAGAGAAAGCCGAGGGGCCCGTACGTAAAGACCACCTCCCGGCCGAAGACGAGTCCGTCGTGCGCCGCCATCTGCAGGCCAGCCCCCCACGAAGGGTCGAGTCCGGGTGACGGGGTCAGCGAGAAAGTCGGAAAGGTGAGTAGTGCGACGACGAGTCCCAGAAAGGGCAACGATCTGAACACCGACCCGAGTTTCGCGAGCAGTTCCGTCGGTCTGGCCCCCGCCACCGTGGGAATGCTATTCGCAGCGGCGGGCGCACAGATGTGCGAGGCGAATTCCGTGGTTCATCCGCTGTGACGAATACGGCGCAGGGCAAGTGCATGGCGCAGAGAAATGTCGAGTAGGCCTTCGGATGGGGCCTGCCGCATCGGCACGCCCCTCGCGGCTCGCCAACCGCGCAGCCGGCCGCGCAGCCCCTCCGCGGTCCGCTCGGAGACCATCTGTCCGGCGCAGATCGTGGCCTCGGCCGCCAGCGCCCGGAGCAGCAGCGCCGGTCGCCTGCCAAAGCCGTAAGTCCGCAAGAGGTAGCCGCGGCTCCAGCCCGTCATCGCGTACTTGCGGCCGGTCTTGGCGCCGAGTGTTTCCGAGTAGGCGTGGATCCCCCTTGCGCTTGGGGCGAGGCGGCAGCCGAAGCCGGCCAACCGCATCCGCAGCGCCAGGTCCAGGTCCTCGTAGTAGAGGAAGATCCCCTCGTCGAAGCCGCCGACCTGCTCGAAGGCGCTGCGCCTGTACAGCGCCGCGCCGCCGGTTGGTCCCAGGGGATCGCCGGCGGACCCGAGTGCCTCGACCGACTCGCCGTTGAGGTGGTCGAAGGCGAGCAGCGTCCGGTCCGCCACGACGCCCGCCGAATCGATTCGGCTTGGGTCGGCTTCACTCAGCAGCACGCCCGCGACCATGCCGGCCTCGGGAGTCAACGCCTCGGTCAGCCCGGCGATGAAGCCGGGCTCCGCCGAGACGTCGTCGTTGAGGAAGACGATCGGGTCGCCGGGAACTTCGCGCACGGCGCGGTTGAGGGCGGCACCGAAGCCGAGGTTTTCCCCGAAGGCGACCGAGAGAGCCCAGGGGAAGCGATAGCGAACGAGCTCGGCACCGAGGCCCTCGCTGCTGTTGTCGGCGATCACGACCCGGGGTCTCGGTTCCTGCCGTTCCAGCGACTCGAGCGTTTGTGCGAGCCGCTCGCCGGCGCGCAGGGTGGGTATGTAGACGGTCGTCTCCACGGGCCTAGGTTGAGGCCCCTCTGGGCAGCAGGGGTCGAATGAGGTGGAAGAGCGAGAGCGTCTCGCGGCGGAAGAAGAGGAGCTGAAGCGGCAGCCAGACCGCGGTGACGATGCAGAGGGCGAGCGCCAGCCCGGTCGCATTTTGCTCGACGCCCGCGAGCTGGGCGGCGAGCACGGCGAGCCCGGAGATCAGCGACATCTTCAGCACCGCGAATATCGAGCGGCCGAGGGTGGGGTGGGTGCGCAATGCGAGGACGACCATCGCGCCCAGACTGGAGACGGTGAGCGCGAGGCCTATTCCGGTCTCGCCCAGGGGAGCGATGAGCACCGCCGCGAGGGTCCAGGCGAGCACGGTTCCGATGGCTGCCGCCGCGACGACGGGCCCCACCGCCCCCTCCGCGAGCGAGTACCCGATCATTGTCGCGTTGGCGCCTGCTGCGACCATCATTCCGAGAGAGCCGGCCAGGACGACGTCCGAGGTCGGCATCCAGGTGTCGCCGAGAACCACTCCGATCAGCGGCTGCACCGCGCCGGCTACAAGCGCCAGTGGCAGGCCGGCGACGATGGTCGCGTAGACGGCCGCGCTGGCGGCGCGTCCCTCGCGTTTCCCGCTGCTGCGCGAGAGCGCCGGGAAGGAGACGCGGGCGATTGCGCCGGCGAGCGCGATCGGAAACGAGAACAGGCGCGTGGCCATTGCGTAAAAGCCGGTCACCGCCGAGCCGCCCACCGCGGTGAGCACCACCACGAAGCCGATTTCCCGGCCGATGTTGATGCCGTAGACGAGCGTGACCCTTGCCCCGAACTTGAACATCGGCCGCAGCGGGTCCAAGCGCAGCGCCGGCCTGCGCGCGAACTCCTGTAGAGCCCAGGCAGCAACCGCGCTTGCAAGGGCGCCCGCGGGCACCGCGCCTGAGAGGCTGAATGCCCCGAGGCCACCATACGCGGCGGCAAGGGCGAAGACGTTGAAGGTGAGGGTGTCGGCCGCCTCGACCACCGCAACGCGCCCAAAGAGAAGATGACGCTCCATCAAGGCCGTCGGCACCGCCCGGCCGGCGTAGAGCGGCATCGCCAGCCCCGCGATACCGACCACTCGCAGCGCTTCGCTGTCGATGCCGAGCGCCGGTGCCACAGCGAAGGCAAATCCGAGGAGGAGCCCCGACAGCAACACCGAGGTAGACAGCATCGCCCCCCCCACGGCTGCCTGCTGCTCGACGGAGGGCTCGTCCTCTTGACCGATCAGCGCCGACGGCAGCCCCATCTCCGCCAGTCGCTGCCCCCCCATCTGGATGGCCAACGCTAGGGCGAACATCCCGTAGTCCGCAGGGGTCAGCAGCCGGGCAAGGAGGATGGTCACGCCGGCCGTCAGCAGCTGCAGACCGAGGGTTCGGCCAACCAGCACGCCGACTCCGCGCGCCGCCGAGGCGCCGAAGGTAGCGGGCTCTGGTGTCGCGGCAGCCTCGAAGCCGACCCCAAGGTCCTCGCCCACGTCGCCACGCTCGCGGCGGAGGCGGTCGTCGTCGCTCACCGGATTTGCGCGCTTGGGTTGCGAATCATCGCTGGGTCTGACCCGGCCTCCAGGCGATAGCGTCTGGAGGCGGTGGCCATGGACAACGCATTGAAGCAAGGGACGATGGAACAGGAGGCGACCTCGGCGGCCGGATCTTCCAGGCACGCCCCTGGACCGCGCGCCTGGGTTGTCTCGATGGCGGTGCTAATCGCCTACATCACCCTCTTCACCGACGACACCTACCTCGGTCCGATCCCGCTCAAGCTGTTCCTCGTGGCGGGCGCGATGGTGGCCTGGTGGTGGCAGGTTGGCCGCCGCCGGGCGCTTCACGACTACCAGTTTGCGGTCCCAGTCTTGCTCTTCGCAATCGGGATCCCGGCGCTCTGGGCGCTCGTCGGCGCCGTGCAGGCGATCGGGGGGGACTCGGCCGGTATACACGGCCTGACCTGGACGATGCAGGAGGCCAGCCGCTTCGTCTACCTGCTGCTCTATTTCCCGCTCCTGGACGCGCGCCGGCTCTACGGCGGCCGCGGCGTTGACCTCTGGCTCCTGCCCGTGCTTGCCCTCTGCGGGGTCACGGTCCTTCTCTTCGTTTCGCATTACCTGATTGGAGATCCGGGCAATACCCCCAGCTTCCTCATCTTCAAGGGCGTTTTCGGGGATAACGCCGGCGGCTTTCGGGTCTTCATCGGCAACCAGGTCCTTTTCATCGTCGCCACCGCGCTGCTGCTCGCCGAGCTGGCCTCGCTAGGCCCCTCGCGCATGAGGGCCGGTGGCTTGGCGCTTCTGATCGCCGCCACCTACCTCTCGCACACGCGGGGCATCTGGCTTGGTATGTCGATCGTCTGCGCCGGCGTCCTACTGGCCGTGCTCTGGAGGGATTTCGATGCGCGCCGGCGCCGGCTCATTCTGCGTCTGACCGCGGGCGTCGCAGTGCTCGGGGTCGCGGTTGGAGTAGGGATGCTTTTCGGCGCTCTGCCCCGCCCGTCCTTTCTGGCCGACAACTCGGCTGGCCAGCGCGAGCAGCAGGCGCCCAAGCTCTGGCACGCGTTCAAGCAGAACCCGGTGTTCGGCGACGGCCTCGGGACGGTCGTGCGACCGCGCTTCGTACGGGATCCTGCGGCACCCTGGTCCTACGAGCTCACCTACCTGCAGCTCCTCTTCCAGATCGGCGTCTTGGGGCTACTTGCCGTTCTCGCCCTGCCCCTGGCGGCCGTTCGCCGGGGTTTGCGAGACGCCACGACGGGTGCGCTGCGGGCGCCGCCGCTGGCGGGCGCGATGGCGATCCTCGGGATCCTGGTTGCCAGCGCCACCAATCCCTACCTGCTGTCGAGCTTCGGCATGCTCTGCGTCGCGATCGGTCTGTCGCTGGTCGCTCGCGCCGATCCGGCCCCAGCGGGTTAGCTCAGGGAAGCGGCACCGGCACCAGCCCTAGGTGACCATGATGGATCTGCGCCATGAGCACGGTGCCGCCTGTCCGTTCCGACTGGAAGACAAAGCGCTGGTTCAAGCCGTCCAGTTCCGGGAGTTCCGTGCCGGTGTGGAGCGTGAAGCGATGGAATCTGGAATGTCCGGAGAGCGTGTGCACCTCTGTTTGTCCAGTGCCCGTTTGCGTCCCCCTGCTCACCAGCACGAGGCTTGGCTGCGGCGGGCGGCGGACCCCGATGTCCAGCCACCAGTTCCGCTGGGAGAGTTGCTTCGATATCAGCCTCTTGATCGAGCTTTCGAGGACAAGTTTCTTAAAGCCCGACTCACCCGAGTAGACCCGGATCACCCAAGGACGAGGGCTCAAGGGCTTGCGCCGGTTCACGTTGCGGTCGAGCACGAAGAGGTCGGGGCGAGGCCCGGACCAGCGGGCGACGAAGAAGTCCCTGAGGTCGCTCTTTTGGAACGGTAGTGGGACCGTGGATTCGAGCAGGGGTCGTCCGGTTCGCAGCGAGATGAGCCGCAGCGTCGGGGACCGGCGCGGAGAGGAGACGACGAAGAGCGCGGGTCCAGCGCCTGGCCACGTTTCGACATCCACGGGCCTCCCGTCGAAGGGAGGCAGGGTCGCGCGCATGCCGACTGCGGGGGGTCTGGTCCTCGCACCCAGGCGGTGATGCCAAGGCGCCAGCTGCACTCCGACAACCCGGGTTGCGGCATCGCCACGACTGAGAACCCAGAGGTTGGCCGGCCCGGTGGGATCTGTACTGGTCAGCAGCACTGACCCCGGCGCCACCGTCACGCCCGCGATCCGCTTCGCCGGCAGCGTCCCCAGGTACAGCGAGGACACCCTCGGCAGCAAGGTCAAGTCGAACAGCGCCAGCGCCCAGACGATCAGCGAAACCGCCAGCACGGCGCCCTTGCGTCCCTGGAAGGCGGCCCTGAGGCGGCTCACATCACTCTCCGTGCGCCCCGGGGTGCTGCCCCGGCGTCATCGGGGCCGTTGCTCTGAGGCGCCTCGAGAGGCGAAGCAGCACTGGGGTGAAGGTCGAGAGCCGCGGATGGTGCTTGTCGATGTATCGCTCAACCGAGGCGAGCCGTATCGCTCGCTGGCGCGGGCGGTCGACCTGGGCAAAGGAGCCGGCGCCGACATGCCCGACCCGTGCCGATCCGACCACGAGGTTGCGATAGCCCTTGTCGTGCAGGCGTTTGGCCAGGTCCACGTCCTCGTACCAGAGGAAGAAGCCATCGTCGAAGCCTCCCAAGAGCTCCCACGTGTCGCGGCGCATCAAAAAGCAGGCGCCCGACGGTTGGCCGACTGCCTTCACCTCCCCGGGCAGGGGAGGGGGGACAGGACCGCGGGAAAACGTGCCGGCGAAGATGCGCCCCAGCATCGTCAGCCCGGTCGGCAGCCGCGAGTGGTAGCGGTCGGTTTTGCCGCCGAAGGCGGGGCCAACCATCCCGGCTCGCGCCTCCGCTCGAACGACCGCGGCAAGTGTCGCCAGCGCGCCTGGCTCGGGGAGGACATCGGCGTTGCTGACACAGACCATGTCGGCGATCCCATCCCCAAGAGCCAGGTTGGCTGCCCGTCCGTAGCCGAGGTTCTCCCCGTGCGGCACGAGCCGGGCGTCCTCAGGGCAGCCTTCCTCCAGCAGTCGGCGCTGCTCGGGTTGTGATGCGTTGTCGGCGACGGTCACCCGGGCCTCGACCGAATCCGACCGCAGGTAGGCGCCGGCCGCCTCGATCGCGGCCTCGGCCGTGTTCCAGTTGACGATGACGACGTCTATCGGCGTCGTTGCGGTTCCCGGGCTCATGCGTCCGCGACGATAGCCTTCCCCGTCCCGTGCAGGCTTCCTCGATTGTCCGGTAGCGCGTGCCCGAGCCCAGGTTCTCGATCATCGCGTCTGTCTCCGACCCGCCGCCGGCGATGTTAGAAGGGATGCTCGCGTCGGTGCAGGGGCAGGACTTCGCTGACTGGGAGCTTTGCGTATGCGCCGGGGACGGTTCCAGCCGTCGGGTTCGCGAGATCCTCGACAGGGTCGCGCGGGAGGACTCGCGCGTCCGGGTTCGCTATCGGGACGGCGGCGGGACGGCAGCGGCAGCGGCGGGGGCGTTGGCGACGGCCCGAGGCAGCTTCGTGGCCCTGCTCGGAGACGGCGATCGACTTCACCGAAAGGCGCTGGAGTCTGTCGACGCCGCGCTTCGGCGGACGCCTGATGCCGATTTCGTCTACACCGACGAGGACGAGATCGACGCTGGGGGGCGCCATTCGAACGCTTTCTTCAAGCCCGACTGGTCACCGGAGCGGCTTCGGGTTCAGCCGTACACGGGCCGGCTCGCTTTTGTCCGGAGGTCTCTGCTGGAGGAGGTGGGAAGCTTTCCCGCTTCGCTTGGCAGTGCCGCGGAGTGGGACATCGCGCTCAGGATCACCGAGCGGGCGCGCGCAATCCTGCACGTCCCCGAGCTTCTATACCACCGGCGTGCGAGCAGGACCGATGATGAGCCGACGTCCAACCCGGCGCGCGTGGAAGCGGTGCAGGCGCACTGCGAGCGCATCGGCTTGCCAGCTCGCGTCGAGGCCGACCCGGGGCGCCCCGGCGGGTGCCGACTTCGTCCGGCGCTGACGTCGGCGCCGATGGTGAGCATCGTCATCCCAACCTGCGGCCAGCGCCGCGCGATCCGCGGCGCGGACACCGTTCTCGTCCTGCATTGCCTGCGAAGCATCCTGGCGACGTCGACCTATGACCGCTACGAGGTCATTTGCGTAGCCGATGACTCGACCGACCCTGCAACGCTGGAGCAACTGGGGAGGCTCGGGGGCGATCGGTTGCGGATCGTCAGCTATGGCCAGCCGTTCAACTTCTCCGCCAAGGTCAACCTGGGCGCGGCACACAGCGGCGGCGAGCATCTGCTGTTCCTCAACGACGATATGGAGGTGGTCACGCCCGACTGGATCGAGCGCATGGTCATGTACTCCGGCCACTCGGGGATCGGAGCGGTCGGCGCGCAACTGCGCTGGGAGGACGAGCGGATCCAGCACGCGGGCGTCGTCTTGGAGCGCGGTCTGCCAGGGCACGTCTATCGGGGGGTCGGGGGAGAGCTGAGCGGCTACGCGCGCAACGCGCTGGTCACCCAGAACTACCTTGCGGTCACGGGCGCCTGCCTGATGACGTCCCGCGACGCCTTCGAACGCGTCGGGGGCTTCCCGGTTGAGCTGCCAGTCAACTACAACGACATCTATTACTGCCTGGCTGTGAGGGATCAGGGGATGCGGGTCGTCTACGACGCCGACACCGTTCTCTACCACTTCGAGTCATCGAGCCGGGACACCAAGGTCAACGACTGGGAGAAGGCGATGCTGCGGGAGCGTTGGCACGCAGTGATCGGCGCCGATCCCTACTCCAATCCCAACCTTCGCTACGGCGAGCCCCGGCCGGGACTGCCGCGCCGCGCCGCGCGCTTTGCCAAGGCCCGCCTCTCTCGCTAGACAGATAGCCTTGCGCGCGGTGCAAGACCTCAAAGGCCTGATCCTCTCCGGCGGGGCCGGGACGCGACTGCGCCCGATCACCCACACCTCGGCGAAGCAGCTGGTGCCCGTCGCCAACAAGCCCGTGCTCTTCTACGGGATCGAGGCGCTGGTCGACGCCGGCGTCACCGAGATCGGCATCATCATCGCCCCGGAGACCGGCGACGAGATTCGCGAGGCGGTCGGCGACGGCTCCGCTTTTGGCGCCGAGATCACCTACATCGTCCAGGACAAGCCAGCCGGCCTCGCTCACGCGGTTCTTACGGCAGAGGAGTTCATCGGCGGATCGCCCTTCGTCATGTACCTCGGCGACAACCTGCTGGCCGATGGCCTGCGCGGCCTTGTCTCCACCTTCCGTGCCGAGGAACCCGACGCGCTGATTCTGCTCACGCCGGTCGACGACCCGCAGTCCTACGGGGTTGCCGAGCTGGACGGGGAGCGGATCGTGCGCCTGGTCGAGAAGCCGAAAGATCCGCCCTCCAACCTCGCCCTGGTCGGCGTCTACCTCTTCGCCCCGCCGATCTTCGATGCCGCCCGCGCCCTCGAGCCCTCCTGGCGCGGCGAGCTGGAGATCACCGAGGCGATCCAGAGCCTGATCGAAGAGGGCAAGACCGTGCGCTCGGAGGTGGTCAGCGGCTGGTGGAAGGACACCGGCCAGCTCGCCGACATGCTCGAGGCCAACCGGCTCGTGCTCGAGGAGATCGAGACCAAGATTGAGGGTGAGGTCGACGAGGCCTCGAAGATCGAGGGCCGCGTCGTCATCGAGCCAGGCGCCGTCATCAAGGGCTCGGTCGTGCGCGGCCCGGCCGTGATCGGCGCCGGCGCCCGGATCGAGGACGCCTACGTCGGCCCCTACACCTCGATCGGCGACGACGTCTGCATCCGCCGCTCCGAAGTCGAGCACTCGATCGTCCTCGCCGGCTCGATCGTCGAGGACCTCGGCACCCGCATGGAGGCCAGCCTGCTCGGCCGCGAAGTCAAGCTGACCCGCAGCGACGGGATGCCGAAAACGCTGCGGATGCTGGTCGGCGACAAGTCGGAGATCAAGATCATCTGATGGCGCGCAAGACCTTGCAGTGAAGATCGTTGCTGAGTAGATGAAGGTTCTTGTCACAGGCGCGGGCGGCATGCTCGGGCGCGATGTCGTGCTCGCTGCCGGCAACGCTGGCCACGACGTGGTCGGCTTCGGCCACAGCGAGCTCGACATCGCCGCGAGGGCGGCCGTCACCGCCAAGTTCGAGCTCGAGCGGCCCGACGTGGTGATCAACTGCGCCGCCTGGACCGACGTCGACGGGGCCGAGGCCTCCGAGCAGGAGGCGCTCGCCGTCAACGCGACCGCGGCCGGCTACGTCGCCGCCGCGGCGGCGAAGGTCGGCGCCTCGGTCGTCTACGTCTCCAGCGATTACGTCTTCGACGGCGCCAAGGGCGCGCCCTACGTCGAAACCGACCAGACCGCGCCGATCTCCGCCTACGGCCGCACCAAGCTGGCCGGCGAGGAAGCGACCGCCGCCGCCAACAAGCGCCACTTCGTCGTCCGCTCCTCCTGGCTCTTCGGCATCGGCGGCTCCAACTTCGTCGAGACGATGCTGCGCCTCGCCTCGACCCAGAACGAGGTGCTGGTCGTGCGCGATCAGGTCGGCTCGCCGACCTACACCTGGCACCTCGCCGCCGGCATCGTTCGGCTGATCGAGGGGATCGAGTTCGGCATCCACCACATGGCCGCCGCCGGCGCCTGCTCCTGGTATGACTTCGCCCGCGAGATCTTCGAGCAGGCTGAGGTCGAGTGCCGGGTGCTCTCGGCGACCACCGAGATGCTCGGCCGCCCCGCCCCGCGGCCGCCCTACTCGGTCCTGACCAGCCAGCGCAAGCACGCGATCGAGCTGCCGTCCTGGCAGGACGGTCTGCGCGCCTACCTTTCCCAACGTTCCGCCGACCAGGAGGCCATCGCATGAAGTTGCTCGTCACCGGAGCCGCCGGTTTCATCGGCTCGACCTATGTCCGCCTCGTCGGCGGCGAGCACGAGGTCCGGGTGCTCGACAAGCTCACCTACGCCGGCCGGCGCGAGAACCTGCCCGAGGGGACCGACCTCGTCGTCGGCGCGATCGAGGACCCCAAGGTCGTGCGCGAGGCGATGGAGGGCTGCGATGCCGTCGTCAACTTCGCCGCCGAGTCCCACGTCGACCGCTCGATCGACGATCAGGACGCCTTTGCCCGCACCCACGTGATCGGCACCGGCACGCTGCTGGACGCCGCCCGTGAGCTCGGCGTCGGCCGCTACCTGCAGGTCTCCACCGACGAGGTCTACGGCTCGATCGAGGAGGGCTCCTTCACCGAGACCTCGCCGCTCGACCCCTCCTCGCCCTACTCGGCGACCAAGACCGCCGGCGATCTGCTGGTCACCGCTCACGTCCACACCTACGGCATCGACGCCTCGATCGTGCGCGGCTCCAACAACTACGGTCCCCGCCAGTACCCTGAGAAGCTGATCCCGCTGATCACGCTCAACGCCCTGCACGGCGACTCGCTGCCGGTCTACGGCGACGGCAAGCAGGTCCGCAACTGGCTCTACGTCGAGGACTTCTGCCGCGGCATCCACACGGTGCTGACCAAGGGCAAGGCCGGCGAGGCCTACAACGTCGGCGGTCCCGACGAGTGCGAGAACATCGACGTGATCAAGCGTGTGATCGGGCTGACCGGCAAAGACGAGTCGCTGATCGAGTACGTCGCCGATCGTCCCGGCCACGACCGTCGCTACTCGCTCTCCTCAGCCAAGCTGAAGGAGCAGCTGGGCTGGGAGGCCCAGGTCCACTTCGCCGAGGGGCTGGAGAAGACCGTTGCCTGGTACCGCGACAACGAGGCCTGGTGGGGACCGATCCGCTCCGGCGAGTACCGCGAGTACTACGAAAAGCAGTACGGCAAGACGCTCGGCTAATGCTCCAGCGACTGTCCACAAAGCTCGACGGCGTCGTCCTACTCGAGCCGACCGTCCACGGCGACGAGCGCGGCTTCATGGTCGAGACCTACCGCAGCGATCTCTGGGCCGAGCACGGGGTCGGGGCCGAGTTCGTCCAGCACAACCACTCTCGCTCTTCCAAAGGCACCCTTCGCGGCCTGCACTTCCAGACCGAGCCCGGCCAGGCGAAGCTGGTCCGCTGCCCGCGCGGCAAGATCTTCGACGTCGCCGTCGACCTGCGCCGCGACTCGCCCACCTACGGCCAGTGGGAGGGCTATGAGCTCGACGACGAGTCCCACCGCCAGCTCTTCATCCCGGTCGGCTTCGGCCACGGCTTCGCCGTGCTCAGCGAGGTCGCCGACGTCACCTACCTCTGCTCCAGCGTTTATGACCCCGCCACCGAGGCCGGCATCGCCTGGGACGACCCCGGTGTCGGCGTCGAGTGGCCGGTCGGCGAGCCGCTGCTCTCCGAGCGCGACAAGGCCGCGCCGACCCTCGCCGAAGTCGGCGAGACGCTGCCCTTCTAGCGGCCGCGCGCGGCGGTGATCGCCAGGCTCATGGCGAGCTTGGCGCCGATTCCGGCGTAGACGGCGGCGTTGAGGAGCGGCTTGTGCCCGGCGGCGTCGAAGCGGCGGTAGAAGCGGCCCATGCCGCGGTGGAAGGCGATCTCCTGTTTGGGCGCACGACGCTTGCCGCTGGAGCCGCCCTTGACGTGCAGGGCGACGCCGGCCGGCTCGTAGAAGACCTTCCAGCCGGCCCGCCAGAAGCGCCGGCACCAGTCAAGGTCCTCCATGTAGAGCCAGTAGCCCTCGTCGAGCAGGCCGACCTCGCGCACCGCCTCGGCGCGGCAGAGCATAAAGGCGCCGTTGACCGCGTCGACCTCGCCCGGCTCGTCGTCGCCAAGATGGGTCGCCCGGTACTGGCTGAGCGAGCCCGAAGCATCGCCGCCACGGCCGATGCCCGTGAAGTGGGCCAGGGCGCTCAGGGGAGTGGGGAAGGAGCGCTTGCAGGCGTGGTCCAGCTCGCCCGACTCGGTCACCAGCTTGCAGCCGACCATGCCGATTCGCTCCTCGGAGCGCAGCCGCTCCAGGGAGGCGTCGAGCGTGCCGGCGTAGACCTCGGTGTCGGGGTTGAGCAGCAGCACGGCCGCGGCCTCGTCCTCGCGCAGGACGACGTTGTTGGCGGCGGAGAAGCCGATGTTCTCGCGGCGGATCAGCCGCACCGCTGGGAACTCGCGCTCGACCATGTCCGGGGTCGAGTCGGTGCTGCCGCTGTCGACCACCGTCACCCGCATCGCGCCGCTCGCAGGATGCTCGGCCAGCGAGCGCAGGCAGCGGCGCAGCAGCGCTTCGGCGCCGTGGCTGACGATCACGACCTCGAGGTCGAGCGGACTCGGCATCGCTGGATTCTCTAGTAGGCGCCGTCGCCGCGGACGATCGCCCGCGGCGTTCGCAAGAGGATCGCCAAGTCGCCGGCGACCGAGAGGTTGTCGAGGTAGTCGCGCTCCATCGCCAGCCGCTCCTCGAAGGTGAGGTCGCCGCGGCCGTAGACCTGCATCGGCCCGGTCAGGCCGGGCTTGATCGCGAGCCGGGCGCGCTGGCGCTCGTCATATAGGGCGACCACGGCCTCCTCCTCCGGACGTGGCCCGACCAGTGACATGTCCCCCTTCAGCACGTTGATCAGCTGCGGCAGCTCGTCGAGGCTGGTCCGCCGCAGGAACCCTCCGGCGCGGGTGATCCGCGGATCGTCGACGATCTTGAAGGCCGGCTCGTCGAGCTTCTCGAGGTCGACGAGTTCGGAGAGGCGCTCCTCGGCATTGGCGACCATGGTGCGGAACTTCAGCATCGTGAACGGCACGCCATCCTTGCCGGCCCGCTTCTGGCGGAAGAAGACGGGCCTGCCCGAGTCAACAACGATGAAGAGCGCGATCAGCGCCAGCAGTGGCGAGAGGATCGCCAGCATCAGGCCCGAGACGAATACATCCAGCGCCCGCTTCAGCGCCAGGGTCGAGCGCGGCGGATCGGAAAAGCGGAAGTCGAGGACCGGTAGCTCGGCGAGCCGGTTGAGCTCGATCCCGGGCCCCAGCAGCCCGTAGTGCTTGGGCAGGAAGGTGAGGCCGAGACCGGTCGCCTTGCACTGTTCGATCAGGTGCTCGGCGTCGCGCTGTCCCATCTCCTGCTCGGCGACGACGACGCGCTCGACGTTGTGTTCGTTCGCCACTCGCGAGATCTCTTCGACCGATCCCAATCGGGGGAGCGAGGCCCGACGATCCTTGTCGCGCGGCTCGGAGAGGTAGCCGACCAGGCTCAGCCGCGCCTCCGGGTGGGTGGCGATCCGGCGCACGACGGCATCGGCCAGGGTGGCCGGCCCGATGACGATGCCGATCGCGACCCCGGTCAGCCGTTGCCAGACAAAGCGCAGCACCGCCCGGGCGACGAAGCAGGCGAGCACCGCGCCGATTCCGACGATGATCGCGCTCTTGGCCGAGAGCGGTCCGGGCGGGCTCAGCCAGAGCAGGCCGTCCAGGACGATCGTGCCGAGGGCGCTGGCGGAGATCAGCGACGGCAGCTCGTCGAGCGTGCTGTGGCGGATGCGGCGGTGATCGTTGTCATAGAGGCCGTGCAGCTTCAGCACCAGCAGCCAGGCCGGTGTGAAGAGCGCCGCCCAAAAAAGCTTGGCGACATCCGTGGTTGAGGTGAGCGCGGTGGCGACGCAGAGCGCGGCAAAGATCGCCACCCAGTCGCCGGCGATGAGCAGCCGCCGCAGCATCGCCCCGCGCCGGCGCGAGCCGCTCGGTCCGGTCAGCCCGAGCCGGCTCGCCATTTCGGTCGGAGCGCGGGGCGTCGCGTCGGGCGCTGCCTGCGTCGCCGTCCCGCTCCGCCCCTCGCCGCTTGCCCCGGGGCCCATCAGCAGGTCCATTCCCCGGCCAGGCAGGCAGCCTGCGGGTTGAGTTTCCGCGCCCTTTCGAGGTCGGCCTGCGCTGCGGCGGCATTGCCGGCCTCGTGCTCGACTCGCGAGCGCAGGTAGTACCACTGCCAGTTGCGATCCTCGCGTTCGATCGCGTGGCCAAAGTGTTCGATTGCGGCGCGGTAGTCCCCCTGGCGCTCGGCGAGCAGGCCGAGCTGGACATATGGCGAGGCCGCCCAGGGCTCGATCGAGCGTGCCGTGCTGGCGTGGTCCACGGCCGAGCCGAGGTCTTCCCTGGCCGCCGCGGCCCGGCTGGAGTCGATCTCGCGTTCGACCAGCAGCGGTCCGACCAGGGCGATCGCCGAGACCCAGGCCAGGACCACGGCGACGACGGTCAGCCCGAAGCGGCGGCTGTCGGCCTTCGAGTTGTCCTGGCGGCGCGGATCGGCGGCGATCTGGCCGCAGCGCGCGGCGACGACGACGCCGCCGGCGAGGAAGAAGAACGCGCCCAGCCCGGCGATTTCCCAGAACCAGTCGAAGGCGGCGCCGACCGCGAAGGCGAGCATTACGGCCAGCAGGGCGGCGTAGCGGTCTCGCTGCGGCTCTGCGGCATTGCGCCAGGCGGCGAAGGCGCACCCGAGCAAGGTGCCGACCAGGGCGAGCACAAGCAGCCCGCCGACAATCCCCAGCTCGGCGAACGCCTCGAGGTAGAGGGAGTGCGCATCGTGCACCGGCAGTTCGATTGTGCGCAGCTGATCCCAGGAGAATTGGTACGTCCCGGCTCCGTGGCCGAGGATCGGCTTTTCGCCGAAGGCTTCGATCGCCACCTTGTAGAACTCATGGCGGCCGGCCCCCGAGAGATCGCCGAAGTGTTCCTGCGGGTTCTTGGGGAACTGGATGTCGGGGCTGGAGAACTGGCTCCAAGCCCGCCCGCCAACCGCGACCACGGCGGCGATGGCGACCAGCGCCCCGAGCAGAGCGATCCCCTTCAGAACCTTCGGATTGCGCGAGACCGCCACGGCCCGCCCGCTGAGCCCGCCCTCGCGCCGCTCCTCCCAGCGCAGTGCCGCGAAGAGCAGCAGCGAGAGCGCGATGCCGGCCAGCAGGATCAGCAGCACGGTGACGCCCTGGTCGATGGCCGCCTGCCCACCGAGGTTGTCGGCGAGGCTGTGGCGCGCCTGCACAGCGAGAACCGCGGGCAGCGCCCCGAGCGCACCGATCGCCAGCGTCGCGAACAACCAGAGCCGGTCCCGCGAGAGAGCGATCAGGCAGCCGCTGGCGACTACGAGGGAGAGCAGGCCGCCGCGCGAGTAGGTGAAGTAGAGGGCGAGCAGGCAGACGGGGATCGCCGCGACGGAGAGCCAGCGCAGGACGCTCGACACGGCGCGGCGGCTGGTCCAGAGCAGCAACGCGACGCCGATGCCGAACATCGCCCCATTCGCGTTCCAGTAGCCGAGGGGATAGCTGAGCCGAGGGCCGCTGCCGATCGTATTTGCAACATTGAGCACATGTGGCAACAAGCGTCCACCGAGGCCAAGTAGGGCGACGACGGCAGCGGCAATTGCTAGACCTTCAGCGAAACGTTGGCGCCTTTCATCGGTTTGGGCGATTAGGAATGCGGCAAGGAAGAACCCGAGGTAGACCATGATGCGGTCCGCCTCGATCACGCTGAGCTCGACTGAACCCGACCAAAGGGATGAGATTGCACACAGCAGCGACAGACAGACGATCAGTCCGCCTGCCCAGTACAGGGGCCGCTCTGGCTTCACGGCCGATCCTGCGCCAAAGACCAGCAGCGCGACTACAACCAGCCATGCAGCAAGGCCCGCAATGTGACGACTGCTCACATCGAAGCCGCCCCCAGCCAGGGCCAGGCCGACGATCAGGGCGACTGGCGCGAGCAACGCCGCCGATTGGTCTAGTCTTCCGCGCCATGAATGCCGGGAAGCGCCATCGCCAGGGCCCAGCTCGCGGCCGGGTCCTGCTTGCGTCGATGTCAGTGATTGCTCTGCTGGCACTGGCTTGCTTTCCTGTTTTCGCTCAGGCTGAATGCGTGAGCTCGAGCTGCGTGCAGTACACCGAAGCCATCCCTAACTCGGAAGGCGAAAACCCTTCGACCCCCCACAAACATCCGCCGGTTGCCAAAGCTGCGGACAACGGGGGGGCGTCGACGCCGACCGGCAAGGCCAGTAAGCCGGCATCGGGTGGCGAAACGGACGAATCTTCGGAAAATGGATCATCTAAGGAAGGTGGGGCGCCGGCGACCGGTAACGGCGGCGGTACGGGGCAGGGTAAACCAGGGGGCAGCGCCAACAACGGGTCCACGCCTCAGGCGCAGCACGGCGGCCAAAATGCCGGGACGTCCGCCACGCACTCGAGCTCCGGCAGCTCCTCGCCGTTGATTCCGATCCTGGTCGCAATCGCGGTCCTCGCCGCGATCTCGGTCGGGGCCGTGATGTACAGGCAGCGCCGCCAGCGGCGTGGACCGACCGCTTCGGCCCCTTCGCCGAAGGCGAGCTGAACATGGGGCACGAACGGAAGCGCCCAATGGGGCAGGTACGCGCATGGACAGCGGCCGTCGCGATCGCGCTTACTTCGATCGCGGTCCTCGCACCGTCGGCCGTTGCTCTTCCCGCTGGCTTCTGGGGAGTCTCACCTCAGGCCACGCCCACGGTCGAACAGTTCCAGCGCTTGCACGCCGGCGGGGTCGCCAGCGTGCGGATCCCGATCCCCTGGAGCTCGGTGCAGCCGACGAGTGCTGCCGATAGCAACTTCTCCAATGTCGACGCGCTTGTTTCCGGTGCTGCGGCGGCGGGGCTCAACGTGCTGCCCTTCGTCTACGACGCTCCGCCCTGGGCGGTCACCCCGGCCCGGGTTCCCGGTAGCGCGGCGATGGCGCCGAAGAGCCTCCCTGTCAAGACCGGCGCCCAGCGCACCGCTTGGTCGAACTTCCTCAAACTTGTCGTCGGTCGCTACGGCCCCGGGGGGACCTTCTGGGTGGCGCACCCCGGGCTCTCGGAAAGCCCGATCCGGACCTGGCAGATTTGGAACGAGGAGAACTTCAAGTATTTCGTCGCGCGCCCCAGCCCGGCCGACTACGGAAAACTGATCAACGTCTCCTACGCAACGATCAAAAGTGTCGATCCCGGTGCGAAGTTGATCCTCGGCGGGATGTTCGCTCGCCCCAAGGAGGCCGAATACAAGCGCAAGCCGGCACAGGCGTATTTCGCCACCGACTTTCTCGACCAGCTCTACACCTCGACACCGGGGATCAAGGGGAAGTTCGTCGGCGTGGCCCTGCACCCGTACACGACTAAGTACCAGCAGCTGACCCCGGACATCGAAGAATTCCTCACGGTGCTCAAAGCCAACCACGATGCCGGCAAGAAGCTCTGGATCACGGAGATTGGCTGGAGCTCGGAACCACATTCCGTGGGCGATTCGTTTGCCAAAGGCCCGGCGGGCCAGGCGGCGCAGCTGAAAGGGGCCTTCAACCTCTTCAGGAGCAAGGCGGTGAAGTGGAAGCTGCAGCACATCTACTGGTTCTCGGTCGACGACCAGCCCGGCGTCTGCAACTTCTGCGGCGGCTCGGGCCTCTTCGGCCCCGGTTTCCTGCCGAAGAAGTCCTGGTTCGAATACGTCAAGTTCGCCGGCGGCCAGCCGGGCTGATCTGTCCCCGGCATAGCGTCGGCGTAAGATCGGTGGGTTGGCCACCGATGCGAAAACAACCGCAGCATCTGACCCTCTAGGACCGTTCAGCGCCCCCGTCCGGCGCTGGTTCGAGGCCTCCTTCGAGGAACCCACGCCGGCGCAGGCAGGGGGCTGGGAGGCGATCTCCAGCGGCGCCAACACGCTGATCTGCGCCCCGACCGGCTCCGGCAAGACGCTGGCCAGCTTCCTCTGGGGCATCGACAAGCTCTCGCGCGAGCCAGACCTCGGCAATGGAGTACGCCTGGTCTACGTCTCGCCGCTGAAGGCGCTCTCCTACGACATCGAGCGCAACCTGCGGGCGCCGCTGCGCGGGATCGGCGCCGATATCTCGGTTGGCTTGCGCACCGGCGATACCCCGCAGAAAGAGCGGCGGGCGATGCAGAAAACGCCGCCCGACATCCTGATCACGACCCCCGAGTCGCTCTACCTGATGCTCTCCTCCGGGGTTCGCGAGATCTTCCGCACCGCCGAGGCCGTGATCGTCGACGAGATCCACGCGGTCGCTCAAAGCAAGCGTGGCTCGCATTTGGCGCTGACGTTGGAGCGGCTCGAGTATCTCGTGAGGGAGCCGGGGGAGGGGTCTCCAGAGCAAAAGCGAGGCTCTGGAGACCCCTCCCCCGGCTCCCTTCAGCGGATCGGTCTTTCGGCAACGCAGCGCCCGCTTGAGCGGATAGCTCAGTTCCTGGTGGGTCCGAAGCGGGAGTGCAAGATCGTTGACGTTGGAGTAGCTAAGGAGCTCGACCTCGAGATCGTCGTGCCCGTCGAGGACATGGCAGACCCCGGAGCTGCCTCCTACCCAAGCTCCGATGGCAACTCCCCCGAGGGAGAGCCCCTGGTCCACGTCCGCTCGATCTGGCCAGCGATCTACCCGGAGCTCTTGAAGCTCGTAAGGGAGCACACGTCGACGATCATCTTCGTCAACAACCGCAGAGCTTCCGAGCGGCTTGCAAAGCGCCTCAACGAGCTGAATCTCGATGAACCCGAGCAGGAGCTCCCGGCCACCGAGCATGCCGGTAATGGCCGGGTCGACGGTGAGGCAGTCGAGGAGATCGCCAGGGCTCACCACGGCTCCCTGAGCCACGAGGAGCGCACGGTCGTCGAGGAGATGTTGAAGTCCGGCCAGCTCCCCTGCCTGGTCGCGACGTCGTCCCTGGAGCTGGGAATCGACATGGGTGCGGTGGACCTGGTGATCCAGGTGGAGTCGCCGAAGTCGGTCAGCCGCGGCCTGCAGCGGGTCGGGCGCGCCGGGCACTCCGTCGGCGATGTCTCGCGCGGGCGCATCTTCCCCAAGTTCCGCGCCGACCTGCTCGAGTGCGCGGTCGTTGCTCGCCGCATGCGCGAAGGCGCGATCGAGGAGACGGTTATCCCGCAGAACCCGCTCGACGTGCTTGCTCAGCAGCTGGTCGCGATGGCGGCCCTGGACGAGTGGAACGTCGACGAGGTCGAGCGGCTCGTGACCGCTTCGGAGCCCTTCCACGAGCTCTCCCGCGAGCAGCTCGAGAACGTGCTCGACATGCTCGACGGCCGCTATCCCTCCGACCGTTTTGCCGAGCTGCGCCCGAGGATCGTCTGGGACCGCACCAAGGGCACGATGCACGGCCGCAAAGGCGCCCGCTCGCTGGTCGTCACCAACGCCGGCACGATTCCCGACCGCGGCCTCTACGGCGTCCACCTGCCCGACGGCCGCCGCGTCGGCGAGCTCGACGAGGAGATGGTCTACGAGGCCCGCCCCGGCCAGACCTTCCTGCTCGGCGCGACCACCTGGCGGATCGAGGAGATCACCCGCGACCGCGTCATCGTCACGCCCGCGCCGGGCGTTCCCGGCGCCGTCCCCTTCTGGAAGGGCGATGGGATCGGTCGCCCGGCTGAGCTCGGTAAGGCGATCGGCGCCTTCGCCCGCGAGGCGGTTTCGCGCGAGCCCAAGGAACTGGCCGCCGAGTACGACCTCGACCGCCGCGCCGCCGAGAACCTGGTCGCTTACCTGCGCGAGCAGCAGGCCGCGACCCGCGTCGTGCCCTCCGACGAGACGATCGTAGTCGAGCGCTTCCGCGACGAGATCGGCGACTGGCGCCTCTGCATCCTCTCCCCCTACGGCGGTCGCGTCCACGCTGCCTGGGGCCTGGCGCTATCGGCCAAGATCCGCGCCGAGCGCGATCTCGAGGCCGACGCGATCTGGTCCGACGACGGCATAGTCATTCACCTCCCCGACGCCGACGCGCCGCCACCGGCCGACCTCGTTCTGATCGAACCCGACGAGGTCGAGGACTTGGTCGTCGGCGAGCTCTCTGGCTCGGCCCTCTTCGGCGCCCACTTCCGCGAGAACGCCACCCGCTCCCTGCTGATCCCCCGCGCCTACCCCGGCAAGCGCACGCCGCTCTGGCAGCAGCGATTGAAGGCGCAGAGCCTGCTCGAGGTCGCCCGCGACTTTCCCCGCTTCCCGGTTATCCTCGAGACCTACCGCGAGGTCCTCCGCGACGTGCTCGACCTGCCCTCGCTGGCCGAGCTGCTGCGCGATCTTCAGTCCCGCAAACTCAGCCTGGTCGAGGTCGAGACTCCGACCGCCTCGCCCTTCGCCTCCTCGCTGCTCTTCGACTACGTCGCCACCTACATGTACGAGGGCGATACGCCGAACGCCGAGCGGCGGGCGGCGGCGCTGGCGCTCGACCGCGATCTGCTGCGCGAGCTGCTCGGCCAGGAGGAGCTGCGCGAGCTGATCGACCCCGAAGCGCTGGAAGAGGTCGAGGCGCAGCTACAGCACCGCACCGAGGCCGGTCTCGCCGGCGACCGCGACGCACTGCAGCAGGTACTGCGAAACGTCGGCGACCTGACCGCGCAGGAGTGCGGCGAGCGCGTGGTGGAGGGCTACTCGGCCGCCTCGATGCTGGAGAAGCTGGTCGGGGAGCGCCGCGTAGCCCTGGTCCGCATCAACGGCGAGGAGCGCTACATCGCCGGCGAGGACGCCGGGCTCTACCGCGACGCGCTCGGCGTGCCGCCTCCGGCGGGCCTGCCCGAGACCTTCCTCGAGGACCACCCCGATGCGATGCGGGCACTGGTGCGCCGCTACGCTCGCACCCACGGCCCCTTCCCTACCGCTCAGCTCTTCGCTCGCTACGGGGTCGACCCGACGCCGGCGCTGCGCGAACTGGAGCGCGAAGGCGCCCTCGTCCGCGGCGAGTTGCTTCCCGGCGGCACCGAGCGCGAGTGGTGCGACAGCGACGCCCTGCGCCGCGTGCGCCGCGCCAGCCTCGCCCACCTGCGCCGCGAGGTCGAGCCCGCCGGCCGCGACCGCTTCGCTCGCTTCCTGCCGAGCTGGCAGAACGTCGATGCCCACCGCGCCGCGGGGGCCGGCCCCGACCGCCTGCGCGAGGCGCTGGTGCCGCTGCAGGGCGTGGCACTGACGCCCAAGGTTTGGGAGGCCGACGTGCTGCCGCGCCGGCTCGGCGCCTACTCGCCCACATGGCTCGACGAACTCTGCACCAGCGGCGAGGTGGTCTGGGTCGGTGCCGGCGCCCGCGGCCGCAGCGACGGCCGCCTCGCCCTCTACTTCCGCGACGACGTCAGGCTGGCCGGGCCGCCGCCGGCGAACGCAAAGCTGGAGCGGCCCGAGGGCGAGGTCCACGACGCGATCCGCGAGCGCCTCGCCGCCGGCCCGGACTTCTGGCTTGACCTGCTCGCCGACCTCGGACACCCGGTCGAGGAGCTGCACGCTGCGCTCTGGGACCTCGCCTGGGCCGGAGAGGTGACCAACGACGCCTTCGCACCGCTGCGCGCTCCGCGCCTGCGCACGGCGCCGCCCGCGGAGCAACGGGGCCGACGTTTCGCCCGCCGCCGCGCCGCCGGTGCCGCCGTGCAGGGACGCTGGTCGCTGACCGCGCCGCTGTTCGAGAACGCCCCAGCCACCGGCCCTCGCCTGCGCGCCCAGGCCGAGTTGATGCTGGAGCGCTACGGCATCGTCACTCGCGAGACCGTCCTTGCCGAGGGCGTCCCGGGCGGTTTTGCCAGCCTCTACGCCGAGCTCGGCAACCTCGAGCTGCTCGGCACCGCCCGTCGCGGTTACTTCGTCGAGGGCCTTGGCGGCGCCCAGTTCGCCCTGCCCGGCGCGGTCGAGCGCCTGCGCTCGCTCCCCTTCGACGACGGCTCCTTCCTGCTCCTCGCCGCTACCGACCCGGCCAACCCCTACGGGACTTCGCTGCCCTGGCCGAAACCCCCTGGCGGCAGGCGTCCCGCTCGCGCTCCCGGCGCTCACCTCCTGATGCGCGACGGCGCCCCGGTCGTCTACGTCGAGCGCGGCGGCCGCGGCATCGTCCGCCTCGCCGAGCTCAGCGACGAGGAGCTAACCGCGGCGATCGGCGCGCTCGCCGAAGCCGTAGCCGCCGGCCGCCTGCCAAAACTCGCCGTGGAGAAACTGGATGGCGAGCCGATAATCGGCTCCGGTCAGGAGGACATCCTGCTCGGCGCCGGCTTCAGCCGAGGCCCCCGCAAGCTCACCCTTGCCGTCCGCTGACCCCGGCGAGTGCAACGTTTTTTCCACCCCATGGATGGACAACGCGTTGCACCAGGGATAATCCCCTCCATGGAGGATCGAGAGGTGGGGCAGGGGCCGGTTGCGCTGCTGCGCAGCGTGCCTCTCTTCGCCGACCTCGAGGAGGGGGAGCTGGAGCGCTTCTCGCGTGTCGCCGTCGCTCGTTCTTTTCCGGCTGGGACCCGTGTTTTCCACGAGGGCGACCACTCCGACGCCTGCTACATCGTTCGCGACGGCAGCTTCCGGGTCACCCGCGAGCATTCCGACGGGCGCGCGATCACCCTGGCCACGCTGGGCCACGGCGACATCTTCGGCGAGCTGGCGATGCTCGACGGCGAGGTGCGTTCGGCCAGCGTCGAAGCGCTCGCCGACGGTGAGCTGCTCGCCCTGCCGGCCGGCGAGGTGCGGGCGCTGCTCGCCCGTCATCCGGAGATCACGGTGAAGCTGATCGCGGCGCTGGTGCGGCGCCTGCGCAGCGCCAACGAGCGGATCTCGCGCCAGTCCTTCCAGACTGTGCCCAGCCGGGTCGCCGGCGTCCTCTCCCAGCTCGTCGCCGAGGAATCGCCGCGCAACGGCGAAGGCGGCGAGGTGACGATTCGCATGAACCAGGCAGATCTGGCCCAGTTGGCCGGCACTTCGCGCGAGAGCGTCAGTCGCTTCCTCGCCGACCTCGAGCGCGCTGGGGTCGTTCGCCCCGGTCGCGGACGCGTCACTGTGCTCGCGCCGGAGAAGCTGCGCAACTACATCTTCTGAGCGGAGCTCAGCAGTCGGCCGGGTGGGGGTCCGAGCGATCGCGGCTGACGCTGTCGTCGCCACTGCCGCACTGGATCGACTTGTCGTGCTGGCCGTCGACCGCTTCGATCGTGTCGTTGCCGCCCTTGCCGATGAAAGTGTCGGCACCGAGGTGCCCGAAGAGGCTGTTCGGCCCGTTGTCGCCGATCAGGACATCGGGGCCATCGGAGCCCTCGAGGCTCTCGTTGTCGCCGAGCACGCGATCGGGCGTGCCGCACCCCGGCGGTCCGCCGGTGCCACCGAGGCTGACGGTCAGGCTCGCGTTGGAGCGGCCGTAGGAGACGGTGTCGTCGCCGGGACCGCCGCTGTAGGTGTGGCCCTGACAGACCGCCACCGAGGAGACCAGCAGGTCGTTGCCGGGTCCACCGGATAGCTGATCGGCGCCGGGGTCGGCATAGAGGACGTCGCTGCCTGCGTTGCCGATCAGGGTGTCGTTGCCGCTGTCGGGGCTGTTGTAGTTCTCGCCGGCTTCGAGCACGTCGTCCCCGAGCCCGCCGCTGAGCGTATCGCTGCCCGCGTTGCCGTTGGCGCGGACCTTGACCTGGCGCGGCACGCTTTCGGCGATGCTGATCGAGTCGTTGCCGGCCCCGCCAGTAATCACCACTAGGCCGGTTGCCGAGGCAGTCGGGCAGGTGACGATCGTGGTGCCGCTGGCCGAGGCGCAGCCTTCGCCCGGGATCACCGGGCCATCGTCGGTGACCGTCCAGCCGTTGTCGTAAGCGACGCCGAGATCGTTGGACTGGGCATCGCCCTGCACGATCAAACTGGTGCCGTCGAGGCCCTGGTTGAGGATCACGAAGGTGCCGGTGCTGGGAGGGTTCGCTTCGGCGCCGCAAGAGTGCTCGGTTGCGAATTCATCGCATTCGTCACTGCCGGCCCCGCCGAAGGCTTCGTCGGGCCCGCCGCCACCGTCCAACTGGTCGTTGCCGACGCCACCGTCGATTCGGTTGAATTCGCCGTTACCGACGATCTGATCGCCCTGCGGGGATCCGACTACGTCCTCGAAGCCCTGCAGCGTGTCGTGACCGTCGCCTTTCGAGAGGCCGGTCGCAAGGTCGACGGTCACGGCTCCGCGAGTGGCGCTGGCGTAGGTGACGATGTCATTGGCGCCGCCACCGCCGTCAAGAGTGTCTTCGCCGCTGTCACCGCGGACAATGTCGCCGTCGCCTTCGCCGCCCGTGGCAGTGTCGCTGCCGGCCCCGCCGTAGACGAAGTCGTTGCCAGGGCCACCTTCGAGGGAGGGATCGTCGCCTGGCCCACCTTCGATCTGGTCGGTGCCAAGCCCACCTTCGATTTCGTCGTTGCCCTTGTCGCCGAAGAGCATGTCGTTGCCGGCGCTGCCTTCCTCGTCATCGCTGCCCTTGCCGCCGTTGACGTAGTCGTCGCCGCTGCCACCGATCAGCTTGTCGGGACCTTTGGCGCCGAGCAGCGTGTCGTCATCGGCGCCGCCGACGAGGCTGTCCTTGCCCTCGGCGCCAAGCAGATGGTCGTTGCCGGCTCCGCCCTCGATGTGGTCGGAGCCGCTGTCGCCAGCGAGCCGGTCGTTCCCTTCGTCCCCGTAGATTGCGTCGAAGCCGCGACCGCCGGAGATCGTGTCATTACCAGGCCCGCCGCAGATCGTGTCGTTGCCGTTCGGCCCGCCGCTGATTCGGTCGTTGCCGCCGCCGCCGTAGATCACGTCACTCGCCTTCTTGCCGACGATGACGTCGTTGCCGGGGGTTCCGACGATCGTCGCGTGCTTGCCATCGCACTTGGCGGCGCTGGCGCAGGCGGCGAAAGCAAGCAGGAAAGATGCCGCGCAGGCCAGTGTGGCGGCAAAGCGCGCGCGAGAAGCGCGAGAACGGCGGGACCTGAAATTCATCACACCCCCATCGACCCGTTTCCGGCCGACCTACACTCGCGGCCGACAAACGTTCAAAATTGGGTAGGTCGTTTGTCTACCTCGACAACACGGCCGGGAGGGGGAGGATCACCCCGAGCGCGAGGCCGAGCCTCGCGCGGGTCAGATACGCTCGCTCCGATGCGGGGCGGTATCTACGTACTCAACTTCTACTCGCCGATCTTTGTCGACCAGCTCAAGCGCGGTCGCAAGACCGCGACGATCCGGCTCGGCGACAAGAGCAACAAGTACGAGCGCGGCCAGGTCGTCTGGATCACGGTCGGCTTTCGCCACAGCCCGCGCGAGAAGATCTTCACCGCGGTGATCGACGATGTCGAGGTGAAGCGCGTCTCCGAGCTCTCGCCGCGCGACATCGAGCACGACAACCCCGAGTTCCGCCGGCTCGAGGACGAGGTCAAGTTCCTCGAGCAGATCTACGGTCGCCCGGTGGCTCCCGATGAAACCGTCACCGTGATCCGCTTCTCGCAGATCGTCGAGCCGCCGGGGGCGCATTTCGGCAACGGGGAGACACCGCACCACAATTGATCGCGGTGGCTCTCGCGTCCGTATCCAGGTCCGATGGCTGACTACGAGTTCCTCACCACCTGGCTGCTGGAGTCGCCGCGCGAGCCGGTCTGGGAGGCGGTCTACGACCAGGCCCGCTGGCCGCAGTGGTGGCGCGGCGTCGAGGAGGCCGAGGAAGTGCGGGGCGGGGAGGAGGGTGGCATCGGCACGGTCTCGCGGCTGGTCTGGAAGAGCCTGCTCCCCTACAGGGTCGAGTTCGAGGTGACGACGACGCGGGTCGAGCACCTGCAGCTGCTCGAGGCCGACGCGGTCGGCGAGCTGAGCGGGGTCGGCCGCTGGCGCTTCTACGAGCAGGACGGCATTACCGCTGTGCTCTATGAGTGGAACGTGGCGACCAGCAAGGCCTGGATGAACCTGCTGGCCCCGGTCGCCCGCCCGGTCTTCGAGTGGAACCACGACTGGGTGATGGCGCGTGGCGGCGAGGGAATCGCCCGCCTGCTGGGCTGCCGCTTGCTCGCCAGCGGCTGAATCGCCGCCGAGTCGGCTGCCCCGCTATCTTTCAGCGCTGGCACTCTCACCAACAGAGTGCCAACCCAGTTCGAACTTCTGACCCACACCTGACCCATAATGGAGGTATACGGATGAAGCTGAAGCCCCTCGGGGACCGGCTGATCGTGAAGCCGATCGAGGAGGAGGAGACGACTGCCAGCGGCATCGTCCTTCCCGACACCGCTAAGGAGAAGCCTCAAAAGGGCAAGGTCGTCGCCGTCGGTGACGGTGCGATCAACGAGGACGGAACCCGCCGCCCGCTCGACGTGAGCGAGGGCGACGAGGTCCTCTACTCCAAATACGGCGGCACTGAGGTCACCGTCGAGGATGAGGAGCTGCTCGTTTTGCGCGAGTCGGACGTCCTCGCCAAGCTCGGCTGACCGTTCCGCCAACCAGGACTTAGATGAACCAAGGAGGACTGAAAACAGATGGCTCATAAGGAGCTGAAGTTCAGCGAGGAAGCACGGGGGGCCCTGCAGGCCGGCGTCGACGCAGTTGCCGACGCGGTTAAGGTCACCCTCGGCCCGAAGGGTCGCTACGTCGTGCTCGACAAGAAGTTCGGCGCGCCGACGATCACCAATGACGGCGTCACCATTGCCCGCGAGATCGAGGTCGAGGACGTCTTCGAGAACCAGGGCGCCCAGCTCGTCCGCGAGGTCGCCACGGCGACCAACGACGTCGCCGGTGACGGTACGACGACGGCGACGCTGCTGGCCCAGATCATCGTCCGCCAGGGC
>DASYIY010000079.1:0-6306 GCA_035997045.1 Solirubrobacterales bacterium | reverse complement strand
GCGAAGACCAAGGCGATGACCGAGATGACTCCCGGGATGCCGAAGCGGTTGCGTAGCGTCGAGAACATCTAGATCTCTCTCCTTGTCCCGTGAGCCCCTCTGCCCGCCGCTTCCCTTAGCGGCTTCCTCGAGGCTCGGTTGTCCCTGTTTCCCAGCTCGCTTTGCAAACGAGCGATGGCGGCAGCATAAAAGAAACGTTTTACGAATGCAAGTGGCAGTTTTCAAGAAGAAGGAATGCGGCTCTAAACCGCACCCTTCTGGGCGAGGCCGGAGCGGGGAGAAAGCGGCGCTAGGGCTGGCTGCGGGCGACGCGGCGGGCCTCGTCGCGGCCCAGGTAGGGCGCCAGGGCGAGCTCGACCAGGTCGGGCAAAAGCTCGCCCAGCTGGGTCGCTTCGCCGGCCTTGAGGCGGCGGGAGATCAGGGTGGCGATGCCGCCCATCAGGACCTGGTCGCGGACTTCGACGTCCATCTCGGAGAGCGGCGACTGCGGTCGGATCGTCTCCGCCAGCAGCTGCATCGCGTCGCGGTAGCGGGCGGCTATCTCGCCCCCCGCCGCAAGCGGCTCGACCAGGTAGAAGCGGGCGACGGCGGCGTCGCGGGAGAGGGCCTCGAGCAGCGCCGCGAGCTTGGCGCGCACCTGCTCCGGCCACGGCTCGGTGGGGTCCGCGGCCGCCAGCATCGAGCAGCGAACGTGCTCGTCGACCATCGCGTAGGCGGCGAGGAAGCACTCCTCCTTGCTCGAGAAGTACTCGTAGAAGGTGCGGCGGGAGATCTTCGAGGCCTCGCTGATCTTGCCGATCGTGGTCGCGTTGTAGCCGTGCTCGGCGACGGCCTCGACGACGCCGTTGAGCAGCCGCTCGCGCTGGTTCTCGGCGACGAAGGCGCGCGGCAGGCCGTGGCGCCCGGGCGGCAGGCGGACCTTGCCCGCGGCGAGCTGCTCGGCTGCTCGCGCCGCGTCAGCCATGAACGAGGTAGGGGTCGAGGACGATCTCGGTCATCCTCGGTAGAAGGCCCTGCACGCCCTCTCCCCCGCCCAGCTCGAGCCGCTCGCGCAACAACCAGGCGAGGCCGCCGACGATCGCCTGCCCGAGCGAGTCGGAAAGCTCGGCGGCGACGGCGTCGAGCGCCGCCTCATAGCGAGCGCGCAGCAGCGGCCCGCCCTTCTGCGCCTCGACGAAGCAGAGGCGCGCCCGCCCCGGCTCGGCATCGAGCGCCGCCAGCAGCGCGGCCAGCGCCTCCCCCGCTTGCTCGGGCCCCGACAGCCCGGCCGGGATCGCCGCGCGCAGCTCCCCGACCGCCCGGTCGAAGGCCGCGACGAAGCACTCTTCCTTGCCGGCGAAGTGCTCATAGAAGGTGACCGAGGAGACCCCGGCCTCCTTGACGATGCCTTCGATCGTCGTCCCGGCGCAGCCCTTCCCGGCGATAAGGCGCTCGGTCGCGGCGAGAATCCGCTCGCGCTGCGTCGCCGCGACGGGCCCCTGGGGCCGGCGATCGCGCCCGGTCCCGGTCGACTCAACCGCAAGTCGCTGCGAGAGGTACTGCATGGGCCGAGGATAGCTCTTCTTAAAAAGATTTCATATCCGTAAAAAAAGGAGTAGTTTTTATACGGCAGCCCCAGTTTCTGGGGAAAGCTCGCGACAAGGAGAGCGACGCAATGCGACAGGAAGCTTGCGCGGCAGCCGGGGAGGCGCTCCCAGTCGAGACCACCGCCCCCACCCCCGACGCGACGGTGCGCGAGGGTGAGATGGAAGGGGCCCTGCACGTCGTCGGCGAGCTCGGCTACCGCGGCGCCTCGGTGCGAGCGGTGCTCGAGTACAGCGGCGGGCACCGCAAGCAGTTCTACGACCACTTCGAGAGCCTCGAGGACTGCTTCGAGCAGGCCTACGGGACCTGGATCGAGCGGCTCGGCGTCAGCCTGCTCGAGGCGGCGGTCTCGGCCTCGGGCTGGGGACCGGGGGTGCGGGCCGGCCTGATCAGGCTCTTCGGCTTCGTCACCGAGCAGCCGCAGATCGCCCGCTCGCTCTTCGTCGAGGTGCAGGTGGCGGGCGGCGCGGCGATGACGGTGCACGACGAGGCGCTGGAGCGACTGGCCGTCGCGCTCGACAGCGTCCGCTCCGAGATCGAGCCCGGGCAGGCCCCGCCCGAGGCGACCGGCATCTTCGTCGTCGGCGGCATCGAGGCCTGCATCTGCGAGGTCCTGGCGGAGGGCAACCAGAACCGGATCTGGGACGCGCTGCCGGAGCTGATGCACCTGGCGGTCGGCTCCTACCTCGGCAAGGAGGCCGCCGAAGAGGCCTTCGAAGAGGCGAAGGTCCTGCTCGAGCGCGACCGCGCCGGGCTCGCCGGCGGCGAGGCATGACGCGCCTGCAGCTGGTCAGCGACGAGCCGGGCGACGGCCCCTTCTCGGCCGGCGAGCCGCTGCCGCGACGCCTCCCCCCCGGCCGCCACGGCATCCCCGCCAACCTCGTCGTCGAGCATCAGCGCCGGCGGCTGCTGGCGGCGATGGCCGAGGCGCTCGCCGAGCACGGCTACGCCGGTGTCACCACCACCCAGGTCAGCGAGCTGGCCAGTGTCTCCACCAGCACCTTCTACAAGCACTTCGGCAACCTCTGGGACTGCGTGCTGGCCGCCTACGTGGCGAGCGCCGACCGGCTCTGCGAGGAGATCGACGCGGCCTGTGCCGCCCGGGACCCGCGTTCGGCCCCGCTCGAGGTCGGCATCGACGCCGCGCTCGACTTCCTCTCCGCCGAGCCGGCCTTGGCGCAACTGCTCTGCGCGCAGGCGCCGCGCGAGGCGATCGCGGTCGCCGCGGCGCGGCGCCTGCTCGTCTCCCGCCTGGCCGCGATGCTGCGCCGCGACCACGGCTCCGGCGAGGCCCCGGCCCAGCCGCCCGGGCTCGACGAGCGGCTGATCGACGCCACCCTCGCCTTCGTCTGCACGCGAATCGGTGCCGGGGAGGCCGCCCGGCTGATCGATCTCGGACCGGAGCTGGCGGCGATCCTGGACCGCCCGCGCCGCGCCGCCTGAAGCTCAGGCCCCCAACGAGGCGATCGAGGTAACCACGACGCCATCGGGGCGGGTGTAGGTGGGACTGTCAGCGACGACGACGAGCAGCGCGCCGCAGTTGGCGTTGGCCTCGTCTGAGAGCTTCTTGCGCAGGGCGAGCAGTTGTGGGCCCCCTCGTCGACTTGGTTGTGCCCAAGCTTGACCTCAACGGCAACCCAGCGACCGTCGACCGCCTCGACGATCGCGTCGACCTCCAGCCCCTTGTTGTCGCGGTAAAAGCGAACCGAGCCACGGTGTGGCTGGGCATACACCCGCAGGTCATGGATCACCTGCGACTCGAAGAGGAGCCCGGCCAGCTCAATCTCAGGGCCCAGCAGACGCTGCGGCGTGGCACCGAGCGCCGCCACGGCCAGCGACGGGTCGGCAAGATGGCGCTTCGGTGTTGCGGCAAGGCGAATCCGCGAGCGAAGCCTGGGTTTCCAGCTCTCCTGGTCCTCGACCAAGAAGAGGCGCCGGAGCGTCCGCAGATAGTCGTGCAGGGTGACCTCGTTTAGCGGCTCCTCCGCCGCACGGCCGATCGTTCGCAGAGACGCATCGGTGGCCACGTTGCGGGCGTAGGAGCCGAGTAGGCGGCGGACCCCGTCGGGATCGCGCTTGATGCCGTCGACCCGCCGAACGTCGGCGTTGACGATCGCGTCGATGTAGTCGGCATTGGCCTCGAGCGCATCGGCTGCGCTGAGACCCAGGTTGTCGGGCCACCCGCCGATCGTCAGCGCCTCGATCGCCTCGGCGACGCTTAGGTCGTGCGGCTCCGCGGTGGCAGCGACGCCATCGAGGAGCGCGCCGACCGACACGGCGCCGCTCGACAAGCCGCGCTCGAACAACGTCATCGTCCGCATCGGAACCGCGGCTATCCGGCGGGCGCCGGTGTGGTCGACCGGCTCGCCCTCGGGAGTCGATGAGCCAGTGAGAAGGAACAAGCCCTTCGCGCCGAGATCGTCGACACGGCCCCGCACGGCATTCCAGATTCCTTCGGCGAGCTGGTACTCGTCGATCAGCCGCGGGCTCTTGCCGTCGAGCACAAGGCCGGGATCGGTCCGGGCAGCGATGAGCGATGCCCGATCCTGATCCAGACGCACTTCGGAAGCCGCCCTGGATTCGTACTCGCGGGGCTTGGGTTATTGATCCGAGCCTAGAACGCGGTAACCCGACGCGGCTTAGCGGGCCTGCGCCGGGTGGACTCCCTGCGCTGAGCTCAGGCGGTCTCGTGCTCGGCGGCGCCGGCGAAGGGCGCGAGCATGAACTCGGACAGCTCCGGCAGCAGGTCCTCGGCCTTCTCGGTCTCGTTGCGGCGGATCTGCTGGTAGACGATCCAGGCGACGCCACCGACCAGCGTCTCTTCGATCGTCTCCGGAAGCTGGTCGTTGTGGGGGACCGTGCGCTGGGTCAGCTCGACGAAGCGCTGCACCGCGCTCTCGTAGCGTTCGGTCGCCGCCGGGGTCGCCGAGAGCGCCTCGATCATGCACATGCGGGCCAGCGCCGGCTGCTCGGCGACGTAGCGCAGAAAGGCGGCGAGGCCCGCCTGCACTCGCTCTTCCCAGCCGCCTTCGACCGTGGCGCACTCCTCCTCGATCCGCCGGACCGCCTCGTCGACGGCGCCGTCGAAGGCCGCCAGGAAGACTTCCTCCTTGCCCTCGAAGTTGTCATACAGCGTTTTGCGGGCGACGCCGGCGCGGCGCACGATGTCGCCGATCTTGGTCGCCTCGTAACCTTGTTCCGCGGTCAGCTCGGCGATCGCGTCCATGATCCGGCGGCGCTTGTGGACGGCGACGAACTCGCGCGAGAGCTCGGGGCGGACCGGTGGCACGGCGGGATCGGTACTCGCCTGTGCGCGCCGCGGCATTGCCCAAGGATACCCGCGGAGCGGCGTATCGCCTTGCACGACAGCAACTCAGATGGTACCGTGGAGGGACTTGTAGGGTTTATAACAGAAACGATGAGGTTTCTCGATGGCGCCGGACAGGGTGGAACTCAGTCAAGACATGCTGCTCGCCGCGCTCGGCGATAGCTGGGCTCCGGCCGACGTCAGCGCCGCTGCCGAGCTGCTCTCGGGCGGCGAAGGACAGTTTCCCTCAGGCATCCGCTCGCTGCCCTCCGACCTGGTCCGCGCTGTCCAGCGCGAGCGCCTGCTGGCGGCGATGTTGCGGGCGACCGCGCAGCTCGGCTACCGCGAGGTCAGCGTCCAGGACGTGCTCGAGCGCGCCGGCGTCTCCCGCCCCACCTTCTACGAGCACTTCGAGAACAAGGAAGACTGCTTCCTCGCCGCCTTCGACACCGGCGCCTCCCGCCTGCGGCAGCGGCTCGAAACCGCGGCCGAGGAGGGCGAGACCTGGCGCGAGCGCCTACGCCTGGCGCTCGAGGATCTGCTGCACTTCGTCGCCGAGGAGCCCGACGCGGCGATGACGCTGATCGTCGACGCCCGCGCCGCCTGCCCCCCCGCCCTGCTGCGCCGCGACGAGATCCTCGACCACTTCGCCTCCTGCCTCGACAGCCAGGTGCGGGCGGAATCCACCGACGGCTCCCAGCCTTCGGCGATCGCCGCGGCGGGCATAGTCGGCGGCATCGAGGCCCTGCTCTACTCGCGCCTCAACCGCGGCGAGACCGACGGGATCGAGTCCCTGCTGCCCTCGCTGATGTACTTCGCCGTGCTGCCTTACGAGGGGCACGCGGCGGCCAGCGAGGAGCTTGCGGTTCCGGTTCGCTGATCCTCAGATCGAGGGGACTGTCGCAACATCCAAAGTGACAGTTCGGCTCGGTGCCGCTAGGGCAGTAGCGGCAGCGCGACCGACCGGAGTCCCTAACCCCCCAACCGCCGCTCCAGCCCCCGCGCCAGCGCATAGACGCAACCGCGGTAGCCGTATTCGCCGAGCGAGCCCTTAAGCGTCCCCTCGTAGACCAGCGCCGCCAGCTGCCCGGCGACGTAGTCGCCACCGGGGTGCGCTTCGGCGCTATCGAGCTGTGCCAGCGCCTGGCGCTGGTCTGCGGAGAGATCGCTGCGAGAGAGGAACTCGCGCTTTACCTCGAGCGGCGTCTTGCCCCGGCAGGCCGCTTCGCCGGCCTTAATCGCCTGCGCCGAGCCCGCGACTTCGGGGTCTGCTCGGGGCGGCTGGAAGTTGCGGTAGACCTGGCGCTCGGCGGGCGAGGCGCCCTTGGGCGGCTGGGGACCGCGGATCGGCGCTTCGACGGCGGTGCTTTGGGCGGTGGAGTCCCCTCCCCCGCCGCAGGCCGCCAGGCCCAAGG
>DASYIY010000078.1:0-15874 GCA_035997045.1 Solirubrobacterales bacterium | reverse complement strand
CTGACCAAGGCCGCGATCGTGCTCTACGACGGCAGCCCCGGCCACCCCGACATGGGCGTGCTCTGGGACCTCGCCGAGCGCGCCGGGGTGACCATGTTCGGCACCAGCGCCTCCTACATCGCCGCCTGCATGAAGGACGGGGTCGAGCCCGGCGCGGGCCGCGACCTCAGCCGCCTCAAGGCGGTCGGCTCGACCGGCTCGCCCCTCTCCCCCGAGGGCTTCGACTGGATCTACGAACACCTCGGCGGCGACACCTGGCTCTTCTCGACAAGCGGCGGCACCGACCTCTGCACCGCCTTCGTCGGCGGCGTCGCCCTCCTCCCCGTCTATCGCGGCGAGCTGCAGGGCCGGGCGCTCGGCGCCGCGGTCGAGGCCTGGGACGAGGACGGCAACTCCGTGATCGACGAGGTCGGCGAGCTGGTCGTCACCGAGCCGATGCCCTCGATGCCGGTCCGTTTCTGGGGCGACCCCGACGGCAGCCGCTACCGGGCCAGCTACTTCGAGCACTACCCGGGCGTCTGGCGCCACGGCGACTGGATCGAAATCACCTCGCGCGGCACCGCCGTGATCTACGGCCGCTCGGACTCGACGATCAACCGCTCCGGCATCCGCATGGGGACGAGCGAGATCTACCGCGCCGTGCTCGGCCTCGACCAGATCGTCGACGCCCTCGTCGTCGACATCCCGCGACCCGGCACCGAGGGCTGGATGCCGCTCTTCGTCGTCCTGCGCGAGGGCGCCGAGCTCGACGACGAGCTGCGCCAAGAGATCGCCCGCCGCGTGCGCAGCCAGTGCTCGCCACGCCACGTGCCCGATGAGGTCTTCGTCATTGCCGAGGTTCCGCGCACGCTCAGCGGCAAGGTGCTGGAGGTGCCGGTAAAGCGAATCCTGATGGGGACGCCGCCCGAGCAGGCCGCCAGCCGCGACTCGCTCGCCAACCCGGCCGCGCTCGACTACTTCAGCGAGATGGCCGCGCGACTGCCCAGCTGATGAGCCGGCCGGCGGGAGCGAGTGCCGGAGACGAACCGCATCAAGGCGAGCGCAGCGAAGCCCCAGCTGGCGGCGACGAGGATCCCGCCGACGACATCGCTCGGGTAATGCCAGTTGAGGGCGAGTACCGCCCAGCCCATTGCGGCGACGAAGCAGGCGCCGAGCGCGGCGACGGCGGGAAGCAGCCTCTCCGGCAGGACGAAGGCAAAAGCGATCGCGATCGAGGCCGCGGCGGTCACGTGGCCGCTTGGGAAGCCGTCCCATTCGACGCCTTCGGCGCCGAGCAGCTCGCGCGCCCGCGGGTGGGACAGCGCAACCTTGAGCGCCTGCGTCGTCAGGTTGGCTCCGGCGACGACCAGGATCGCGGCGGCAACGCGTCGTGGCCGCCGCCGGGCCCAGCCGATGCCGCAGGCAAGCGCCGTCATCAGCAACAGCGCCGGCAGGTCGCCAAAGAAGGTCAGGCCGTTCGCGAGCGTCTCGGCGTGGGAGCCGTGAACGGTCACGACCCTGGCCAGCACGCTCGCATCGACGCGCTGCGCGAAGCCGGCGTCATAGGCAAACAGGGCGACAACGATCAGCCCGGCCGTGCAGACAAACCACCCGACAAGCGGGGCTTTGACGTTCCGCGCCACAGGCGAAACGGTAGCGAGAAGCCTTAAGGGGGCCCTCAGGCGGGGGTTACGGGATTGCGGCGCTCGGCAAAGGACCGGTCCCTGCCTGCCGCCATCGCAAAGCGCTTGATCAGGTCGGCGCGCAGATCGCCAGGATCGACCACAGCGTCGACGACCAGCTCCGAGGCGAGGTGGAGGATGTCGATGTCCTCGGCGTATTCCTCGCGCTTCTGAGCGACGAAAGCCTCGCGCTCGGCCTCGTCGGAGATCGCCTGGATTTGGTTGTAGAAGACGGCGTTGATCGCCGCCTGCGGGCCCATCACCGCGATCGAGGCACTGGGCAGGGCGATGCAGCAGTCCGGTTCGAAGGCGGGACCGGCCATCGCGTAGAGCCCGGCGCCGTAGGCCTTGCGCACGACGACCGAGATCTTCGGCACCGTCGCTTCGGAGACGGCGCTGATCATCTTCGCGCCGTGACGGATGATGCCCTGGCGCTCGACCCCGGTGCCGATCATGAAGCCGGGCACGTCGGCGAGGAAGAGCAGCGGCAGGTTGAAGGCGTTGCAGGTTTGGATGAAACGGGCGGCCTTGTCGGCCGAGTCGACGAAGAGCACGCCGCCGGTGTACTTGGGCTGGTTGGCGACGATCCCGATCGCCCGCCCATCGAGCCGCGCGTAGCCGACGATCAGCTCCTTCGCCCAGCGCTTGTGGACCGGCAGGAAGCTGTCGGCGTCGAGCAGCGAGTCGAGCAGCTGCTGCATGTCGAAGGGCTGGTTCTCGTCGGCGGGGACGATCTCGGCGATCGGCGTCTCGGAGGCGGGCGCCGACGCTGCGGCAACCGGTGCCCCCTCGCGCCAGTTGCCCGGCATGAAGGAGAGGTAGCGCTTGGCGAGGTCGATCGCCTCCTCGTCTGACTTGACCAGGAAGTGGCCGCAGCCGGAGACGCCGGTGTGCATCTTGGCCCCGCCCATCTCCTCCAGCGTCACGCTTTCGCCGATCACCATCTCCGCCATCCGCGGCGAGCCGAGGTACATCGAGGCGTTGCCGTCGCGCATGATCACGACGTCGCAGAAAGCGGGGATGTAGGCGCCGCCGGCGGCGCTCGGTCCAAAGAGCAGGCAGACCTGGGGCACCTGGCCGGAGAGCCGCACCTCGTTGTGGAAGATCCGCCCGGCGCCGCGACGCCCCGGGAACATCTGCACCTGGTCGGTGATTCGCGCCCCGGCGGAGTCAACGAGGTAGACCATCGGCAGCTGCAGGCTCAGCGCCCGTTCCTGGATACGGAGGATCTTCTCGACCGTCTTCGGCCCCCACGAGCCCGCCTTCACGGTCGGATCGTTGGCCATCAGGGCGAGGCGGCGGCCGTCGATCGCGGCGAGGCCGGTGACGACGCCGTCGGCGCCGAGCCCCTCCTTCTCCCAGTTGGCCAGCGCTGCCTCCTCGGTGAAGGAGCCAGGATCGACGAGGCGCTCGACCCGCTCGCGCACAGGCAGCTTGCCCTGCTCGGCGGTCTTCTCGTGGTGGCGCTGCGGCCCCCCGGCAAGGGCGGCCTCCAGCGCTTTCGCGAACTCGGTCACGGCCGAGAGCCTATTCGGACCCGGTACACCACCCGAACTGCAGTTCATCGGTGCCACTCGATTGGGCCGGCGGTCAGTACGTGCGATCCGAGCGGGCGACCGAGAGCCTCCTGGGCCTCGCGCGAGACGTCGACCAGCGCCGGCAGGTCGATCCCGGTCTCGATCCCCATCTCGTGCAGCATCGAGACCAGGTCCTCGCTGGCGATGTTGCCGGTCGCGCCTGGCGGCACCGGACAGCCGCCGAGCTCGCCGAAGCTCGACTCGAACGAGTCGACGCCCTGCTCGAGCGCCGCCAATACGTTGGCGAGGCCCTGGCCGCGGGTGTTGTGGAAATGGGCGGTAAGTTCGACCCCGCCTAGGCGCTCGCGAGCGGCGGCGAAGAACTCGCCGACCTGGCGCGGGTTGGCCATTCCGGTCGTATCGCCGAAGCCGATCTCAGCGCAGCCCTCGGCCGCGAGCCGCTCGGCGATCTCGAAGACCCGCTCCTCCGGCACCTCGCCCTCGTAGGGACAGCCAAACGAGGTCGAGATCACCCCCTCGCAGCGCAGACCCGCCTCACGAGCGTCCGCCAGCGTTCGCTCCAGCCCCACCAGCGACTCCTCGCTCGAGCGGTTGACGTTCTTGCGGTTGTGCGTCTCCGAGGCGGAGACGAAGACGTTGACCTCGTCGAAGCGCTCGCGCTGCGCCAGCGCTCGCTCCAGCCCCCGCTCGTTTGGAATCAGGACCGAGAAGGCAACACCGTCGCGGCGCTGCACTCCGGCCAGCACCTGCTCGGCGTCGGCGAGCTGCGGGATCACCTCGGGGCGCACGAACGAGGTCACCTCGAGCCGCTTCAGCCCGGTCGCCGAGAGCATGTCGATCAGCCGGATCTTCTCCGCCGTCGGAATCGTCTCCGGCTCGTTCTGAAAGCCGTCGCGGGGCCCGACCTCGCGGATGCGGACGTTGCTGGGCAGCGGGGTCATCGAGGCCGAGGCTACGCGGTCGGCGGACCGGCCTGGCCGACCACGCGCCGCTCGTGGGTGCCGACGCCGATCGTGCGCTCGCCTTCGACCACCTCGACGTCGAAGCGAAGCTTGTGCCCTTCGACGACCTCGCGCAGGGTGGCGCGCGTGCGACAGATCGCCCCCTCCGCGGCTGCCGCCACGTGCTTGATACAGACCTCGAATCCGACCGTCGCCTTCCCCTCGGGCAGATGCTCGTAGGCCAGCATCGAGGCGCTGCCCTCCATCATCCCGATCATGCCCGGAGTCGAGAGCACGCCGCTGCCGATCGTGCCGCCGACGTCGGTGACCAGCGGCGGCGCAACCGTGAACTCGTCGCTGCGCTCGAGCCCGGGAGCGAGCGTCGCGTCGGGCCCGGCCATCAGACCATCCCGAGGCCGCCGCTTACGCCCAGGGTCTCGCCGGTGACGTAGGTGGCGTCGTCGGAGACCAGGAAGGCCGCGGCCGCGGCGACCTCGTCCGGCTGGCCGAGGCGGCCCATCTGGGTCGCCGACTTCATCGTCTCGATCACCTTCTCGCCGATCTCGCCGAACTCCCTGGCGCCCATCAGCAGCGGCGTCTCGATCGGGCCCGGGGCGATCGAGTTGGCGATGATCCCGTAACGCGCGTTCTCGCGGGCGATCGCCTTCATGAAACCGACGATGCCGGCCTTAGCGGCGGAGTAGACAGCGGAGCCCTTTGAGCCAACCCGGCCGGCCTCGGAAGAGATGCTGAGGATGCGGCCGTATTTCGCCTGTTGCATGGCGGGCAGGGCCGCGTGGGTGCAGTTGAGCACGCCGCCGAGGTTGATCGCGAGCACTCGTTGCCACTGCTCGGGGGTCGTGTAGGTGAAGAAGCCGAACTCGTCGGTGCCCGCATTGTTGACGAGGATGTCGAGCGTGCCCGCCGCCTCGACCGCGGCGTTCGCCGACTCCAGGTCGGTCACGTCGAGCTCGATCGGGTGGCCGTTGACCTCGCCGGCGACGCGCTCGGCGCCCTCGGTGTCGATGTCGCCGACCCAGACCTCAGCGCCCTCGGCTGCCAGCCGCGCGGCAATCGCGGCGCCGATCCCGCTGGCGCCGCCGGTCACCAGAGCCTTTCGTCCCTCCAGTCGCATCGGGCGTGAGCATAAGGGCCGAGGCCCTAGACTGGCGCGCTCGTGGCCGATCTGCCCACTATCCCGATCGTCGGTGGCACCGGCGCCCTCGGCGCCGGCCTGGCGCTGCGCTGGGCTCAGGCCGGGGCGCCGATCGCGATCGGCTCGCGCTCGGCCGAGCGCGCCGAGGACGCGGCGGCGAAGCTGCGCGAGAAGGTCCCCGGCGCCGAGGTCGAGGGCCTGCTCAACGGGGAGGCCGCGCAGCGCGGCGAGATCGTCTTCCTCACCGTTCCCTTCCGCAACCAGTCGGAGAACCTCAACAATCTGCGCGAGGCGCTGCGGCCGGGTCAGATCCTGGTCGATTGCACGGTCCCGCTTGCCGCCGCGGTGAGCGGCAAGGCGACCCGCTCGCTCGGCGTCTGGCAGGGCTCGGCCGCCCAGCAGGCGCAGGAGATGGTCCCCGAGGGGGTGACGGTCGTCGCCGCCCTGCACACAGTCGGCGCGCCGACCCTCGCCGACGGCGAGGCCGAGCTGGGCGAGGACGTGCTCGTCTGCGGCGATCGCAAGGCCGATAAGGCGCGGGTGGCGCGACTGATCGAGCTGATTCCTGGCCTGCGCGCCGTCAACGCCGGCGCCCTGGAGATGGCCCGGATCGTCGAGCAGCTGACGCCGATGCTGATCTCGGTCAACACCCGCTACAAGGCCCACGCCGGGATCCGGCTGACCGGACTCCCCGACGGCGACCACTGGGAGTAGGTGGGCCGCGGTGAGGATCGCCCTGCTAGCCGGCGGCACCGGCGGCGCCAAGCTCGCTGCCGGGATGCAGGAGGAGATCGGCTCCGACCTCAGCGTGATCGCCAACAGCGGCGACGACATCGAGACCCTCGGCGTCCACGTCTCTCCCGATCCAGACCTCGTCACCTACTGGCTCAGCGGCGAAATCGACGAGGAGCGCGGCTGGGGCCTGCGCGATGACAGCTTCACCGTCTTCGAGCGCCTGACCAAGATCGGCGCCCCGAGCTGGTTCGGCCTCTCCGACCGCGACCTCGCCGCCTGCCTCTACCGGCACCAGTTCCTCGAGGAGGGCGGCAGCCTCAGCGACGCCCAGGCCCAGATCGCGCGCGCACTCGGGGTCGAGGCGCGGGTGCTGCCGATGTGCGAGACGCCGGTGCGGACCAAGGTGCTGACCGCCGCCGGCGTGCGCGGCCTGCAGGAATACCTGATCGTCGACCGCGGCGAGCCCGAGGTCCACGGGGTCGAGCTGGAGGGGATCGAGGCGGCCGAGCCGAGCGCAAAAGTACTGGAGGCGCTGCGCAGCGCCGAGGCGATCGTCATCGGTCCCTCCAACCCCGTGATCAGCATCGGACCGATCCTCGCCGTGCCCGGCATGACCGAAGCGATCGTCGCCTCTCCCGCTCCAGTCGTCGCCGTCAGCCCCTTCGTCGCCGGCCAGGTGGTCAAGGGACCGACCGAGCGCTTCATGCGGGCGCTGGGCCGCCCATCGACCGCCGCCGGCGTCGCCTCCCTTTACACGGGGTTGATCGACGGCATGGTCGTCGACGAGGGCGATCCCGATCCGCCCCCGGCGGAGATCCCGACGCTCGCCGCCTCGACCCTGATGGAAGGCCCAGCCGGCCGGGCTCGCGTGGCGCGCATCGTGCTCGACTACGCCGCTAGCCTCGTCAGGGCTTGAAAGCAACCGCCGTCCTCCCCGTCAAGCGCTTTGCCGCCGCCAAGCAGCGGCTCGCCCCCGGCATCGGCAGTACCCACCGCGCGGAGCTGGCCGCGGCAATGCTGGGGGACGCGCTGGAGGCGATCGGCGCGGCGCGCTCGATCGAGCGGACGATCGTCGTCACCAGCGAGCCGCGCGCGCTCGAGCTCGCGACCGCCGCCGGCGCCGAGCCGATCGCCGACCCCGACGAGGGCGGCCACTCGGGTGCGGCCCTTGCCGGGATCGCCCGCGCGCAGCAGCTCGGCGCCGGTCGCGTCGTCCTCCTCCCCATCGACTGCCCGCTGCTGGCATCGCGCGAGCTCGAGCGGCTGCTGACCGGGATGCCAGAGCGCTACGTGGCGATCGTCCCCGACCGCCACGGCACCGGCACCAACGCACTGGCGCTATCGCCGCCGGATGCGATCGAGCCCTCCTTCGGCGAGGGCAGCTGCGCCCGCCACGTCGCCGCGGCGCGCGAGGCCGGCGTTCCATTCGGAGTCGAGGAACTGCCCTCGCTGGCGCTCGACCTCGACACCCCCGGCGACATCGTCGCCCTCACCCGTGAGTTGGAGGGGCGCCGCGGCCGGGCCAAGCGCACGGCCAAGGCTCTCGGCATATGAGCGAGGAGGCGCGTGAACTGCGAGTCATCCCGGTCCCCGGCCTGCCGGAGATCGAGGCGGAAGCGAAGCTCGGCGAGACGATCTCCGCCCGGGCGGAGCTGAGCGACGGCGACGTCATCGTCATCGCCCAGAAGGCGGTCTCCAAGGCCGAGGACCGGGTCATCCCGCTCTCGTCAGCGATACCGGGCGCCGAGGCACGCCGCCTCGCCGCCGTGCTCGGCAAGGAGCCAGCGCTGGTGCAGCTGATCCTCGAAGAGAGCAAGGAAGTGCTGCGAGCCGAGCGGGGCGTGCTGATTACCGAGACCCACCATGGCTTCGTCTGCGCCAACGCCGGCATCGACACCTCCAACCTCCCCGAAGCGGACACCGTCTGCCTGCTGCCCCCCGACCCCGACGCTTCAGCGCGCCGCATCCGCCGTGAGATCGTCGCCCCCACCGTCGCGGTGGTGATCGCCGACAGCTTTGGCCGCGCCTGGCGCCTCGGCCAGAGCGAGGTGGCGATCGGTTGCGCCGGCCTAACCCCACTGGACGACTGGCGCGGCCGCGAGGACGCCAACGGCCGGAAGCTGGAAGCGACAATGATCGCAATCGCCGACGAGGCTGCCGCAGCCGCCGATCTAGTCCGCGGCAAGGACAGCCGCGTGCCCGCGGTGATCGTCCGCGGCCTCGCCCGCTTCGTCACTCTCGACGACGGCCCCGGCGCCGCGTCCCTCCGCCGCCCGCACCAGGAGGACCTCTTCCGCTAGTCCTGGGACAGCGGCACCGCGGGGGCTCAGGGCAGGACGGGCTCGGGAATAGCGTCGGGTTCCGCTGCCCCGGCAGTAGCGCCCGAGGGTTCTTCGATGGAATCCGTTTCGGGCTGCGGCACGATGTCGACGTGCACGCAGCCGCCTTCCGAGACGAGCGTTGCGACGAGGCTACGAACATCGTTCAGATCACCGCGGAGCTGCACTTCAGTTTCGCTCCCATCGGCCTCAAGCTGCTGGACGACGATGTCGGCTTGATCGTTTTCGTAGTCGATTTCTTCGCCTTCGACTTCTTCAAAGGTCACGGTGATGACGTATTCGTCGCCTTCGCAGCTGCGTTCCGGTTCGCCGCCACCCACCCCGGATCCGACGGGGCCGCCGGCACTGCCTTTGCCACCGCCCTCGACGGTCGCCACGACCGGCGGCGCCGGAGCAGGTTCGGGCGCAGCCGCTGGCACGGGGGCCGCGGCGACGGGTTCGGGCGACGGGGCTGGTTTGGCTGCGGGTGGCGAGGGAGTCGGGACGGGCGCGGCGGACTGCAGCGGCCGTCCGGGCGAGACAGCGAGCGCCGGCTGCGAGGTGCGCTGCCTGGGAGCGGAGACGGTCACGGGCGCGGCAACAGCCTGGTCAGGGCGAGGAGCGGCGATCCCCCCCGTGCCGACTCCGGGCGAGGCCGGGCTAGCCACCACGGTCGAGTCGCCGAGCGCCACGCCGAGACCAGGCGAGACGCTCAGGGTCGGAGCGAGCGTGGAGGTCGCCCAAGGCCGCAAGCCGGCCAAGGCAACGCCGCCGAGCAGGATCGCCAAGCCGAGCAGCGCAAAGGCCGCGATCCCCGGAAATCCTCCCCTTGCTTCTGACGAGCGCGAAGCGATCGATCCAAGATACCGCTTGTTTAGTAAGTCTCAACTATCTCGTAGAGAGTCGTGCGCTGGGCCGGCTCGCGGCCGCCGGCGCGGGCGGCCTCGATCAGCTGCTCGGGCTCCAACCTGACCCCGTGCTGGGAGCCTGCCATGCGCGAGATGTTCTCCTCCATCAGCGTGCCGCCGAGGTCGTTGACGCCCCAGCGCAGCGCCTCGGTGGCGGCACCGAGGCCCATCTTTACCCAGCTCGCCTGCAGGTTGGGGATCGTCTTGCCGAGCGCCAGCCGGAAGGCAGCGGTGTGCTTGAGGTTCTCGGCATCGGAGATCTCCTCGATCCCGTGGGTGCGGCCGAGCATCGTGTTGAAGGGGATGAAGCTGAGCGGGACGAACTCGGTGATGCCGCCGGTGCGCTCCTGCAGGGCGCGGATCACCCGCATGTGGCGGGCAAGCTCGCGCGGCTCCTCGATATGGCCGAACATCACGGTCGAGGTCGAGCGCAGCCCGGCCCGGTGCGAGGCCTCGATGATCTCGACCCAGCGCTCGGCGGGAAGCTTGTTCGGCGAGATCCGCTGCCGCACCCCGTCGTCGAGCACCTCCGCCGCCGTCCCCGGCGTCGAACCAAGGCCGCACTCGATCAGATACTCGAAGACCTCGTCCGGCCCCTTCCCCGAGCGCTCGCACATGTAATGGACCTCCATCGGCGAGTAGGCATGCAGATGAAGCTGCGGCGCCACGTCCTTGGCCAGCTTCAGCCACTTCCCGTACTCCTCGAGGGTCAGATCCGGATGGATCCCCCCCTGCATGCAGAGCTCGGTAGCCCCGAAGTCGACCGCATCCTGAATCCGAGCAGCGAAGTCCTCCTCCGACACCTCATAAGCATCCGGCGAGCGCTTCCCCTGCCCGAACCCGCAGAAAGCACAGCCGACCACGCAGATGTTGGTGAAGTTGATGTTGCGGTTGACAACAAACGTGACCCTGTCGCCCGCAAGCTCCCGCCGAAGCTCATCAGCGGCAACCCGCATCTCCTCGATCACCTCGGGACGCGTCTCAGCAAATAGAGCTGTCAGCTCATCCTCGCTGAGCTCCCGCCCATCGCGACCCTTCTCGATCGCCCGAGGGCCAAGTCCGTCATCGATCGTCTCATCGTTCCGCCGCCCAGACCCTTTGCGCGGAATGAAGCTCCAGTACTTCAGCTTGATCACATCAAGAACGCCTTGCTCCATCCACTCGGAGTCCATGTACTGCGGGTAAACACAAAGCCTCTCGGTCAAAGCGAATCCTTGGGGAGCGAGCTCCTTTCGCACCTCGTGCGGACTCGGGAACGCGTGCTCGGGCGATATGTGGTCGCCGTTCGCCGAAAGCCCACCGAGATCTGTCGCTCCAGCCGCGACCAGCTCTCCCCAGGCGTCGGACAAGTTCGGCGGCACCTGTACGCCGACATCCGGCATCAGCCGCTTGCACTCACGAATCAACCGCTTGATGTCGTCAACCGACACAGGCGTCGCCCAGCCGGGAGTGACCGCCGGGGTCCCCTCCGCCGGGAATTCGCGACCCACACCACGGCCAACCCCTTCGTCCAGCTCCTGGAGGGGAGCCCCGGCGGAGGGGACCCCGGCGGCGGCCCCCCAGCGCTCGCGCGCCGCGTCATCAGCGATGTCGGCCACTTCTTGGCCGTAGTACTTCGGATGGGGAACAAAGTTCTGGAGGATGACCTCTTGGATATGCCCAAACCGCTCGTGCGAAGCAGCAAGTGCTTCCAGGGAAGCAACCTGCTCGTCCTCTGTCTCTCCGATTCCCACCAAGATGCCGCTCGTGAACGGGATCTTCAACTCTCCAGCCGCTTCGATGGTGGCCAGACGCATAGATGGGTGCTTAGTTGGCGACCCGGCATGAACCGTCTCCATCAGCCGCTCCGAGACGGACTCCAGCATCAGACCCTGAGAGGCAGTGACCTCGCGAAGCCGAGCGAGGTCGGCGTGGTCGAGCACGCCGATGTTCGTGTGGGGAAGCATCCCCCTCTCCAATGCCCGTTCGCAAGCCCAGACCACGTAGGAGGTGAAGTCGGAGTGGCCCCACTCGGCCAAACGGGCGGCTACCTCAGGATTGACCTCAGGTCGCTCCCCCGTGAGGACCAGAAGCTCCTTGGCGTTGCGCCTTAGTGCTTGATCGAGCTGCTTCTCGACCTCATCGGGAGCATGGATATGCGCCGTGTGAGTCGCGAACGCGCAGTACTTGCAGTAGCACTGGCAGGTGCGCGAAAGCGAGAGCGTGTAGTTCCGCGAGAAGGTGATTCTTCGCACAGTGCCAAGCTACTGCAACCGATCCGCCGGGCCCCATGGCCCGGCGGACTACCCAAGCCGAATCAGGGGATCAGCGTGCGCCCTCGGAGTACTTTTCAACCGGCGGCCGCACCGGCTCAGCCGGCTCGGTCGGCGGCAGGCCGCGACCTTCGAGCACGAAGCGGAAGACCGCTGCTGCAAGTAGCGAGCCGACAATTGGACCGACCAAGTACGGCCAGACTCCGCCCCACTCGTTGCCGACCAGCGCCGGGCCGAACCAGCGGGCGGGGTTGAAGGAGCCGCCGTCCAGCGGGCCGCCAACCATCACGATGAAGCCCAGCGTGGTGCCGATCGCGAGGGGCGCCCACTCCTTGAAGCTCTTTCGCGAGTAGACCGCGGCGAGGATGACGAGGACGAGGCAGAAGACGCCGATCGCCTCAATGATCGCCCCCTGGAAATTGCCCCCCAGCAGGGGACTCACAGTGGCCGCTCCGTAGTGCGTAGCTCGACCCTCGTCAAGTAGCAGCCCCTTGCAGAGCAGCGCCCCGAGCACACCGCCGGAGAGCTGCGCAAGCATGTAGATCAGCGCATCGACGGAGCCGATCCGTTTGATCACCCACGCCGCGAGCGTCACCGCGGGGTTGAAATGCCCACCGCTGACCACGCCGAACATGACGATGAGGCCGAAGAGCAGGAAGGCGTGGACGAGCCCGATGACGGCGAAGTCCGACCCGAACTGGGCCTGTTCGCCAGTTGAGACGAATAGCACTACGACGCTGGTGATGAAGAACACCAGCAGGAAGGTGCCGATTAGCTCAGCAAGATATGCGGCAAGTCCTCGTTCCTGCACTCTCTCTCCTCCTACCTAGATCCCTGAATTCGACTGGGGCGGCCGCCAGTCTACCCATATTGAGCGAATGAAATAGCTTCCCCGCTCCATGAAGTTGGTTGCCGCGCTGCTGGCGGCCGCCCTGCTGCTCACCGGCGCCGCCGGTTGCGGCGGGAGCGGCGCTGAACCGGGCGCGCCTATTGGCGCGACGCTAGTGCTCGACTTCACGCCGAACGCGGTCCACTCCGGCATCTACGCGGCGCAGCGGCAGGGCTACTACGACGATGTCGGAGTCGACCTGACCGTTCGCCAGCCGGGCGAGTCGACCGACGCGCCGAAGCTGCTCGAAGCCGGCCGCACAGACTTCGCGATCCTCGACATCCACGACCTCGGCATCGCCCGCGAGCGCGGCCTCGACCTGGTCGGCGTGATGCCACTGGTCCAGCGCCCACTCGCCGCGGTGATTGCCCGCAGCAGCAGCGGCATCCAGCGGCCGCGCGAACTCGAAGGCCGCAGCGTGGGAGTGACCGGCCTGCCCTCCGACGAAGCCGTGGTCGACTCGGAGGTCAGCGCCGACGGCGGCGATCCGGCCGAGGTCAAGCGGGTGACGATCGGCTTCAACGCGATCAGCTCCCTCGCCGCCGGCAAGGTCGACGCGGCGACGGGATTCTGGAATGCCGAGGGGGTGGCGCTGCGGCAACAGGGCGTCCCGATCCGGATTTTCAAGGTCAACGAATACGGCGCACCGCCCTATCCCGAGCTGATCCTGACCACGACGCGCAAGACGCTCAACAACGATCCAGATTTGGTCAGCTCGATGGTCGACGCAACCCGGCGTGGCTACGAATTCACGATCGACAATCCCAAGCAGGGCCTCGACGACCTCCTCGCCGAAGTGCCGAGCCTCGACCGCGCCGATCAAAAGGCGCAACTGGAAGCCCTCTTGCCGGACCTCCGCCCCTTGCCGTTCGACAACTCGGTGCTTGACGAATGGGCCGCGTGGGACCTGAAGCATGGGCTGCTTGAACGGCCGCTCGACGTAAGCGCGGCTTTCGCCGAACCCTGAGCCCAGATACGCTTTCGCTCTTGAGCTTGGCCGCTGACTTCCAGGAAGTGCTCGACGCGATGCCGCCCGATTGGACGGACCTCGAGCTCGATCTGCGGATCGAGGATGAGAGCCGATACATCGATACGGCGGTGGCGCTCAGTCAGGTCAATGCTCAGCCCTACTCCCGGGCCGACTGGGACTGGCGCCTGATCGTTGCTCACAGCTTCGGGCACGCTGCTGCTGCCGAGACAGTCAAGGGCGTGCTTGCGAAGCTCGATGCCGACGGCACCCGCGGCGAGATGGTCGTTCGCGAGGTGCGCGAGGGACGGGCCGAGGTCGTGCAGATGTGGGGTCGCCCCGAGAGCGTTCGCGAGGAGTTCCGCGAACGCCGCTCGCTCTAGAAAGGGCCTGACCCGTGGCGAAGGTCGTCGCGATCGTCTCCGACCTGATGCTGGCCAGCCGCGTCAGCGAGAGCTTGAAAGCAGCGGGCCACGAGGTCTCGGTCCTCCCCAAGCTGCCCAACCCCCTCGACGCCGAAGCGATCGTCTGCGATCTGGACACCGCCGACGTCGACGCCGTCGCGGCCGCTCCGGTCCCGACCCTGGGTTTCTACTCCCACGTCGACGTCAAAACCAAGCAACGCGCAGAAGCGGCCGGCATCGAGCTGGTAGTCCCCCGCTCCCGAATGTCCCGAGAGCTACCCCAGCTCCTAGACCGCCTGCTTGCCTCCGAGGCTTAGCCGAAGAAGACCTGCTGCAGCAGGAAGACGTTGAGCCCGATGATCATCGCCGCAAGCACCCCTGCAATCGCGGTCACCCAGCGCGGATTGACCAACTCCCCCATCACGCTCTTCTTCGCCGCGATCATCAGCAGCGGCACCAGCGCAAACGGGATCCCGAACGAGAGCACCACCTGGCTGCCGACCAGCGCATCGGTCGGATCGATGCCAAGCCCAAGCACGATCAGCGCCGGCGCCAGCGTGATCGCGCGGCGGAGGAAGATCGGGATGCGGCGGCGGATGAAGCCCTGCATCACGACCTGACCGGCCATCGTCCCCACCGACGAGGAGGCAAAGCCGGAGGCAAGCAGGGCGACGGCGAAGACGGTGGCCGCGTTGATCGAGACAAGCGACTTCAGGCCTTCGTAGGCGCCGTCGATCGAGTCGATCCCGGAGAGGCCGCCTTCGTGAAAGAGCGCGGCAGCGACGATCATCATCGAGAGGTTGATTACGCCGGCCAGCGACATCGCGATGACGACGTCGATCTTCTCGAAGCGCAGAATTCGCCGCTTCTCATCGGCGTCGCGGCCGACGATCCGCCGTTGGGTCAGCGCCGAGTGCAGGTAGATCACGTGCGGCATCACCGTCGCGCCGATGATTCCGGTGGCGAGCAGGATGCTCTCGGTGCCGGCGAAGCCCGGCACGAAGAGGTGCTTGGCGACTTCGCCCCCGTCCGGCTTGGCGTGGATCAGCTCGAAGACGAAGGAGGCGACGACGACGCCTACCAGGGCAGTGATCGCGGCCTCGAGGCGGCGGAAGCCCATCTGCTGCAGGGCGAGGATGCCGAAGGCGCCGGCGCCGGCGATCACGCCGGCGGGGAAGAGCGGGATGCCGAAGAGCAGGTTGAGGCCGAGCGCGGCGCCGACCACCTCGGCGATGTCGGTCGCCATCGCCACCACCTCGGCCTGCAGCCAGAGGCCGATCGAGGTGCGGCGCGAGAAGGTCTCGCGGCAGAGCTCGGCGAGGTTCTTGCCGGTCGCGATCCCCAGCTTCGCCGACTGGGTCTGCACAACCATCGCGATCAGGTTGGCCGCCAGGACGACCCAGAGCAGGAGGTAGCCGAACTTGGCGCCGCCGGCGATGTTGGTAGCGAAGTTGCCGGGGTCGATGTAGGCGACGGCGGCGACGAAGGAGGGGCCGAGAAAGGGCCAGATGCGCGAGAGGCCGCGGGCGTGGCCGTCGAGCGAGCGGCGCGCGGCGCGGGCGACCGCGGCCTCGCCGGGAAGGACGTCCTCGACCGTGGCGTCGCCCGAGGGGACATCCTCGACCGGCGCCTCGGTCGCCGACGGCGGCTTCACCGGATCTTGTCCTCCGGCATGGGCAGGCTCAGGTCGGGACCCGGGATCGGCGTGCCGTGCGGGTCGTGACTGGGCTCGCCGAGCTTGGCCGCGATCAGCAGCTCCAGCTCCTCGGAGATGTAGTGCTCGAGCACCTCGGCCTCTTCGTGGACTCGATCGCTGGGCATCCCCAGCGCCTCCGAGAGGTAGGCCTCGATCAGCCGGTGGTGGCGGATCACCTCGAGCGCGACGCGCTCGCCGGCCGGGGTCAGGCTCACTCCCTTATAGGGGGCGTACTCGACCAGGCCGAGCTCCGCCAGCCGTTTCAGCATCGAGGTCGCAGTCGCGGGAGTGACGTCGAGGCGCTGCGCCACCTCGCCGTTCTGGACGAGCCCGTCGCGCTCCTGGGAGATCGCGTAGATGGCCTTTGCGTAGTCCTCTATTGCTTGGGAATTAGACACGTCTAAATCGG
>DASYIY010000077.1:0-31382 GCA_035997045.1 Solirubrobacterales bacterium | reverse complement strand
CGCCATGCGCCGATTGAGCGCCATGGCGCGCTCGAAGTGCTGCTCGGCGCGTTCGGCCTCGCCCAGCGTTGCGGCGAGCATGCCCAGGTAGCGATCGGCCGCCCCGTAGCAGGCCACCAGATGGCCGATCATCACGTTGGTGCCGGCCAGCGACTCCAGCTCCGGGTAGACGATCGCCGCCATCGCCTCGTCGTCGAGCGCCGCGCAGGCGTCGGCCAGGTAGACCAGCGCCGCCGTCCACAGCGAGGTCCGGAAGCCGTCGATGCCCTCGGCGGCGAGGGCGGCCAGCTCTCGCCTTGCCTCGCGCTCCATTCCCAGCTCGGCCAGGACGGCGACGAGACCGGGGCGCCACGGCCCCTGACGGTCGACGGTTCCGGCGAGGATCCTCATCGCCGGGGCCAACTCCGCCAGCCGCCCCTGCTCGCGGCGAAGGCCGAACATCTGGATGCCGTGGGTGCCGGATGCCTCGCGCCCGATCAGCAGCTGTCCCCACTCGCGCGAGCGCTCGGCCATCGCTTCGCTTTCCGCGAGGTTCCCCTGACAGAGGGCGATCGCCGAGCCGTAGTGCTCGGCCACGTGGTTCATGAACGGCTGCGCCGTCCGTTCGGCCATCTCTCGCTGCGCGGCGACCTCGTTCCAGGCGGAATCGAGGTCGCAGAGGGCGACGAACGTCGGCACCCGCCAGGCCATCGCCTCGGTCTGGGTCTCGGCGTCCCCCATCTCCTCCGCGATGTCCCGCGCCTCGGTCAGCATCGCCAAGATCTCCTCGAGCGGGGTCGTCCCCCGTGCCCAGTAGGACCGAACCAGCACCCACGCCAGCGCCCTGCGGTCGCCGTGTTCCCTTGCCAGCGCGACCGCGTTGCCACGCACGAGCGCGCCCCGCTCCGGCTCGCCCACGAAGCTGAGCCCGCGGGCGAGCCCCGAAAGCAGGCCGATCCGCAACTCGTCATTCCCCTCGCCGACGGCGGTCAATGCCTCCTCGAGCAGTTCGTACGAGACCTGGCTCGCGATTCCGGGCCGCCAGCAGGCCTCCTCGTAGCCGATCGCCGCCCGAGCCAGCAGTTCGGCGCTCTCGAGCCGGCGGGCGATCTCCGCCGCCGCCACAAAGGCCTCTTGGGCATCGGTCGCCTTGCCCGCCCGATGACTGGCCGAGCCGAGCTCGAGCAGGACGCTGGCCCGCTCGGCCTCGTCCTCGATCCCGATCTCGATCGCGGTCCGCAACCGCATTCCGGCGTCGTCGAAGGCGAGCCCGGCGCTCGCCGCGCTGGCCGCACGAAGGTTGTAGTCGACGGCCCGCTCGGCCCCACCGAACGGCGCCGCCGCGCCGAAGTGATGGGCGAGGTCCGCGAGCGAGCGGTCGGAGGCGCCGCCGGCGCGCTCGAGCTCCTCCCCGACGCGGAGGTGCAGCTCTGCCCGGCGGAGCCGCGAGAGCCGATCGTAGAGCGCCCTCCGCACGATCTCGTGGGTGAAGCGACAGGCGAGCCGCTGCGAGCGCAGCTCCTCGATCATGCCGCTTCCCACCGCCTCCTCGAGGGCAACGAGAAGCTCCGCCTCGCTGAGCCCGGCGGCGCGGCGGATCGGCTCGAGCTCGAACTCGGGGCCGGCGACGGCGGCCAGCTCGAGCAGATCCGTGGTCTTCGGGGCAAGGCGCGAGAGCCGCTGGCCGACAACCTCGTGGACGCTTTCGGGCGTCCCGAGCTCGCTCAACGGCCGGGTCACCCTCACCTCCCCCCCGCTGACCTCGACGATCCCGGTCTCGACCAGGGCGCGCCAGAGCTCGCAGACGAGAAAGGCGTTGCCGCCGGTGAGGTCGTGGATCGTGCCCGCGAGGTCGCCCAGCCCGGCGTCGGGATCGCTGCCAGCGGCGCGGCTGACCAGGTCGGAGACCTCCGCCCCGGAGAGGCCCGAGAGCCGCATCCGCACGACGTCCTCGGCGCGGCGCAGATCGGCGAGCGTCTCCGCGAGCCCCGCGGGGACGTCGGCCTCGGTGTCGCGGAAGGTTGCGAGGAGCAGCAACCGGCCTCCGCTGGCGGAGCGCGCCAGGTGCCGCAGCATCAGCAGCGTCGGCGCATCGGCCCAGTGCCCGTCCTCGAGCACCACCAGCACCGGCCGGCTGCGACTCACGTTCTCCAGCAGGTCCGCCACAGCGGTGTGGAGGCGGTGGCGCTCGGTGTCGGGGTCGGCCTCGACCGGCGCGGGCAGCTCGCCGACGCGGGAGGGCAGATCCGGCAGCAGACGCGTCAGCTCGCCGCCGCCGGTCCCGAGAGCGACGCCAAGCTCGACGGGATCGATCGCTCGCACGAGCTGATCGAGGGCCTCGACAAAGGGTCGGTAAGGAGTCCGAACCGCCGCGTCACAGGCCCCGCAGATAACCAGCACGCCTTCGGCGGCGGCCTCGGCGGCGAACTCGCGCGTCAGCCGGCTCTTGCCGGCACCGGGCTCGCCCGCGAGCAGCGCCACGCGGCGCCCCTCGCCTTCGGCACGCGGCATCAGGGTCCGCAGCTTCTCCAGCTCGGCCGCGCGCCCGACGAAGGGGGAGATCGAGGCTTGCCTGAGCGAGCCCGGGAGCGCCGGGGTCTCTGCATCCATGGGAAAAAGATAGTCAGACTTGACTATTCCGCCTGGAATCGGCCGATACGGCGCAGCTCGAAGTGGGTCAGATCAGGTCATGACAGGCGGAATTCGCAGCTCTACGCTCGTCGGCAAGAGATTGAGACGACCCCCCAAAGGAGGAACCGATGAGCACCGCGCCCAGTGAGATAACCGGCTTCAAGGGAAGGCTGATCCGCCTCGAGGACCCCGGCTACGAGGATGCCCGCGCCGTTAACAACGCGATGATCGACCGGCGTCCCGCGCTGATCGCCACCTGCACCGACGCCGGCGACGTGGCGACGGTCATCGCCTTCGCCAGCGCCAACGACCTGCCGCTGGCGGTCCGCGGCGGCGGCCACAACGGCGCCGGGCTGGGGACCGTCGAGGGCGGCGTCGTCCTCGACCTTTCGGGACTGAAGGGCATCGAGGTCGACCCCGAGGCCCGCACGGTCCGGGTCGGCGGCGGCTGCCTGTGGGGCGAAGTCGATGCGGCGACCAACGAGCACGGACTGGCGACGCCGAGCGGGATCATCTCGACCACCGGCGTCGGCGGCCTCACGCTGGGCGGCGGCCTCGGCCACCTGACCCGCAAATGCGGTCTCAGCATCGACAACCTGCTCGAGGCCGATGTCATTCTCGCCAGCGGCGAGCAGGTACGGGCAGCCGCAGACGAGAATCCCGACCTCTTCTGGGCGATTCGCGGCGGCGGCGGCAACTTCGGCGTCGTTACCTCCTTCGTCTTCCGGCTACACGAGGTCGGCACGATCGTCGGCGGCCCGACCTTCTGGGCGGTCGAGGACGGCGCCGAGGTATTGACGGCCTACCGCGACTTCATCCTCAACGCCCCCAGGGAGCTGAACGGATTCTTCGCCTTCGCCTCCGTTCCCCCGGCGCCGCCATTCCCCGACGAGCTCCACCTGCGCAAGGTCAGCGGCGTCGTCTGGTGCTACTCGGGCGACCCGGCAGACGCCGCCGAGGCGATGGCCCCGCTGCTGGAGGCGACTCCGGAGCCGCTGCTGCACGGGCCGCAGGAGATGCCGCTGCCCGCGCTGCAGAGTGCCTTCGACCCGGTCTACCCGGCCGGGGACCAGTGGTACTGGCGTGCCGACTTCGTCAAGGAGATCTCCGACGAGGCCATTGCGGCCCATGCCAAGTTCGGAGCCGAGATGCCGACCTGGAAGTCGACCATGCACCTCTACCCGATCGATGGAGCCGCCCACGACGTCGGGCCGACCGACACCCCCTGGGCCTACCGCGACGCCAACTGGGGTTCCGTCTTCGCCGGCGTCGATCCCGACCCCGCCAACGCGGACATCATCCGTAGCTGGTGCGTCGATTACTTCGAAGCCCTGCACCCTTACTCGGCGGGGGGCGCCTACGTGAACATGATGATGGACGAGGGCCAGGAGCGAGTGCGGGCGAGCTACGGCGACAACTACGACCGCCTCGCCCAGGTCAAGGCCAAATACGACCCCGACAACCTCTTTCGGGTCAACCAGAACATCCGGCCGAATGCCTGATCGCGAATACGACGTCGTGGTCGTCGGCGGGAGTCTGGCCGGGTGCGCTACGGCTCGCCTGCTCGCGCTGCGGGGGGCTCGGGTCGCCGTGGTGGAGAAGCGGCCCGAGCTCGACGCCTACAAGGTCGTCTGCACCCACAACATCCAGGCTGGTGCGGTGCCGGCGATGGAGCGCCTTGGGATCGGGCCGGCGATCCGCAGCGCCGGCGCCGTTCAAGCCCAGAGCGACATCTGGACGCGCTACGGGTGGATACGCCCGCCCGATCGGGGCCTGCGCAGCTTGAACCTGCGGCGCTCGGTCCTCGATCCGATCGTGCGCCGGCAGGCGATCGAGACCCCGGGGGTGGACTACCTGCCCGGCCTCACGGCGGTCGGACTCGAGGGCGATGAGCAGGTCGAGGGCGTCCGCGTTTCGGGGCGCGGGGACAAGGAGAGAACGCTGACGGCGAGGCTCGTGGTTGCCGCCGACGGACGCGATTCCCAGATGGCGCGGATGGCGGGGGTCTCAGGGCGCGTCCGAGCGCACAAGCGCTTCTGCTACTTCTCCTACTTCAAGGACGTCCCGCTGCCCGATCCCAACCGGGGGATGATCTGGTTCAGCGACCCCGACTTGGCGTACATCCACCCCAACGAGGAGGGCGTCTCGATGGTCGCGGTGATGCTGTCCAAGCGACGGCTGGACGAGTTTCGCGGCGACCCGGAGCCGGCGGTCCGCGCGCACTTCCAGAGCCTCGCCGATGCTCCAAGCCTGGACGGCGCGCAGCCGATCGCGAAATGGTTCGGAAAGCTCGAGATGCCGAGCACGATCCGTCCCGCCGCGGCGCGGGGGATGGCGTTTGTCGGCGATGCCGCCCAGGCGTCCGATCCGCTTTTCGGCGTCGGCTGCGGCTGGGCGTTCCAGTCGGCGGACTGGCTGGACGAGGAAGTCGGCCCGGCCCTGCACGAATCGGATCGGGAGCTCGACCGAGCTCTGAAGGCCTACGCACGGCGCCACCGTCGCGAACTCCGCGCTCATCACTGGTTCATCTCCGACTACTCGAGCGGGCGACGCTTCTCGCCACTCGACAAGCTCGTCTACTCGACCGCGGCGCGCGACGCCGAGCTCGCCGGGCGAGTCGAGGACTTCGGCACCCGCTCGATCGGCGGCATCGCCGGCGCCCGGCGGATGATCGCCCGGGCCGCCCTGGTGCGGCTTGGGTTGGCCGGCTGAGCCGCACGAAACGAGAACCCCCCGCCGCCGATCCGGTTCCGCTGGGAACGATGCCTTGGGTCAAATCAGATTTATCCGATACACTCCCAACATGACTCGCCTGACCGCAACCGAGGTCTCCAGGAACTTCTCGCAGGTCATCAGCAGGGTCGATGCTGGTGAGGAGGTGGAGGTCGTTCGCAACGGCATCCCAATCGTGCAAATGCGCCCCGCCAAGGGCCGCCAGCTCGTCTCTGCGGCGCGCTGGCGCGAGTTGATGGACAGCGCGCCGACGGTTGACGGAGACTTCGCAAGCGACGTGGAGGCGGGCCGCGACACGATCGGCCCGCCGAGCGCGGCTTGGCCGTCCTGATCGACACCTCCGTATTGGTCGACGTTGAGCGGCGGGGTCTGTCGCTTGAGCGCGCCCTTGGCGAGCGGGAGCGCGCAATCAGCGTGATCACGGCCAGCGAGCTGCTGCATGGCGTCCACCGCGCCAAAGACAATCGCGTTCGCACCCGGCGGCAAGCCTTCGTCGAGCACCTGATCTCTTCGATCGAGCCACTGCCGATCACGACCTCAATTGCCAGATCCCACGCCGAAATCTGGGCTGGGCTGGAGCGAGGGGGTGAAACGATCGGTGCTCATGACATGTGGATCGCGGCGACCGCAGTAAGCCATGGCATGGAGGTCGCGACCGCCAACGCAACCGAGTTCCAGCGAGTCCCGGGCCTCACCGTCGTGGCTCTCTGACAGAAGATAGTCTCAGGGCAGACAATACATTTCGGCAGCCGAGGAAGGAGATTGACACGGTGAGCAGTGCTAAATCCCCACACTTCAAGGTTGGCCAGGCCGTCCTAGTCGATCAGGGACTTCCCGGGGAGATCACGGCCATCAAACAAGGAACGGTCCCTGGCGCCCTTGGCATACCCCCGTTGGACACATGGCTCTATACGGTCAAGCCCGAAGCCCGCGGGCGCGACCAGACCGATGTCCCCGAGCACAACGTGGTCGCACAGAGGGCTACGTAGGCTTCCGGCCGACCTTCCACCGACCGTTGGGTCAGTACCGCTACGGGGATTCGAACCCCGGTTTCTGGCATGAGAAGCCAGCGTCCTAGTCCCCTAGACGATAGCGGCGAGGGTCGGCCATTCTAGCGAGGGAGCGGTTGGGCCGCCGGGCGGTCGGGTCGGGCGGTGGGATCGCAAACCGGTAGATTGCCTGGCCTCGCGGCTGTGGCGGAACTGGTAGACGCGCACGGTTCAGATCCGTGTGGAGGAAACTCCGTGGAGGTTCGACTCCTCTCAGCCGCACTCAGGCGGGCTGTGCGGCGGGGGCTCGCCAGCCCGCTCGCGATGCGGTGTCGGCGATCTCGCCGATGAAGGTCGGCCAGAGGTCGCGGGGCAGGTCGTGGCCCATGCCCTCGACTATGCGCAGGCGGGCGCCGGGGATCGCTCGCGCGGTGGCGCGGCCGCCGCTGGGGCGCACCAGGGGATCGCGGGTGCCGTGGATCACGGTGGCCGGCAGCTGCAGCTTGCGCAGCGCCGCGGTGCGGTCGCCCGAGGCGCCGATCGCGTGCATCTGGCGCAGCACGCCCTTGGGATTGTGCGAGCGGTCGTACAGCCGCCCCGCCAACTCCCGAAACCGTTGCTCGTCCATCGGGTAGGCGGGAGAACCGACAACCTTGAAGGTCTTGACGATGCGCTCGATGTAAGCGTCGCGGCCCTTCGGGGCTTTGGCCAGCAGCGCCCCGAACGCCTTCAGCGTCGGCGTTCCCACCCGGCGGCTACCGGTGGTCGACATGATCGAGACCAGCGAGCGGACCCGCTCGGCGTGCTCGGTCGCCAGCGTCTGGCCGATCATCCCGCCCATCGAGGCGCCGACGACGTGCGCCGACCCGATCCCGAGGTGGTCCATCAGTCCGACCGCGTCGTTTGCCATGTCCGAGAGCAGGTAGGCGGCGCTCTCGCGGCGGCCGAGGAAGAGGTCCAGCCGGCTCGGCACGCCCCCCGATTCGATCATCGTCGAGTGGCCGATGTCGCGGTTGTCGAAGCGGACCACGCGAAAGCCGCGCTCGGCCAGCAGCCCGCAGAACTCCTCGTCCCAACCAAGCATCTGCGTCCCCAGCCCCATCACCAGCATCAGCGGCGCGGCGTCGGGGTCCCCCACCTCCTGGTAGGCGATCTCGATGCCGTTGACGGGCGCCAGGCGCTCCTCACTCAACTCGGCCATGCGGAGAGTCTAGCCTGGTAACTGGCTGTGCAGCCAAGACCGGCCGTAACGCTTTCTCCATCCATTTCACGGAAAACGCGTTACGGGCTGGGCGTCGCGCAAGCACTAGGTTGCCCGGATGCGCACGGCAGTCGTCTCCGACCTGCACCTGGGCAGCGCCACCGGCGAGGACATCGCCCGCGACCCCGCGATCCGGCGCGTCCTGCTCGACGAGGTCCGCGCCGCCGACCGCCTCGTCCTGCTCGGCGACGCGCTGGAGCTGCGCGACCTGCCGCTCGCCCGCGTGCTCGGGCTCATCCAGCCGTTCTTCGAAGAGCTGGGCGAGGCGATGGCCGGCCGGCGCGTCGTCCTCGTGCCGGGCAACCACGACCACCGCCTGGCCGAGCCGCTGCTCGAAGAGGTCGCGCTGAGCGGCACCGGACTCGGCCTCGAGCACCGCGCCCTGCCGGCGACGGGACCGGCGAGCCAGATCGCCGCCTGGCTCGGCGAAGCGGAGCTCAGCGTCGCCTACCCCGGCGTCTGGCTGCGCGACGACGTCTACGCCACCCACGGTCACTACATGGATTGCCATATGAGCCTGCCGCGCCTGGAGTGCATCGCCGCGGCGGCGCTGATGCGCTCCGGCGGCCGCCCGCCCTCGCCCGCAACCCCCGCCGACTACGAGCGCGTCCTGCGCCCGATCTATGGGTTCTTCTTCGGCTTCGCCGAGGCCGGCCTCGGCAACAAGCCGTTCCGTCCCTCGGAGCGCGCCTGGCGCTCGATCTCCGGCCGCGAACGCGATGGCAACCGCGTCCGCCAAGCCGCCGCCAAAACCGTCATCTCCGCCGGCATCCCGGCCGGGGTCTGGCTACTCAACCGGCTCGTCCGGGCCGACTTCGAGGCCGATGTCTCCGCCGGCTCGATCACCCGCAGCGGCATCGCCGCCGCGACCGAGATGTCCGGCCGCCTGCAGATCGAGGCAGCCCATGTCATCACCGGTCACACTCACCGCGCCGGCCCAGAAGAGAACGAGGCCGGGTGGCCGCTGGCGGACGGCAGGCACCTGCACAACACCGGCAGCTGGGTCTTCGCCGACGCCCTCCACCACCCCGGCGCGCCGCCGGGGCCCTACTGGCCGGGCACCGTCACCTGGGTCGAGGACGACGGCCCGCCACGCCGGGTACGCCTGCTCGCCGACCATCCGCACGGCGAGCTGCGGGCAGCGGTCAGCCGAGCCAATCGGCGATAAGGCGGCCAATCTCCGGACCGGCGTCCTCCTGCAGGAAATGACCGGCGTTCTCGATCGCGACCGGCGCCGGGAAGTTGAGCTGCTCGGAGACCCGTTCGCCGACCGAGAAGGGCAGAACCTGGTCCGAGTCTGCCCAGAGGACAAGAGTCGGGCGCTCGTCCTCGCGCAGCGCATCGGCCACCGCCTTGCCCTCGGCGGCACCCGCCGCATCGGGCTCGGTCGGCAGGATCAGCGGGAAGGCGCGCGGCCCGGCCTTCGACTCCGGGCTCGGATAGGGCGCTTCGTAGGCAGCGATCACCTCGTCGCCTGGATCGTTCTTGCAGCCGCCCCGCACCAACATCCCGACCGGCACGTCGGCGTTCTCGCGGACAAACTCGCGGAACTGAAGCCAGAGGTCGCTCATCCGCTGGTGGCCGGTGAACGGGCCAGTCTCCATGATTACCAGCCGCGAGAAGCGGTCCGGATGCTCGACCGCGAGCCGCAGCCCGATCGGCCCGCCCCAGTCGTGGACGACAGCGGTCGCGTCGCGCACATCGAGCTCCTCGAGCAGGGCAGAAATCAGCTCGACATGGCGGTCGTAGGTGTACCAGTCGAGGTCAGTGGGCTTGTCGGAGCGGCCGAAGCCAGCGTAATCCGGAGCGATGCAGCGGTAGCCGGCGTCGCGCACCGGCGGGATCACCTTGCGCCAGAGGAACGACCAGGTCGGCTCGCCGTGGAAGAAGACGACCGGCTTGCCCTCGCCCTCGTCGAGGTAGGCCAGCCGCACCCCGTCGACCTCGCGGTAGCTCGACTCGAAGGGGAAGTCGGGTAGTCCCTGCAGGCTCTCCTCCGGCGTACGCACCGCGTCCATGCCCGGAGACTATGCGAAATCCCGCTCTAGAACAGGAAATGCGGGGCGTTTCTGGAATACCTCGGCGTACGCATTCTCTGCCTACTAGCGACGAAAGGGTTACGCAATGAACGAGGAGAGCACTCTGAGCGGCTGGTGGGTATTCGCCGGCGTCCTGCTGCTGATCGCCGGCGTCCTGAACATCATCTACGGCATCGCTGCGATCGGCGACTCGAAGTTCTTCACCGAGAACGCCACCTACATCATCAGCAGTCTTCACACCTGGGGCTGGATCTCGCTGATCCTCGGTGTGCTCGAGCTGATCGCCGCCTTCTCGCTCTTCTCCGGAGGAGAGTTTGGGCGCTGGTTCGGCATCTCCGTCGGTTCGCTCAACGCGATCGCGGCGCTGCTCTCGATCCCGGCCTACCCGTTCTGGTCGTTGGCGATTTTCGCCCTCTCGATCATCATCGTCTACAAGCTCGCGGAGGGCCCCGAAGGGGCAGTCAGCTAGGCGACGAACCGGCTACGCGCTGCGACCGAAGGCCCCGGGACTCCGGGGCCTTCGTCGTTGCGGGGGCGCCCTCGGCAATCGCCTCGTAGGGCTCGAGCCGCGACCACGGTGCCACCGCGCGCTCGTTGGCCTCGTAAACCACATCGACCCCGCTGAGCCGGTCGTCCCAGGCGCGGCGCCGCTCGTCGAAGAGGATGCCGAGGAAGCCGAGGCCGAAGGGGATCGCCGCCAGCGCCATCCCTGCCAGGCGCTTGACCGAGCGGCCGAAGCGCAGGCCCCGGCCCTCGACGTCGAGCCTGATGCCGACGAAGCGCATGCCGGGCGTCTGACCCGCAAGCGACCAGAAGCCGACCAGGTAAAGACTCCCGAGGGCGAACCAGAGCGTCGTGCCGGCGGCCAGCGCCGCACTCGATACGCCGTTGCCGTTGCCGGTGAAAGCCGAGGCGATCAGCGCCGCCACCGCGGCCAGGCCCGAGAAGCCGAGGTTGACGATCAGCAGGTCGAGCCCGAAGGCGAGGGCGCGGGTCGCCGCACCGGCGCGGTCGGTCGGCTCGGTCCGGCGCTTGCGGAAGAAGATCCGCCGCACGATCCGCTCGACGATCCCGTCCAGCCTCCTGGTCCCGTTGCCGATCGTGTGGCCGACGTCCTCGATCAGGCCCATGCTCTGGGCGCTGATCGCAGCGCGGATCTCCGGCGCCTCGGCGATCCGCTCGACCAGCCGCTGCGCCTCGTCGCTGGCCAGCAGCCGCCGCCAGACCTCGTCGACCAGCTCGCTGTCGAGGGCGTCGATCAGAGCGTGCTTTATCGCGTCGCTCTCCAGGGCACTGTTCATCGCCTCTTCGACGGCTGGGCCCTGCAGCACCCGGGCGATCGCCCGTTCGACCGCCTCGCTCTCGACCGCGGCGACCATCGCCTCCTCGGCGGCGGACTCAACGGCGCGGTCGATGCCGGCCGCTTTGCTGACGCTGCGGGCGCTGCGAACGCCGGCGCCGAGCAGGCGCACGGAGAGCGGCAGCGGTTTGCCCGAAGGCCCCTCGCCAGACGGCGGAACTTGGGAAGAAGGATCGGGCGTCATCGCTACGGCGCTCCCTCGCCAGGGTCCATCGGGTGCAGCTCGCCCTTGCTCAGCGCCTCGGTGCGCAGGTGGCCAACCGCCTGGTACTCGGCCGAGCCGATCATGTCGAGGAATGCCTGCCGGGTGGGGTACTCGACCAGGACAACGAGGTCCCAGGAGCCATCGCCGAGCAAGGCCTGCGCGGGGTCGCCCAGGAAGACGATCCGGCCTCCCGCCTTCTCGAGCAGCGGCGCGACGGCCGCGCCGTATTCCTCGTAGCGCTCGCGCCCACCCTCGCGCTTGAAGGCGAGCAGGTTCAGCATCACCAGAGGCTTGCCGTCGGCCGCGCGCTCGGCAAAGGCGGCGAAACCCTCCTTGTTCAGTGGCTCGGCCTCGGCCTGTGCGCTCATCTTGCTTTCAACCTATCGAGAAATTCGCCCTGCGCGGCGATGATCTTGCCCCTTGCCTCGTCGAGGCCGAACCACTCGGCTCGGTCGACCTCGGGAAACTCACGCTCGGTACCGGAGCGGGGCGGCCACTCCATGCTGAAGGTGTTGCTGTTCAGCGTCTCCGGGTCGAAGTCGCCCTCGGCCGTCCAACAGTGGACAACCTTGCCGGCTTTCTGGCGCACCGATCCGAGCTCGACCAGAGCCTCGGGGGCGAAGTCAAAAGGCGAGCCGAGCTCCTCCTCCAGCTCGCGCAAGGCGGACTCGATCGGCTCCTCGCCATCCTCCACCAACCCCTTCGGGATCGACCAGGCGCCGAGGTCCTTCTTCGCCCAGTAGGGACCGCCGGGGTGGACGAGCAGCACTTCGAGCGCCTCCCCGGTGCGGCGAAAGAGCAGGATCCCGGCGCTGGTCGCGGCCACCGCTGGGAAGCTACCGGCTAGGCGACACTTCTCAGCTCCGCCTTCCCCGCGCCGCTCGCGGCGAGCGCGAGGCGGCTGGCCTCGATCGCGCTCGCCCAGGAGACCTCGGAGAGCAGGCCGGGCGCGGCGACCATGTCGCCGGCCAAGAAGACGCCGTTGCCACGGTCGATGGCGGGCCGGTCGCGCCAGGTCTGACCGGGAAAGTCCAGCGCCCCGGTGCGGCGCACCATCGCCTGGCGTCGCCGCCAGGTCTCGCGCTCGCGCCACTGCGGCAACGAGGCGTCGAGCAGCCGCTCCAGCCGCAAACCGGCCTGGTCGGTGCTCTCGCCCGGTCGCACCGGGATCTGCGCCTGGACCAGCTCCTCCCCTTCCGGAGCCAAGGTCGAGTCGGGCGCGGTATAGCGCTCGATCCAGCCGGCCTCGTCGAGGTCAGAGACGACGAAGGGATCGCCGCGCCGGTGGGTGAGCCCGAGGTCGATGCAGACGGCGTGGCCGCTGGCCCACTCGAGCGAGCCGTCACCGAGCAGCTCGCGGGCCTGGCTCAGTTCGGTGGCGAGGATCAGCGGCGGCTCGGGCAAAGCCTCGACCGGGCGGCCGGTCTCAACCTTTACGCCGAGCTGCCGGCCCCGGTCTTCGAGCGCGCTGACGAGCCCATTCCAGCCGCCGATCAGGTAGCGCGCGGTGGGCGGCGGGCTGAGCAGGACTCGAACCGAGTGGTTCCAGATGAAGGCGGCGGAGAGCTCGCCCGGGTCGTGATGGAAGGTGTAAACGCCGGCGGCCGCAGAGAGCATCGCGGCGGTGCGCTCGTCGGAGTGGCTCGCGACCCAGCTGCGGAAGTCCCGGTCGGCCGGCGCCTCGCGGCCGCGCAGTCGCAGTACCGATGGGATCGTTCCCAGCGGCGGCGTGCGGCGAACCGAGCCCTGCCAGCGAAAGCGGATGCCGGCGAGCGGCGGCCCGGCGTAGGGCGGCAGCAGATCGCGCTCCACCAACCACGCCCACAACGGCCCGTCCTTATAGATGACGTGCGGGCCAAAGTTCGCCTTGTAGGGCCCGCCCATGCTGCGAGCGCGTCCGCCCAGCGAAGCGCTCGCCTCGAGCAACCGCACCTCCGCCCCACCCTCGGCGCAGGAAATAGCTGCGGTCAGGCCAGCAAGTCCACCCCCGACAATCGTCACCCGGCTCACGGCATCGCCTCGCTTTCATCCCGGCCGACTTCGCCTTTTGTCCCGCATAGCGAGACAAAAGGCGAAGTCAGCGGTGGAAATCGCATCTTGAGTTCATCGTAAGCTCGGACTGGTCCGCTATACAGGGCCAGTCATGGCTCGCTCTAAAGGACCAGTTGGCACCGGACTCCTGGTCGCGCTGGATCGCGACGGCGATGCGCCGTTGCACGAACAGATCGAGCGATCGATCCGGGAGGACATCCGCGCCGGACGGCTCGCCGCCGGTGCGCGCCTCCCCTCCACCCGCGGCCTCGCCGCCGAGCTTGGGATCTCGCGCGGCGTCGTCAGCGAGGCCTACGGTCAGCTCGCCGCCGAGGGCTACCTGCTCGCCAGCCAAGGCGCACCGACCCGCGTGGCTCGCGCCGTGCGGGTCGCCGAGGCCCGCCTGCCTGCCCGTTCGCTGCTGCCGGAGTTCCGTCAGCGGCTCGACCCCGGCGTGCCCGACCTCGCCGGCTTCCCCCGCGACCGTTGGCTGCGCTCGCTGCGCGCCGCCTGGCGCCAGGCGCCGATCGACGCGGTCGACCATCCCGACCCGCGCGGCGTGCCGGCCCTGCGCGAATCGCTCGCCGAGTACCTGGGCCGCGCCTGCGGCGCCGCCGCCGACCCAGAGCAGACGATCGTCTGCACTGGCTTCTCCCAGGGCCTCTCGCTGATCGCCCGCTGGCTTCAGAGCCGCGGCGTCGAGCGGGTGGCACTGGAGGATCCCGGCTGGCACAACCACCGCCTCCTGATCGAGCAAGCCGGGCTGGAGGTGGTGCCGGTACCGGTCGATGCCGAGGGGCTGCGCGTCGACGCCCTCGAGCGAACCGACGCCGCCGCCGTCGTCGTCACCCCGGCTCACCAGTTCCCGACCGGCGCGGTCCTCAGCAGCGCGCGGCGCGCAGCGCTGATCGAGTGGGCGGGACGCGAGGAGAGGCTGATCGTTGAGGACGACTTCGACTCCGAGTTGCGCTACGACGGCGCCAGGATCGGCGCACTGCAGGGCCTGGCGCCCGAGCGCGTCGCCTACATCGGCTCGGCGAGCAAGCGCCTCGTCCCAGCGATGCGCCTGGGCTGGATGCTGGCCCCCTCCTGGTTGGGTTGGCCGCTGATCTCGGTCAAGGCGATCGAGGACCGCGGCTCGGAGGCGATCGGCCAGCTCGCCCTTCACGACTTCATCGCCCGGGGCGAGCTCGACCGCCACCTGCGCCGCATGCGCCAGCGCTACCAGCTGCGTCGCGAGGCCCTGCTCGAGGCCGTGGCGCGCCACCTCCCCCAGGCCCGGATTGAGGACGGCGCAGCCGGCCTCTACGAACTGGCCGAGCTCCCGCCCGAGGTCGACGAGCCCACCCTGATCGGCGCGGCGGCGATGCGGGGCCTCGGTCTCGAGGGCCTCGGCCTGCACCGCTTTCGGCCCGGCGGCTCACCCGGCCTCGTGCTCGGCTTCGCCAACCTCCCCGAGCCGGCGATCGAGCAGAGCATCCGCCTCGTCGCCGAGGCGCTCGCCGAGAGCCGGGCCGGCTAGGCGAGCGCGCCCGCCTCCAGCGTCTGCTTGACCGTGTCGATTCCGCGGACCATCAGTTCCTCGGTGACCGTCGCGATCTCGTTCGGCAGCAGGTCGGCGGTCCAGACAAACCGCGCCGTACCGTCCTCGTTGGCGAACACTTGCGCGGCACCGTTGTGGTGTGTGTAGGGACCGTCGACTATCGACCAGACCAAGCGGCGATCCTCATCGCTGAGGTCGATCAACCCCTCGCGCGCGACCGCACCGTTGAAGAAGGTGACAATCCGGTCATCGCCCTCGAGCCGCGCATCGACAACGAAGCCCGGAACGAGCCGCTCATGCAGCGCGCCCCAGTCCCGCAGCGCCGCCCAACAATCGTCAGGGCTCGCCTCGATCGTCCGCTCCAGGTGAATCGATGCCATCTCGTCTCCTTTGCGTCGCAATGGCTCTCGTCACCCCAAGCATCCCAACTCGGCTTCGTCATCGACCACCTTCGCCCGCATGGGAACGCCGCCGAGGTCGGGATCGACGTACTTGAGCCGGGTGGGCATGGCGGAATCGACCGGGGTCAGGGACGAACGGCCCAGACAGTTGCGTCGCCTTCTGAAGCGGCGTAGAGCAACCCTGACGGGCCGGGGGCCAGCGCGGTCATCTTGTACATGCCACTGGCGCCGCCGTTTTTCGTCGCGCCGGGGATCGCCTTGCAGACGCCCTTGGCGGCGATCCGCAGGTTGCCGGTCGTGCATCCCTTGAAGGAGAGAGCACCCGAGTGCGCGCTACGGCGCAGCTCGACGATCGCGTCCTGGGTGCGCACGGCGGCAAGCAGCTTGCGCCCGTCGGCGCTGAGCACCGGAGCGCGGATCCCGCTCAGGACCGAGGTCTTGGCGTAGGCGGCGGAGCCGGGCGTCAGGCCGCAGGCGCGCCGCTGGTCGGTGCTGCCGCTGAGGCAGCTCGCCGGAATCAGGGCGCCGTTTGCCGCTTTGCGCCGCAGGACCAGAACCGAGCCGTAACCGGAGGTGGCGTAGAGGAAGCGCCCGTCCGCGGTGGCGGCGAGCCCGGTCGGCTGCTCGAGCGCGCTCACCGGTCCCCTGCCGTAGCGACAGCCGTGCTGGTCGCCGCCGCCGCCGAGACAACCGGCGAAGGAAGGCTTGCCCGCGGCCCCGATCGCGAAGCTGTCGATCGTCGCCGCCCCGCTCGCCGCCGCGTACAGGTACTTCCCGTCTGGCGAGAGCAGCGGAGAGTCGACCCCGTCGAGGAGGCGGTGGCCGACCGACACCTGGCGGCAGGCGGTCGCGCGATCGTTACTACTGAGACAGCCCGCGAAGCTCAGCGCACCGCTCGCTGGATCGCGACCGAAAGTCGTCAGGCTCTCGTCGAGATCGGCAGTCACATACACGTGGCGGCCGTTCGGGCTCACCGCGATCCCGCTCAGCTCGTTCAGCCCTGACCCGTAGCCGCCGCGGGTCGCGCTCGGGATCGGAGTGCAGGCGAGGACGCCGGTCGGACCAGGTTCGGTGTCGCCGGTGAGGCAGTCGACGTAGGTGAGGGCGCCACTCAGCGGATCGCGCGAGAAACGGGCGATGACCGAGCCGTGGAAACTGCCACTGACCAGGTAGAGCCAGCGACCGTCGGGGCTGATCGCGGCCGCCGTCGGCTCGGCGATCGGCGCCTGGTCGGCGTTGGCGTAGGCCCCCGGCACGGCCGGGCAGGAGCGTTCGATGAAGGTGTCGCCGGTCAGGCACGCGGCGAAGGCGAGCCGGCTCGGCGAGCCACTCGGGACGAGCTGGCTGATCGCACTGTTCTCACTGCCGATCCCGTATAGGGACGGCCCGCTGCCACCACCGGCGAGCGCCGTCACCCCCTTCAGCCCAGCGTCATCGGCGCGACCGCCCGAGCCTGACACAGTGCGGCATCGCTGCGCCCGGGCGACGCGGTTGTTGCCGGTAACGCAGCCGAGCAGTGCCGGGCCACCGCGAGGCGCGGCCGAAGCGCTTGAGGCAGAGGAAGTCGCGGCGGTCACGATGAGCAACGCCAGTACGGCGACTCGGTATGTCTTCCCGCTGCCCATCTGGGTACTAAACCACGCCAGAGCCCGCGATTACTAACGCCGGCGTCACGCGCGCCTGGAGGCGCGGTCGGGATGTAGGCTCAACTGAGGCGGGGACGACGAAGGAGGAAGAAATGTATGCACGAGTAGCTCGCTGGGAGAACGCCGACGCCGAGGCGATGAGAAAAACCGCCGCCGAAATTCGATCCCGGGCCGACGGTGAGGGCGGTCCCCCACCCGGTGTCCCCGCAAAAGAGTTCCTGCTCCTCCACGACACTGCGGCCGGCAAGGTCATCGCCGTCACGCTGTTCGAGAGCGAGGAGGACTACCGCCAGGGCGACGAGACGTTGAACTCGATGAGCCCCCCGGGCGAAGGCATGGGAGAGCGGGTCTCGGTCGAGAAGTACGAGCTCGCGGTGAGGGTCAACGCTTAGCCCGGTCCCGGCCGCGCCCTTATTCCGGCAGCGCTTCGTCGCCGCGCTCGCGCACCATGTAGAGCGCGTACCAGTCCGGCCAGTTCGGGTCCTCCTCGCCGGTTCGCTCCTCGTGCTTGCCGTGCGCCGCAGCCGCCCGTCTCAGTGCCTCGGCCAGATCCTCCACGGACTCATAGTTCGTCGTCATCGGCCTCCCCCTCACCGGCCTGGAAGCCGGGTCTGGATCTCCTGCAACAGCCAGCCGTTGCCGTCCGGGTCGCTGAAGGCGACGAATGAGCCGTAGTCGGCGTGCTCCGGCGCCGGCCCGCTGCCGCGCCCGTCCGTACCGGCGTGATGGAAGATCCCCGTCACGTCGTGAAACGTCTCGCTGGCGTTGACCCCGCGGGCGATCAGGTCGGCGCGGGCTGCGTCGATGTCGAAGACCGAGAGCTGCAATCCCTCGGACGAACCTGGGGGCGCGGAGGTGACCCCCTCGCCGAAGATGATCGAGCAGGCGGACCCCGGGGGCGTCAGCTGCACCACCCTGTAGCCGTCCTCGACCGCCAGGTCTGCGTCGAGACGCCAACCCAACCCCTCGTAGAAGCGCTTCGCCCGATCGACGTCCGAAACTGACAGGACCACGACCTCCAGCCTCATTTCTCCGGCGTTGACCGGCGGGGTGCCCGCCGCGCCTTCACTGCTCGACTCCACGCTGCTCATCTCGGCCTCCATCCGTAGCCGCCGGTCACCAGGCACCATCTCCCCTGTTCAAGGGGAAGTCAAGCGGAATTTGAACGAGGTCTCGCGGGCGAAGAACCTTGGTGAGCGTCGCGACTCTCGGTGCCTGAAGAACTACGCTCATCCCGATGCTCGGCCCCCGGACGTCCCCAAAGCGTCGCTCGCCCGGACACGCCTTCGCAGCACTTGGAGCAGTTCTCCTCGCCTGCGCGCTGCCCGTGACGGCGACCGGGGCCGGCTGGGTCGCGCGTCCTCAGCCGAGAATCCTGAGCGCGTCGTGGGGTACCGACAACGCGGTCGGCTGGAGACAGGTCCAGCCCTTGCCGAAGGACAACGTAGAGCCACTGTCCGGAGGCCCCTACATCGTCAACGCGTGGACACTTACGCCCGCGATCTACAGCGGTGACGCCAACCGTTGCACGGTCGGCAAGACCTTCGTACGCGTGATGTGGTCCAACGGCCTCACGGCCTACCCCACGGGTGCCGAGGTCGGCGCCCCCGTTGTCGCGTCCTATCGCGCCATTTACAAACTGCCGAGCGGCAAGGTCGTCGCAATTGCCCCGCTCGATGTCGCCGATCTCCACGATCACCCGAGCTCGGCCAACGCCGACAACATGCACGATCTCTGCCTCCCGCCGCCCCCTCGCGGCGCGAAACTCACGGGAGTGACGATCGGCGGCGGGCTGATTCAGGACCCCAATGGGGATCCGAACGTCGCTCAGAGGTTCGACGCACGGTCGCCTGGCTCGGGCCCTGGGAAACCGGTCAGGTTTTAACCGCACTTTCAGCCTCGGCAGCCGTCTCGGTCCTCGCCCCTGGCTTCGGCGCCGACTTCTCGGCCTTGAGCTTCTTGGCCTCTGACGTGCTATTCCCCGACCCCTTCCCACCACTGCCGGTAATGAACGCCGATGCAGCAATGACGGTGGTTCCAATGCCCCCGGCGGCAAAGCCGGCGGCGACCAAAGCCGCAAAACTGGCGAACCAATCCGCACCCCAAGCCGGACTTTCGTCGTAGATGTGCCACATGGCGTAGGCGGCGGCTCCGACGGAAATCAGAATGACCAAGATCTGGGCGCCGGTTTTCTTCCCCTTTTCGGCGTGGCTTTCTTCACCAACCTTGCGCCAGATGAAGATCCCGGCCAGCCCCAACGCGATCAGAAAAAGGAGGCCGAAGCGGCCGACCACGGGGGCCTTGAGCTGAGCGGTCTGGGCCAGCTGGAAGGGCGCGAGGCCGACCGGACCGCCGACTTCGACCTGGCCGGTAAAAGTGCCTGGGTCGCCGCCGGCAGCATTGACACAGACGGCAAACGTAATCCGTTCCCCGTGGGAGTGGATCCACGGTCGGGTGAAGCTCGGGAACTTCAACCGGGTGGACTCCAGATTATCGGTGCCGATGCGCTTCATCGGCACCAGGCTGTCGAGTTCGATGTCCTTGGGGTGGATACGGGGCGGGAGCGGTGGCGAGGCCTTCAAGGTGACGTAGTCGAGCTTTGTGCCCCGTCCACTATCGAAGTTGAGAACCGGGTCGCTTTGACTTTCGACCGATAGGGCAACCGGAGGCTTGATGGCCCTCGTAGCCGAGGCTCGCTGGTGAGCCGAGAGGCTGCATTTTGGCTTCGCGGCCAGCGCAATTGCGGATGGCAACAAAATACAAGCGGCAACCATGGCCGCTACGGCAAGTACCGCTTGAACGCGTGATCGTCTGGGCACTGCTTCCTCCTGCCTCGAAACTGTGTGCCGACCCTACGGGGTTATCGCTGCTCAAGCAACATGGTTAGGAAGTGAGCCCGCGCCGACACCGTAGTGCTCACCGCGCGACATGATGCGGCTTCGGACCTCGCAACAACAACCCGGCGACGGCCGCGCCGTAGCCCTTGAGCGATTCGGTGCGGACGTGGATTGCGACTCTTTCCCACCTGCCGGGGGGACGGAGACGAATCGACGTTCTTTTCGACAGGCGAAGATGGTGTCGCCTGACCGGCTTGAACTTCACCCAGGCGCATTGCGTCGCACTCAGCTTCAAGGCACACGGAACCCGTTCGCGCCGGACCGCGATCGCGACTAGATGACCAAGCAGAACCCCGCTGCCCCCGATCCGAAGAACCTTGTGCCGAAAGGTGAGCGTGAGATGCAGATTGGCCTGATTCCCATCGGCCCGGGAGAGGTCCGGCACACCGGGGTCGTAGGGATACGTTCCCGCCCCATCGGCTTGCGCTTCCACCCATGTGTAGTAATACGGCGGGCGCGGGGAAAAATGCGGCGATGCGGAGACAGTCAGCTGAGCGTATCCGGCTTCACCGGTTGTACGCTCTCCGGCCGCAGCGCCCATCGCCGCTTCATATTCTCCACTCCCCAGGCTATCGAAGAGAATGTTGTGACGGTGACCCCAGCAGCCACTGTCCGAAGGGCTATTGCAAGCGAGATTCCCCGATCCGGGACCGTCGTCATACACCCAGAAGTAGTAGGCCTGCGGGGCATTAACGAAGGCACCGGCCCAGTTCGAATAGTAAGCGTTCCACCCATAGTTCCACGCAGACAGCGAGGGGTCGTCTCCGGCGGCGACCCCTTTAGCCGCATCGGCGCTCAGTTCGGTGTTAAGGCCTATGACCGGAGGCAAGGAGTATGCGGCCCGGTCCAGGTCGGAGAGGATGAAGATCTGGCGGTCGGGCGACAGCTGGGGAAAGTCGGCAGGAAGGCGATAGGCCGACAGTCCCAGGGTAGCCCGAGCCTGGTTCAGGTAGTAGACGACGGCGTTCTCGCAGGCGGCTGCCGTGCCGCCAACGGCCGAATTGCAGCTCGCGGGTAGTTCTCCCATGACGAGGTTGCGCGGCGGGTCGGGAACCGATGCCGACGCATAGGCCGGCGCAACCCAGATCGACAACGCGCAAAACGCCCAGAGGAACCGCCTGCCTCTCATCGTCTCGAGTCTTTCACGAACCGCCGTCTCCAGCGAGGCTCAGCGGCGCCGGACAGGCGACGACTAGGGCGTCGACGGAGAGACACGTCAAGCCCGGGATTTCGGAATTGACATGCGCGATAGAACTCGCGTCCGAATAATCGCCTACCCGGCCAATTACCTGCGATGAAGGCCGCACCTGGTACTCGAGGGTCGTCGTCGTCACCCTTGTGGATGGCAACTTCTTCGAACTTCGCCTTCCAACCTGCGATGGGCCATCCGTAATCGGTTGACATCTCGTCCTCGGTTGAGGACTGTCGAACGCTACTCAGAGAGCTCCTGGATGACGTCCTCGATCGCGGTGTCGGAGGCCTTGTTGAGGATCTGCGTGTGTCCGCGGACTCGGCGGGAGACATCCGGGCCGAGCGGCGAGCGCTGCCAGGCAGGGCAGGCGTGCCTCCCGGGGCGTCGAGGGCGTAGAGCCGAGTGTCTGCGGCAGGAATCGTGAGTCGCCGTGACATCGCGGTCGAGCCCTTCGGATCGGCGTGCATAGGTAGTCAGCCGACGTGGACAAGACGAGCACGTCGGGCCTCCAATTTGAGCAGGTCAAGCGCCTCACGGCTGCCGCCTCGCGCGATGAGCGTGCGTCCGAGAATGCTCAGCTCGTACCCGCCGACGGGGCGGCTCATGCGGAGCTATGCAGATCGAGTATCGGGGAGACAGGATTTGAACCTGCGACCGCTCGGCCCCCAGCCGAGTGCGCTACCAGACTGCGCCACTCCCCGTGGCTGTCTGCATTTTGGCGCATCGGCGACCGAGCGGCTTCTCGGACGCTCTCGCGCCGGTGGGTTGTCAGCCCGGCAGCTAAATGCAGATGGGAACATCTGTTCGTATTCGTTGACTCATCGCGTGAGGAGATGCGGGCGCTGCGAACATGAAAAGCCAACCGAGGAATTCGCCTGGCGGCGGAACCCCGGGGACAACGCGACAACTACTGCCGCCCTGCCGGGCTGCCTACAAGCAAGCACTACGCGGCAAACCGCCAGCGATATATCGATTTGGCCAGAAGATGCAAGCGAGCACTCGTTGCTGAACGGATCGAGTACCTGGTCTCCTACCTGCGCGAGCATCCATGCGCGGACTGCGGCGAGAGCGACCCGATCGTGCTCGAGTTCGACCGCCTTCGAGACAAGGAGTTCGGCATTGGGGCCGGCTTCGGGGACCGGGCATGGCGGAGCGTGCTCGACGAGATGACAAAGTGCGAGGTGGTTTGTGCAAACTGTCATCGGCGCCGCACCGCGAAGCGGGCGGCTTCGCTCGCGCGGTGGTAGCTCAACGGTAGAGCCTCGCCCTTCCAAGGCGATGATGCGGGTTCGATTCCCGTCCGCCGCTTTTCTCATCCGGCACACCGCCCCTCAAGTTCTAAGCGCCGGGGTCGATTCAGTTGGAGCCGATGAGCAGCCGATTCCCAAGACGCGTTGTTCTCCTGCTCACCGTCCTAGCGGGCGCAGTCGCACTTGGCGGCTGTGGCGGTTCCGGCCGCCCGAACGGCAACGGCGATGTCAACGCATCGTCGAGCAACTCGGGCCTCGTCTCCTGGCCGCTCTTCGGCCGCGTGCCAGAGCGGACGCACTACCTGCCCGCACCGCCGCGGCGGGCGCTCGACCCACCGCTGCGCGAAGCGTGGTCGATCAACACCCACGCGCTGATCGAGTTTCCGCCGGCGATCGCCGGCGGCATCGCCTACGTCGTCAATAAGTACGGCAACGCCAAGGCCGTGCGGCTCAGGGATCGCAAGATCCTCTGGGAACGGAACACCAATCCGAAGGACTCGGGCACGCCGACCGACGTCACCGGGCCGGTCTACCACCAGGGCAATGTCTTCTTCGCCTACGTCGACGGCGACCTGGTTGCGGTCGACGCCAGGAGCGGCAAGCAGGTCTGGACGCGCAAGCTGGCCGGCCACCTCGAATCCTCGCCGATGGCGGTCGGCGGCACGCTTTACCTCGGCACCGACAAGACCAACGTCGTCGCCGTGCGGGCCTCCGATGGCAAGGTCCTCTGGCAGTTCAACTCGCCGGCGGCGATCAAAGCAAGCCCCAGCTTCCATCGTGGCCGCATCTTCGTCGCCGACTACGAGAGCGGCATCTTCTGCCTCGACGCCAGCGACGGCAAGCTGCTCTGGCGCACCAACACGTCGAAGGTGCCGCCGTTCGGCGAGGGCGGCTTCTACTCCTCCCCCGCGATCGCCTTCGGCCGCGTCTACGCGGGCCGCGACGACGGCACCGTCTTGGCCCTCGACGAAAAGACCGGCGAGGTCGATTGGTCCTTCCCGACCAACAACTTCGTTTACGGCTCCCCGGCCGTTGCCAGGGTCCCGGGCACCCCGCCCACTGTCTACATAGGCTCCTACGACGAGCACTTCTACGCGCTCGACGCGCTGACCGGCAAGCAGCGCTGGCGCTACGACGTCGGCGGGCCGGTGCCGGGCACGGCAACCGTGATCGGCCATACCGTCTACACCTCGAGCTTCAAGACCCGCGAGGCGATCGGCATCGACGTCCGCAGCCATCGCAAGACCTTCGAGCTCAAACAGGCCGGCTACACCCCGATGGTCTCCGACGGCCGCCGCCTCTACCTGATCGGCTACTACGAGCTGATCGGGCTGCGGCCGACGCAACCTTGAGGCGAGTGTCGAGACCGTCTCAGCCCGCGATATAGGCGGGTTGAGACGGTCTCGGCGGCGCTCAGTAGCCGGGCGGGTGGCGCGCTACGAAGCCCGCGGGTACGGCTCCGGCAAGGTGCCAGCGCGGGCCCGTGCCGCTCGCGTCCCCGACGGTGTCCCAGCGCAGGCCGGCGATCACCGCGTAGGCGTGCGAACCGCTCGCGTAGACCGTCAGCCAACGGCCCGGCCCGGGCGCGCCCCATGACTCCAGCTGGCCAGAGGTGAGGGGGCTTGCGAGGAAGCCCCCTCCGGCGAGGGCGAAGCTGACGGCCCCGGAGCAGTCGTACCCCTGCGAGTACCAGGAGCCGTGACCGCCGCCCCATATATAAGGCCGGCCGACGATCGTGTTGGCGGCGTTGATCGCTCCAGTGATCCGTTCGGGAGCGTCGGGAGGAGCGAGGGCGATGCCGCTGACATAGGTCGCGGTCGCCTCGGCCGCGCCGGGGCTCGATGGCGCCGGGGCGCGGGCGACGAGGTGTTTGCCGACGCCCGGCGGCGGTGAGATCTTCGTGCCGTTGCTGCCCGCCGAGGCCGGCGGCAGCGCGGACTCGCCCCCCACGCTCGTCTCCGCTGGCGGCGATGCTTGGGGTTCGGGGGAAGGCGCGGCGACTTCTTGGGCCGTCTTCTGGCTCTCGTATTTGGCGCCCAGGTAGATCAGGCTGCCTTCGATCGCCTCGAGCGCCCCGCTTGCCTTCGCCGCGGTGACCGCGGCGAGGATCGCCCGGTCGAGCAAAGCGGAAGTCCCATCGCCCGAGGCAAAGAACGAAGATGAAGAGGACTCTGAACCGGCTGCCTCTGCGACGGACGCCGCGGGGTCATTTGGCGTCAGTTGGATGCCGGAGACAAATACGCCGACGGCAAGGATCGCCGCGATGCTGGCCATGCGCTGCATGCACATGGCTAGCACTGTAGCCAGCCTCAACCCTTTCGTTTGGCCATTCGCTCGAGCTGCTTGCCGAAGGCCTTCTCGACTTCGTCGGACATCGTCATCCGATAGACGGCGACCAGCGCCTGCAGCGACAGCGGGCGCAGCTGATCCAGCGCGGCGCGAACCTCCGGCCAGCGCTCTTCCGGATAGCCGGCCGCTTCGAAGGGCTTCCAGATGTCTTCGAGGAAGAGCTTGACGAACTCGTGGGAGACGGACCTGCAGCGGCTCTGCACCTTGGCGATCACGGCAAGGGCGTGATCGAGCGGCACGCCCGTCGCGACGACGCCCTCGGCGGCGTCCAGCAGCGAGGGAAACGGCGCCTCGAAGCGGTCGTCGCCGATCGCCACGAGCGCTCCGGCATCGAGCGCTCGCTTCAGCGCGTCGTCGATCCCCGTCCCGAAGCGGTCGGCCAGCTCCTCGCGGGTGAAGGTCTCCGGTTGCTCGCCGTCGAACTCGTCGAGCGCCCGCTTGAAGGAGAGAAATTGCTCGGCGGGCCCCAGGTTCTGGCTCAGCAGCCGCTCGATCCCCTTGAGGTTGAAGCCATCGGTCTGCAGCTCTTGGATCATCCGCAGCCGATCGAGGTGCTCGGGCCCGTAGTAGCCGACGCGGTCGCGCACCTCGGGGGCAGGCAGCAGTCCCCGCGCCCGGTGCGAACGGATGTTGCGGACGGTTATCCCCGTCTCCGCGGCGAGCTGTTCGATCGTCAGATCGTTCTCGGGCTTGGTGGTCGCCATCTGTGAAACCTATCACTGAAAGACGGCGCGCTAGTTGACGTGACGGCATTTGGTGTTACGTTGTCCTCCGTCACGGGTATTGCTGTGAAACACCCAGGAAAGAGGAAGAGAATGAGCCCGACAGCCACAGCTACAGCGCCACCTCGCCGCCGCGGGATTCCTGCCCAGCGCCTGTTTGACGCGATCGCCGGACCGCACGGGATCGATCGCTACCTCGAGCAGATCAAGCCGACCCTCGTTATCGGCGAGTGCAGGGGCGAGGTCGTCGCGGCTGGGCATGGCACCGAGGACAGCGTCACCCTGACCTTGCGTCCCAACCGCGCCTGGAAGGGCCTGCGTGCCGGTCAGTTCGTCCAGGTCTCGGTCGAGATCGACGGCGTTCGACACGCCCGCTGCTACTCGCCGGCCTCTCCCGAGAGCTCCGGCCGCGAGCTGGAGATCACGGTCAAGCGCCATCCCGACGGCCTGGTCTCGAACTTCCTCGCCGACCACGCCCGGCCCGGCATGGTGCTCGGCCTCTCGCAGGCCGACGGAGACTTCCACCTTCCCGATTCGCGTCCCGACTCGATCCTGCTGATCGGCGCCGGCAGCGGCATTACCCCCCTGATGGCGATCCTCCGCACCCTCTGCGCGGAGCGGCACCCGGGGCAGATCGCGCTGATCCAGTACGCGCCGGACCCCGCTAGCGCGATCTACCGCGAGGAGCTCGACCGCCTGGCCGCCGAGAACCCGAACTTCAAGCTGACCCGCTCCTACACGCGGGCGCCCGGCGCCGGCGAGCTCGACGGCCACTTCAGCCCGGCCCACCTTCCCCAAGCCGACCCCAGCTTCACCGCCGCGGAGACCTTCGCCTGCGGTCCTCCTGCCCTGCTCGATGCCGTACGCGGCACCTGGGCCAACGGCCTCGAGCAGCGGCTGCACGTCGAGAGCTTCGTCCCCCCCAGCCTGCTCCCCGCCGGAGAGCCCGGAACGGGCTCGATCCGCTTCGCCGGCTCGGACCTCGAGGTCCGCAACAGCGGCGCCTCGATCCTCGAGCAGGCCGAGCAGGCCGGCGTCCCGGCGCAGTCGGGCTGTCGCATGGGGATCTGCCACACCTGCACCTGCCGCAAGCTGAGCGGCACCGTCAAGAACCTGCTCACCGATGAGGTCTCCACCGCACCCGACGAGGAGATCCAGCTCTGCATCTCCGCTCCGCTCAGCGACCTCGTAATCGACCTTTGAACCGACTTCAACGAAAGGCACCAAGATGAGCACGACGACCGAAAGCCAGATTCCCCTCACGCCGGAGCAGATCGAGAGCTTCGGAGAGGAGCTCGACGCGATTCGCCAGCGCGTCCTCGCCGATCGCGGCGAGCGCGACGCCAGCTACATCCGCAAGGTGATCCGCGCCCAGCGCGGGCTCGAGGTCGCCGGGCGCGGCCTGCTCTGGGCGGGCGTCTTCCCCCCGGCCTGGGTCGCCGGCACGGCTGCCCTCTCGCTCTCCAAGATCCTCGACAACATGGAGATCGGCCACAACGTGATGCACGGCCAGTACGACTGGATGAACGACCCGGCACTCTCCGGGAAGCAGTTCGAGTGGGACAACGCCTGTCCGGCCGATCAGTGGCGCCACTCCCACAACTACATGCACCACACCCACACCAACATCGTCGGCAAGGACCGCGACATCGGCTACGGCGTGCTGCGCATGTCGGAGGATCAGAGCTGGAGGCCCTACTACTTGGGCAATCCGGTCTACGCGACCCTGCTGGCGCTGCTCTTCCAGTACGGAGTGGCACTGCACGACCTCGAAGTCGAGCGCCTGACCACCGGCGAGGCGAAGCTCGCCGACAAGCGTGAGCTGATCGGCGGGATCTGGAAGAAGGTCCGCCGCCAGACCCTCAAGGACTACGTGATCTTCCCGGCGCTGTCGGGCCCGTTCTTCCTCTTTCCCCTGGCCGGCAACGCGACCGCGAACCTGGTCCGCAACGTCTGGTCGTTCACGATCATCTTCTGCGGACACTTCCCGGAAGGCACCCACGAGTTCACCGAGGAGGAGACCGCGAACGAGAGCCGCGGCCAGTGGTACTACCGCCAGCTGCTCGGCTCGGCCAATCTCAGCGGCAGCCGGCCCTTCCACATCCTCGCCGGCAACCTCAGCTTCCAGATCGAGCACCACCTCTTCCCGGACCTACCGGCCAACCGCTACGCGGAAATCTCAACCGAGGTGCGCGAGATCTGCGAGCGCTACGGCATCCCCTACAACGTCGGCCCGCTGGGCAAGCAGTTCGGCAGCGTCGTCAGAAAGATCTGCCGCCTCGCGCTTCCCGACAGGAAGAGCAACAGCGCAGGTCGGCTGCCCACCGCGGGGCACGAAGGCGAGAAAGAGCGAGTTCCGGTCGCCGCCTAAAGCCGGGGACTTCAGGAGCGGAGCGAGGGCTTCGCTTACTGCCGGGCAAGCGCGACTCGCAGGCGCTCCTCGGGGGAGATCAGGTGATCCTCGGCGGCCTCGTCGACGTCGATCTGCACCCACTCGATCTTGCCGGTGAAGTCGCGCTCGCCGGTAGCCCGACCTCCGCGACGGGCACCGCTTCCTTTGGCTTTCACAGGATCTTTCCCGCCGTCCAACGCGGCTGCCGTAGCTTTCGGGAGGGCGCCATGCAAACACCCCTCCCCGTCCATCGAGCAAGCATCGAGCGTTCACGTGAGGAGCATTGTGTTGACGACAGCTCCCTGGGCCCAACGCTCGGTGCGGGCGTGACGCTAGACGCCTAGAAAGAGCAAGCAGACTGGAGATACTGAGTAGTGCTAGGCGTGCCCTGGCGAGGCTGACGAGCACCAGGTCCTGCCCCAGCCTCTCGACTTGCGGTCAAGGCAAGACTGGTGCGCAGCGATGAGAATAGGTAGATGCCTAAACCCCGCCGCACCAAAAAGCACGCCGAGCCAGTCGACTACGGCTGGGTGATCTCGTTCGGCTGCAAGCCCACCGGCAAGCTCCGGCGCCTCAAGGTCGACTCCGACCCGGCCGCCGACACCCGGCCGATCGAGGTCCCGTGCCCCTGCGGCGAGGTCCACCGCGTGACCGTCTCCCCATACCGGCGCCGGCGCTCTGCCGAGGAACCGTTCGACCTCGAGGTCACTTCCCTAGACGAGCTGCGCTGACGACCGGAGATCGCCCCAGCGAACGAAGACCAAAAGAATCGAACGGGGCAGCCAGGACTCGAACCTGGAATCGCCGGTTTTGGAGACCGGTGCCTTAGCCAGTTGGGCCACTGCCCCAGAGGAGCCATGCTAGCCGGGCCGGAGCGCTGCTCGCACTCAGGCGATCCAGCCGGAAATCGCGATGCGGGCGGAGGGACTTGAACCCCCAAGCTCTCTCGAGCACTGGCACCTAAAGCCAGCGTGTTTGCCAATTTCACCACGCCCGCGTGGCCGCTCCAACTTACGCCTTAACGCGCGACCAATGCCGCAGCGTCGCTCTTAGATTCTATGATCGTTGGCGTGGCGGTTGGAGAGGTCAGGCCTGGCTACGAATTGTGGCGGCCAAATCGGGAGAAAGCCGAGTCGATCACGACCAAGTTCGTGCTCTTCGTCCTGCTCGCGGCGACCTCGGCACTCGCCTTCCTGATCACGATCACCGGCTTCTCGCTGATGACCGGCGGTGGCGGCATGGGGATCGTCTGCCTGATCTACGCCGCGCTCTACGCCTTCTTCGCCTTCCTCGTCTTCCGCTGGAACCGCGGCATCCTGCCGGTCGCCGCGGCGCTCTCGATGATCCTGGCGATCTTCTGCGCGACCGGCGCCGACAGCTGGTTCGCCCGCGACAAGACCGGCTTCGACGAAGGCCTGCTCCCCTCGCCGCTGATCGGCCTGCTGGTGATCATCCTCGCGATCCTGCAGCTGATCCTGATCGCGGTCGCGCTCTACGCCTTCAACCAGAACTGGCACGTCGAGGAGGAGCGCCCGATCGGCTACGGCGAGGACTACGGCGCCGGCGCCGCTCCCGACGACAGCGCTCCCCTGCTGCCAGCCTGAACCTCAACAGCCTCTTCGAGTTGTATACCGGAGGTGGGACTCGAACCCACAAGCCCGTAAGGGCAATCGATTTTGAGCCGATCGCGTATACCAATTCCGCCACTCCGGCGCGGGACAAAAGATAGAGCGGTCAGCCACGATAGGGGCATAAGTGCCGATCGGTCGGCTCGCGCCTGAATAGACTCATCGGCGGCATGCGGATCCACCACCTCAACTGCGGCACGCTCTGCCCCCGCGGCGCACGCTTGATCAACGGCAAGGGTGGCCTGCTCGAGCCGGGCAGGAGCGTCTGCCACTGCCTCCTGATCGAGGCCGATGACGGGCTGGTCCTGCTCGACACCGGCTTCGGAGCCGAGGACGTGCGCAACCCGAAACAGCTCGGGCCCGTCTTCGCACTGATGAATCCGCAGACGACGATCGAGGAAACCGCGCTGGAGCAGGTCAAGAGCCTCGGCTTCGACCCGGCCGACGTGCGCCAGATCGTCACCACCCACCTCGACCCAGACCACAGCGGCGGGCTGCCCGACTTCCCGCAGGCCGAGGTCCACATCTTCGGGCGCGAGCTCGACGCCGCCCTGCACCCGAGTCTGCGCGATCGCCCCCGCTACCTCGGCGTCCACTGGAACCACAGTCCTCACTGGGTCCGGCACGACGCTGAAGGCGACGACTGGTTCGGCTTCGCGGGCGTGAAGATCCTTCCCGACCTCGGTACCGAGGTGCTGATGGTTCCCCTGATCGGGCACACGCTCGGCCACACCGGGGTCGCGATCAAGACTGGGGACAGCTGGCTGTTGCACTGCGGCGACGCCTACTTCCACCACAACGAGATCGCCACTCCCCCCAGCTGCCCACCCGGCCTGCGCTTCTTCCAGAACCTCAACAATGCCGACCGCAAGCAGCGCCTGGCCAACCAGGAGCGCCTACGGGAGCTGGTGACGCGGCACGGCGACGAGGTGCGGCTGATCTGCTCGCACGATCCGGACGAGCTCGACCTCGCGCAGGCGGGCTCAGCCGCCGCCGCGGCGGCGTGAACGAGCGGACGCCCGAGAAGCTCTGGGACCCGCCGGCCGAGCTGGTCGAGCGCGCCCGCCTGACCGAGTACATGCGCTGGCTCGAGGCCGAGCGCGGGCTCAGCTTCGCCGACTACGACGGGCTCTGGCGCTGGTCGGTCGACGACCTCGAGGGCTTCTGGTCCTCGATCTGGGACTTCTTCGGCGTGCAGGCCGATGGCGGCTATGAGCGGGTGCTCGGCAGTGACGAGATGCCCGGCGCCGAGTGGTTCGCCGGCACCCGCCTCAACTACGCCGAGCACGTCTTTGCAGACAAGGACGACAGCGAGCCGGCGATCCTGCACGCCTCGGAGCTGCGCGAGCTCGGCGAGCTGAGCTGGGGCGAGCTGCGTGCCCAGGTAGCCGCCACGGCCGCGGGACTGCGCGCGCTCGGCGTCGAGCGCGGCGACCGCGTCGTCGCCTACCTGCCCAACATCGCCGAGGCGGTCGTCGCCTTCCTCGCCAGCGCCAGCATCGGCGCCGTCTGGTCGAGCTGCTCGCCCGACTTCGGCCCGGCCAGCGTGATCGACCGCTTTGCCCAGATCGAGCCCAAGGTCCTCTTCGCGGTCGACGGCTACCGCTACGGCGGCAAGGACTTCGACCGCCGCGAGACGCTCGCCCAGCTGCAGGCGGCGATGCCAAGCCTGGCGAGCACCGTCGTCCTCCCCTACCTCGATCCCGATCCCGACCTCTCCCCGCTGCGCGACGCGGTCCGCTGGGAGGACCTGCTCGCCTCCGGCGCGGGAACCGAGCTGACTTTCGAGCGCGTCCCCTTCGAGCACCCGCTCTGGGTGCTCTACTCGTCTGGCACCACCGGCCTGCCGAAGGCGATCGTCCAGTCGCAGGGCGGCATCCTGCTCGAGCACCTGAAGAAGCTCCACCTCCACGTCGACGCCCATCCCGGCGACCGGCTCTTCTGGTTCACCACGACGGGCTGGATGATGTGGAACTTCATCGTCTCCGGGCTACTGACCAAGGCCGCGATCGTGCTCTACGACGGCAGCCCCGGCCACCCCGACATGGGCGTGCTCTGGGACCTCGCCGAGCGCGCCGGGGTGACCATGTTCGGCACCAGCGCCTCCTACATCGCCGCCTGCATGAAGGACGGG
>DASYIY010000076.1:0-19628 GCA_035997045.1 Solirubrobacterales bacterium | reverse complement strand
GATTCCACGTGGGGGATGCCGGTCAGGTCCGTTTTCAGCGCGGCCGTTTCGGCCGGCGTCGCGTCGTCGAAGAGCCCCACCTGGAGGTTGAGCTCGCTGCGGATCTGCGCGCTCTTGGCCTGGGTGGTCTGGAAGATCGGGATCAGGACGCCGAGCAGGATCACGGTGACGACCGTGGTCACGACCGCCGCCAGCGTCGGGGCGCCATGGCGGCGCAGGGCGCGCAGCGCCTCCTGCAGGAAGAAGACAAAGCGCGACATTTAGAGCAGCGACCCCTGGTCGTGGCCGTTGGTCTGGCCCTCGCCCTCGGGCCCGACCCCCATCTCGGCTCGCATCCGCAGGCCGAACTCAGTCGTCGACTCCTCCGTATAACCACCGCTGACCTCGTCGCGGACGACACGGCCCTCGTAGAGCTCGACCACGCGGCGGCGCATGTTGTCGACCATCTCGCGGTCGTGGGTGACGACGAGGACGGTCGTACCGGTCTTGTTGATCCGGTAGAGCAGCTGCATGATCCCGATCGAGGTGACCGGGTCGAGGTTGCCGCTGGGCTCGTCGGCGAGCAGCAGCGGCGGGTGGTTGACGAAGGCGCGGGCGATCGAGACGCGCTGCTGCTCGCCACCGGAGAGCTGGTCGGGGTAGCTGTGCAGCTTGGTCGAGAGGCCGACCAGGCGCAGCGTCTCCGGCACCTGGGTGCGGATCTCGGCGCGGCTGGCGCCGATCACCTGCAGCGCGTAGGCGACGTTGTCGTAGACGGTGCGGTCGGGCAGAAGCTTGAAGTCCTGGAAGACGGTGCCGATGTTGCGCCGCAGCTGCGGGATTTTCTTCTCCGGCAGTGCGCCGATGTCGCGGCCGGCGATGCGGACCGCGCCCTCGGTCGCCGCCAGCTCCCGGATCAGCATCTTGATCAGGGTCGACTTGCCGCAGCCGGTGGGCCCGACGAGGAAGGCGAACTCGCCGCGGTCGATCGCCAACGAGACCCGGTCGAGAGCCATATGGCCGCCCGGGTAGACCTTGGTCACGTCGCGCAGCTCGACGATCGGCTTGCCTCCCGGCCGCCGCCGCTGCGGCTCCTCGCCGCCCGTCTTTCGCTTTCGCAATCTGGCCATGCCCGCGGTCCCTTCTGCGGATACAGAGTGACTCCTGCGCCCCGCGGGGCGCGCAATTCCGCGCCCAGCTGGATTGAGCGGAAGCTTAGCTAATCGTTAGTGACTCTTCATAAAGCGGAATGGTGACGGTTCAACCCTTCGCCTTGCAACTCCGGTTGAGCACCGAGACTAGGGTCGGGCCTCCCGCAAAATCGAAGCTGGTTCGCGCCAGCTGAAAGACCGCGCTGGGGAAACCGGCGGGGGCAGGACAGCCCGCGCTCAGGTAACTGCGCCTCTTTCCGCGGTAGTTGAAGCTGCGCTTCAGGTTCATCTTGAGGCCGGTTACGTATCCCCAGTCGCCGGTCGCCTGAGGAAGCGAGGCTTCGAGCACCGTGCCGTAGGTGCCGTGAGCACCCTTGATCGAGAAGGGCAACACGGTGGAGGTTGGGGCCGGCTGAGTTCCGTAGATGTGGGCGAAGATCGCGGGTTTCCCCCGCAGGCGGCCATTGAAGGCCAGGACCTGGCCCGCCGAGGGGAAGGGCGACTGCTCGGGCAACTTGACGTTGGCCGAGAAGTGGCCTTCGCCGACTAGGGAGCGACGACAGGCAGCGAGGGCGTTGGCGGTGGTCGAGGGCTGAATGTCATGTATGCGGCAGACCGGCAGACCCTGGGTGGTGAAGTGCCCGTTGCGGTTGATCGCAATCGCGATTTTGCGCAACTGCGGTGGCGCTTCGCCGCCGGTAGCGGCGATTTTGGCGTCGACGGCGATCCCGACAGGCGCGACACCGCGACGGGGAAGAGCCCGAGGGGTGAGCTTGCCGTCGAAGCTGACCCGAACCCCGCGCCGCTGCACGATCTCGGAGGTCGATGCCGGTGCGTTCTGGCCAGGGCTAGGACGGGCCGCCGGGCCGGGCACCGCCACAGCGAAGACTCCTGGCGCCGGGGCGGAGGGTCCGCCGGACGGCGGTGTGACGAGCAAGCTCGATTCGGCGTACGGGCCATATTCGAAGGCGTTTGCATTTTCCCCGTTGCCGGTGGTGACGAAAAGCCTGCCCGAGGCTGGGTCGACAGCAAGGCCCGACGGCTCGCCATCGATCGGCCCACTGCCCGCCACGCAACCGTGCCTCGGCGGCTGCGTGCAGCTGGGGAGCCGGCCCAGGGGATTGCCGGAGGAGTCGAATTCATAGATCGCCGCCACGGGGTGTTCGTAACCCGGTTGCGTGTTGTCGACCACCAGCAGGTGTTCGTTGGTCGGATCGACCGCAACCGCGGCATCCCGCAGCGAGGTGAAACCATCCCCTTCCGGCCCGATGAGGTGTCCTTCGGGACCAGCGATCGTGGAGACCGGGGCGGCGGGGTCGACCGCCGGTTCGAACACCTTGACCGTGTCGTCTTCCGCATCTGGGACATAGACCCTGCCGTTGAAGACGGCGAGGCCGTAGGCATCGCCGAGGCTGTCAGCGCCAATCCGAAGTACTTCCACCCCGGATGGGTCATAGACGGCAACGTAGGTGCGATCGTTGACATAGACGTCACTGGCGCCTTTGGTCGCACCGTCGACGGCGACGCCAGTCGACCTGTTCGGGCCTTCGCTGGCGTCGAAGCTCAGGACCGACGGTGTCAGCCGCAGCACGCTCTCGTGAAAGAGGTTGGCGTAGAGACTGCCGCCAGCGTCGAGAGCGAGGCCGCATGGGCCTTCGGGAGGATTGGCGACCGGTACCGGGATTTGGCCCTGAAAGAAGCCGCTGCCGGCATTGAAAAGATCGACCGCCTTGTGGTGGTAGTCGGATACGTAGATCGTCCCGGCCCCGACAGTCAGCCCGCAGGCGTCTTCGATCTCCCCCTCGGGCCCGGGAATTCTTTCGAAGGGATTCGTTTCGAAAACTTCTTCTCTTTCCAGCGCGAACCCGGTAATCAGATCTCTGTTGGCCTGGGCCGGGACGGATCCCGGTGCCAGGACCGTGAGCAGCACGCCGAACAGGCAGCTCGCGATCGCTCTCATTCTCATCGCCCGGCTCCTTTCTGCTTGGCCTCGTGCTTCGCGTGGCGCTTGGGTCGCTCGCCGCCGCACTGCGCGGTCACCTCGGGGTCAGTGAGCGTGCCGTGATTTGCATGCCCGACGAACCTGGCCATTGCGAGCTGAGACTTCGCACAGAGGTCTTCTGCATTGACGAGGACGCCGCGGCGACCGGAGTTCATCCTCAGCACGAACTTCGTCACAGGCGCGTCGGGGATCGTCGGGAAGGTTCCCCGCAGCCCGCCTTTGACCGCGTCGATTCGGCCGGCAAGGTCGACCTCAATCCCCTGTCCGCGCAGGGCGAAGACGAGATCCGGCAGGGGGTTGTTGGAGGAGCGCAGATAGGCCTGGCCTTCCATCGGAGCGCCGAGCAGCGGGGTGAATGCGCGGACGTGACCGTAGACCGACCCCGCCGGGCAGTTTTTCGAGGCGAACTGGAGCCTGGTGCAGATCGTCTTGATGTGACCCTGGTCGAGGAAGAGCGAGTCGGGCAACGCGATCTGCGAGGAGGCGACGTTGGCATCGCCGGGCCGCGGCCGGACCACGACCCTCAGCGACGGGTATTTGCCGTGCTTGGTTCCTCCCTTGAGCCGCATCGAGATCCTCGGCTTGAACCCGAGCGAGGAGCAATTGAACGCCTGGAAGTGCGCGGGGGCGACGGCCAGGGTGTCGTCGCTTTGGTCGGCGAAGCGCTGGCCAGCCCCGTTCAGCGCCGAGGCCAAGGTGAAGGGATCGCAGCTGGTCGGGTTGAGGGTGAAGTTGGGGCGGTCCATATAAGCGCGGACGTCGCGGAGGTGGATCGGGATTCCCTTGACGATGTGCGGGATCGGGTCGGTGCCGGTCGCGTCGATCGAGGCCTGTGCGGTTTGGGGGTCGATGCGAATCGCCGAGCGCACGATCGCGACACCGAGGTCGAAGGGGCCGACCAAGGCCGAGTCGATCGCAACCACCGAGAACGAGGAGCCGCGATAGGGGCCGGCGAGGTAGAGGTTGCCCGGCGCGTAGGCAAGCACCGAGCCAACGCCGTAGCCCGAGTAAGTGCGGCCGATCAGGCTCGCCGCAGGACACGAGGGCTGGTCTCGCTCCGCCGCCCCCGAGCGCTGCCGGGCCGCCTCGATCGCGGCATCGGAGCAGTAGGGAATGCCGGCGATCTTGCCGAGCAGGCCCGGTGGAAACTGCGCTGAGTAGGAGACGATCTCCTGCTCGGTGTCCTGCCTGGTCAAGTGGAGGTAGAAGGGGGTATAGGAGCCGGCATTGGAATTGAGGGTGCCGCCTTTCGCCTGCGGGGCAAAGGGGGCGAGGCCAGAGGGGCAGGCGCCGCCGCCGACGCCAGCCGTTATAGAGGCGGGCAGCGACGTATGCCTGACGAGATCTGGATCGCGCCAGGGCGTGAGGTCGGCCTCAGTGGAGACGCTGCCGCACGCCGCCGGAGTGGCGAGTGGGCTGCGCTGGCCTTCGCGGAAGTGGATGCTGAGTTCCGAGTACGGCAGCTGGGGCAGCTTGTCGAAGGTCGCCGTAAGCCTGCCCGTGCCCGGGTCCGCCTTCAATTCGCCCGTGACCTTGACCAGGATGCCGCGGTCGAGTGACTTGGCGACCAGGTAGACGGCGATCAAGCTGCTGAAGGGATTCTGGTAGGGCGCGGCAAGGAAGATCGAACCGCCGATCGCGCCAGAGACGATTGGGCTCGTCACGCTGAAATCACCAATTTTCGCTTCGCTCGGGCAGCCCGCGCCCGGCAACGAGGAAGGGGTCTCGGCTCTGAACTGCCCAGGGCTGCAGACCCCAAGCCCCGATCCCACCGAGGGATTGATCGTCACCCCTTCGGGCAGGGTGACGACCGCCTTTCGCACCGGCGTGGGAGCACAGCACCCGGGCGCGGTAACACCGAGAGTGTTGACCTTGATGTCGAACCGGTAACCCGAGGGCGAGGACGCACGAGGGTCGCTGAGCTGGGCCAACGCCTGCGGTTCGAAGGCAAGTTTTTTGCAACCTTCCAGCGGTGCTTTTTCTTCGACCGTCCGCGTGACGGTGTCCGGCTGCTGCCAAGACTCGGCGGTGGAGGTAAAGGCCATCGGTTTCTCGCAGGAGGTGGGCATGGTGAGGTATGCGCGCGGCGCGTTTTCGCTTTTCGCGGGCCGCCCCACCGAGCACTTGGCCCAGCCGAACAACGCCGGCTCGGTCTCGTTGAGGCAATCCCCCCGCTGGGTGTCGTGGAGGAGCGACCACGGGACCCCCCAGATCGTCAGCGTCAGCCCCGAGACGTCGACCAGCTGCGGCACGTTCCTCGTTTCGAGGGTGATGCCGTATTCGCCTTCGGCCTGGCGAATCGAGGGGGTGAAGACGATCGGATCGCCGTAGGGATTGAGTCCTATCTCCGATGGGACCCCCGGCGGAGGCGAGAGGTTGAAGACCCCAAAGGTTCGCGTCGTGCCGCCGCCGAAGGACGAGCGCACTGTGGCGATCCCGATCTGACTCTTGTCCTGGCAGCTCTCGCCCGAGAGGCTTTTTTCAAAGGGGGAGGAACGGGGGACATGGAAGTCGGCCTGGCTGCATATCCCCGCCGTCGTCGTTGACGTCGGATTTTCGATCAACCCCGGCGGCAGTTCGAAGCTCAGGTTGCGCAGGTCGCCCTCGGTGAACGGACCGCCCCCTTCGAACGGAAAGCCAAAGCTGGCGGTGAGCGCGACCGGGTGCGAGCCGGCCTGGGTGGCAACCCGTTCTCCCTCGGCATAGACGTGTGCATCGAAGCCTTCCTTTTCCGGCAGGAAATCGAAGGCGCCGGCGCCCTGTGGCACGAACAGCGCCATCCCCGCGAGCACCGCAATGAGGGTGGAGCAGGCGAGCCATGTTCTCATCGCCCCTGCCCGCCCCGGTGCCGGTGCTTGCCATGCTTCCCCTTGCGATGGGGGGTGCGCCCGTTGCGGTTGGATTTCCGCGCTTTCGAAGCTAAGACGCGCAGCCGCGGGTTGCCTGAATTCGGAATGAGCGTGCCCGGTGTCGGATCGTCGGGGGGATTGGGGAGGCCCTGGCAGGCATCGCCGATGCAGTCGATCGCCGCGCTCCCTTCGGCAATGCCACCTCCGGTCATCGCGTCGTAGACGTCGATCGAGCCTGGGTCGACTTTGACTAGCGATTCGCTGGTGAGGAAGAAGGCATCCGACCCATCGGCGGTCGCGTCGAGGAAGGATGCGCCACCGTTGGAGTTCCTGCCGCTCGAGATCAGGTTGAGGCAGCCTGGCGCGCGGCCGCAGTCCCCCACCCCCTGGTACTCCCACTCGTACACGTCCGGATTGGAGTTGGTGTCCTGCAGAACCAGGGCATCGCTCGAGTCGAAGAAGAGGCGCGTGCCGGCGGCGGAGAGGACGCGTGGCTTGTAGACGGAGGTGGCGCCGTTGGCGAGGGCGCCAGGGATCGACGACGCTCCCCCCGGGCGTTCGCCGGTCGGGTTGCAGGAGGCGCAGGCAAGCGTGGCAACCCCCCCGGCGGCGGGCGGGCCATAGAGGTAGAGCACCGTGTCGGGCTGTCCGGTTTCGGCATCGATGTTGTCGAAGCCGCTCAGTTCGGCGTCCGAGAGGAAAGCGAGGTGAAGGCCGTCGGCACTGACCCGAGCCGTGCCGGTGGCCGGCGGGTAGTCGCTGGCCACGGTGGCGGCGCCGGGCGCGAGCATCGTCGTCGCCCCGGAGTGCCAACGCTCGAGGCCGGCGGCGTCCTGGTAATAGACGTAGGCGGCGTCGGCGGAGGCGCCGAGCACACCCTGCACGCCGCCTGCCGGAGTGATGTCAACGGCGGCTTTCGTCGCCACCGAGAAGCGATACAGGTGTTCCCCTTCTGTGAAGAAGGCGACCGAGCCGCCGGCCGAGGTCGCCTGGAAAGTCCCTCCTTCCCCCTGCGTGCCCTCGACCTGATCGCCTTCGGCGCCATCACGCAGGTAGAGCTTTCCGGCCTGCGTCCAGTAAACACGCGAGCCGTCGTTCGAGACCGCGCCATTCGGAGCGGCAATTTTGGCCCCGGGGGTACCGCCGTTGATCGATTTCAGCCCGGCGAGAGACCACTCGTAGAGGTTGGGTGAGTCCGGATCGCATTGTTCGGGCCCGCTGGGGATTTCGGTGGCATCGGCGGTCAGCTTCGCGCAACTGGACAGCACGACGTGAGAGAGGTCGGGGCTGGCGGCCGCAAAAGCCACCTCAAAAGCCTGCGGCGCGACGGCGCTGTGCGCCAAGTCGGCGGCGCCGAGCAGCGACGAGAGCGCACCGCTGCCATCGCGCAGGTAATAGGCCATATAGCCATCCGGCGCGCCACTGCCCGCCAGCACTGGATTCGGCGCCGGGCAGCCTTTCGGGCCGCCACGGCAGGCCAGGCCGCCGAAGAGGAGCGCTCGCGAAAGCTCGGCCGAGAACACTCGGTAGGGAGAACCGTCTGGCTCGTCGCCGTAGGCGCCAGATTCGAGCGGAGTCGAGATGTTCGACGTCGTCCAGCCCGTTCCGGTGCGACGCGATACGTACTGGCTCGCCGGCGGCGCACCGGCTGCATCGCCGAAGGCGGTGGCCGAACCATAGGTAAATTCGGGAGCGGCGAGGGCAGCCTGGATATCCCCGCCGCCGAAGAGCGCGCCGGGGGCGGCGACCGCGCCGCCCCCCTTGTCCACAGGCGAGACCATCTCCCAGCCGCGATTGTCGAGCAGATGAAAGGTCCCACCGTTTTCTTTGCTGGTGAGTTCGTGCTCGGGTCCCAGAATCACCCCTCCGGAGTAAGTCACCACGGGCCGATAGTGGTAAGTCGTCGCAGGAGTGAGCACAAAGTTCAGGCTCTGGGACTCCGGCTGGCCCGCGTCGCTGACAGGTTCCTCTTTGGTCTTAGCCGCACGGGCGAAGCGATCGACACGGTAATCCGCGTCGCTGACGTACTCGAAGCGATAGCTGGCTTCGAAGTCATTTGGGTCGATGTCGGCGCGCAGCCTTGCCCCAGTCGGCTTGACGCTTTCCACCCAGGAGGCAACAACCTGAGGTAGTTCGACCGCAAGTGCCCCGGACGGAACCAAAAGGATTGCCGCACAGGCAATCGGCAGCACTCTCCCTAGACGCCCCAAAAAGGACCCTCTCCTTGCCCTGAATCCAACCAGAGAGGGGACTTTACGGTACGCCTAGAGTCTTATCAAGATACGCACTGGTGAAAAGGGCTAAAGAGCGCGCTCGGAAGCGGCAACGATGTGGGCAGCGTCGATCCCAGCTGCCGCAAGGAGTGCCTCCGGCGGGCCGCTGCCGGGCCGCCCGGTGACAGCGAGCCGGATCAGCCGTGTGCCTGAGCCGGCCTCGGCGAGGACGCCGGCCACGGTCTCGCCGATGCCGCCCTCGGCCCAGTGGTCCTCCACCGTCACCAGGGCCTGCGTCTCCTCCGCCGCCTTGAGCAGCGCGGCAGCGTCGACGGGCTTGACCGAGTAGAGGTCGATCACCCGGGCGGCGATGCCGCGGCTGGCGAGCTCCTCGGCGGCGACGAGGCATTCGCGCAGCGTGATGCCGGCGCCAACGAGCGCCACCGCGTCTTCACCGCTCGAACGAACCGTGCGGCTGCCGCCAATCTCGAACGTCTCGTCCGCCCCGTAGAGCACAGGCGTCGCCTCGCGGGTCGTGCGCAGGTAGCTGACGCCCCGATGCTCCCGCATCGCGTCGAGCAGCTGCACCGCCTGATTGGCGTCACTGGGATAGAGCACGACGCTGCCGAAGACGGCGCGAAGGGAGGCGATGTCTTCAAGCGCCATCTGCGAGGGACCGTCGGGGCCGATCGAGACGCCGACATGGGACCCGCAGAGCTTCAGGTCGGCGTCGGAGATCGCCGCCATGCGAACGAAGTCATAGGCGCGGCTGAGGAAGGCGCCGAACGAAGAGGCGAACGGCTTCCAGCCGCGTGTCTGCATGCCGACGGCGGCGGCGACCATCTGCTGCTCGGCGATGTACATCTCGAAGAAGCGGTCCGGGTGCTTGGCGGCGAAGCGTTCGGCGTAGGTCGAGTTACCGACCTCGCCGTCGAGCGCGACGACCTTCTCGTCGACGCTGCCGATCCAGGCGAGGGCGTCGCCGTAGGCCGCCCGGGTCGCGACCTTATCGCCGACCTCATAGGCGGGCCGCTCTACCGGTGTCTTCTCGACCTCGAACGGCTTCGGTGCCGGCGGCGACCGGACCTCGACGCTGAGCGAGCGGATTCCGCCGAGCTCCTCAACCGCGGCCTCGGGATCGGCAAGCGGCTTACCGTGCTGGTTTTCCTTGTCCTCGACCGCCGCGACGCCGGAGCCCTTCTTCGTGCGGGCGAAGATTGCCGCGGGACGGTCGGCCTCCTGGGCGCGCGCGTAGGCCGCGCCGACCGCCTCGAGGTCGTGGCCGTCGATCTCCTGCACGTCCCAACCGCAGGCGCTCGCGCGCGCCGCCAGCGAGGAGGTGTCCCAGCCGTGCATGGTCGGGCCGCGCTGGCCGAGCCGGTTGACGTCGACGACCGCAATCAGGTTGTCCAGCTGTGCGTACCCAGCGTGCTCGAAGGCCTCCCACATCGATCCCTCCGCCAGCTCGGAGTCGCCACAGAGCACCCATACCCGCAGGTCCGAGGACTCGAGACGATCCGCGGCGAGCGCGATGCCGACCGAGATCGGCAGGCCCTGGCCGAGTGAGCCGGTGGCGACGTCGACCCAGGGAAGTTCGGGCGTCGGGTGTCCCTGCAGGCGCGAGCCGAACTCGCGGAAGGTGAGCAGCTCCTCGTCGTCGATCGCCCCGGCCGCCTTGTAGAGCGAATAGAGCAGCGGCGAAGCGTGGCCCTTGGAGAAGACGAGGTGATCGTTGGCGGGGTTCTCGGGCGCGTCGAAGTCGTAGCGCAGGTACTTCGTGAAGAGCACCGCCATCAGGTCGGCCGCCGACATCGAGGAAGTCGGGTGACCGGAGTTCGCTGCGGCGGCGGCGCGGACCGAATCGACTCGAAGCTGCTGGGCTAGCTCGTGCACGGGCGAGGACAATATCTAGCGCTAGCCGATCGCGACCATGCGCTCGATCGGCAGCCGCGCCCGCGCGGCGATCTCCGCCGGCACGCTGACCTCGAACTTCACCTCGAGCAGGCTGTCGCGCAGCTTCGGCAGCGTGATCATCTTCATGTACTTGCAGAAGGCCATCCGGTTGGCCTCGACCAGATTTGCCTGCGGCGCAGCCTGTTGGAGCGGGTAGAGCATCCCGTTCTCGGTGGCGACGATGAAGCTGCCGTCGGGGTTCTTTTCGACGTGATCGAGCATCCCCGAGGTGGAGAGCATGTGGACGCCGTCGGGCTCGATGTCGCCGGCTGCGACGTACTCCATCGCCTGCGTGGCGCAACCGCACTCGGGGTGGATCAAGAGCTCGGCCTCGGGATGTTCGGAGCGGGTCTGGGCAATGTCGTCGGGACGGATGCCGGCGTGAACGTGGCACTCGCCGTCCCAGATGTGGAAGCGGGCGCGGCGCTCGGCGTCCTCGCGGATGCCGGTCTCGCGCTCGACGAATGCGCCCAGCCACATGTCGGGGCCGAAGAGGATCTCGGCGTCGGTCCCGTGCTCGGCCCAGATGTGCTCGACCACCTTGACCGCGTTGGAAGAGGTGCAGCAGTAGTCGGTCTCGGCCTTGACCTCGGCCGAGGTGTTGACGTACATGACGACGAGCGCGCCAGGGTGTTCGGCCTTCCAGGCGCGGAGCTGGTCGGCATCGATCGAGTCGGCGAGCGAGCAGCCGGCGTCGAGGTCGGGGATCAGCACGGTCTTCTGCGGCGAGAGGATCGAGGCCGTCTCGGCCATGAAGTGGACGCCGCAGAAGGCGATCGCCTCGGCGTCGGTGGCCGCCGCCTCGCGCGAGAGCCCAAGTGAGTCACCCATGTGGTCGGCGACATCCTGGACCTCGGGCAGCTGGTAGTTGTGGGCGAGGATCACCGCGTTGCGCTCGGCGGCGAGCGCGCGGACCTCATCGCTCAGGGCAGCGATGTCTTCGGGCGAGAGAGCGTCCGGAGTTGTGGGTTGGATCGTCGGGAGCTCTTGCATGAGCCCTTCCTTTCCTGATGTTCGCTGGCCCGGCACCTTGCCTTGAACCAGTCGAATGAACGAGGTTCAAGTCTACCCTCTTGGCATGCCCGAGCTTCCAGAGGTTGAGATCGCGGCCAGGAGACTGAGCACAGCTCTGTCGGGAGCTACGGCCGAATCGGCAGTCGCCCCGGGGATGAATGTGATGAAGACCTTCGATCCTCCTCTGGATGCATTGGTGGGACGAGAGGCGACTGGGGTACGAAGGGTCGGCAAGATGCCGGTCGTCGAGTTCGGGGATCTGGCGCTGTTGATCCACTTGATGTCGGCAGGGCGGCTGCGACTGTTCGACAAACGGGCCTCGGCGAAAGACCGGGCTTCACGGGTGCTGGTGCGACTTGAGGACGGACGCGAGCTGCGACTGCGGGAGTTCGGAACCAAGCAGCGGGCCTGGGCAAAGCTGTTGTCCACCGATGCCGTGGCCGAGGACGAGATGGTCGCGAGCCTCGGACCGGAAGCGTGGCCCCCTCCCCCGCTCGATGCCTTTGCCGCGCTGATCGACCAGCCGCGGCACCTGCATCCGCTGCTGCGCCACCAGCGGGACATCGCGGGAATCGGTCGCTCTTGGGTAGACGAGATTCTCTGGGAGGCACGCCTCTCCCCATTCAAGAAAGGATCGGAACTAGACCAGGAGGAGATCGAGCGGCTACACGAGGCCCTGCACGTCCTCGGCGACGCGATCGACCACTACGAGGAGGCGATCGGCGAGCAGCTGCCGGACAAGGTGCCGATGCCGCTGCAGGTACACAAGCGCGAGGGCCAGCCCTGCCCCCGCTGCGGCACGACGATCGAGGCCGTCTTCTTCTCTGAGCACCAAACCAACTACTGCCCGAAGGAGCAGACGGGCGGGCGGGTACTCAAGGACCGCCGCCTCTCCAAACTCCTGAAGTGAGTTGTGGGGGAAGGACGGGTGCCCCTCCCCTACGCCAGCTCAATAAGCATGCTGATGTCGAGTGTCGGTGCTGAGTGCGTAAGGGCGCCGACGGAGATCAGGTCTACACCCGTTTCGGCGATCCCCCTCACGGTCGCTAGGTCGACCCCACCGGATGCCTCCAAAGAAGGACCTTTGCCCGCACCAGCATTTTCGTCGCGCAGCCGTACCGCGCTGCGCAGCGTCTCGAGGTCCATATTGTCGAGCAGGAGGATGTCGGCACCTGTGCCGAGGGCATAAGCAACCTCGTCGAGATTGCGACACTCGACCTCGACTGCCAGATCCGGAAATTTGCTGCGAGCGCCGTAGACCGCCTTGGCCAAGCTTCCGGCAAGGGCGATGTGGTTCTCCTTGATCAGGATCGCGTCGTATAGTCCCATGCGATGGTGGCGGCCTCCGCCGGCGAGGACCGCTGCCTTCTCAAGCTCACGCAACCCCGGAGTCGTCTTGCGAGTGTCGAGGATCGCCGCCCCGGTACCAGCCACTGCCTCGACGAAGCGCGCGGTCAACGTCGCCACGCCGGAGAGGTGCCCAAGAAAGTTGAGCGCAGTCCGCTCGGCCGCCAGCAACGCCGCGGCAGGACCGCTGGCAAAGAGCACCTCGGCCGGAACCGCATCGCGCCACTGCCCCTCGACCACGAGGTTGTCAATGTCCTCGACTCCGCACTGCCGCATCGTCTCCGCCACAAGCTCCAGCCCAAAGACGACACCGGGCTGCTTCTGCACAACCCGAGCTCGCCCTCGAGCGTCCGCGGGCACCGTAGCTTCCGACGTCACGTCCCCCGAACCCACGTCCTCCGCCAGCGCCGCCGCCACAAGCTCCCGAAAATCAGCCATCAGCGCACCCTAGATCAAGCGCGCTCGACGCGGACGAGAGACGGGTGCCCCTCCCCGGAAGGCTCGGCGACCCCGCCCCGAAGCGCCCGGCGGACCTGCTGCGCAACGGTCTTCAGGGGAGGGGCACCCGTCTCTCTCACGCCTTGACCGCGCACAGCGTTTAATCCCACAGGTGACGGCCTTGCCCCCATTCCAGACCCTGCTAGACGAGCACGCCGCCGACGTGATGGGCGTCCTGCGCGGCGCGGTCGGACGCACGGACGCCGACGACTGCTTCCAGGAGACCTTTGTCGCGGCCCTGCGTGCCTATCCAAAGCTGAAGGACGCGAGCAACCTGCGCGGCTGGCTGCTGACGATCGCCCACCGCAAGGCGATCGACCACCACCGCGCCAAGGGGCGACGGGCGGTGCCGGTTGCCAAAGTGGCCGAGATCGGAGTCAGCGACCCGGAGCCCGGCGACGGCATCTGGGAGGCGGTCGGCGCGCTGCCGCCCAAGCAGCGGGCCGCCGTCGCCCTGCGCTACGGCAGCGACCTCCCTCACGCCGAGATCGCCGCCGCACTCGGCTGCTCGCCGGAGGCGGCGCGGCGCAGCTTGCACGAGGGAATCAAGCGACTAAGGAAGGAGCTGGCATGAAGGCATCGCTGGAACGCCTCGCAAATCGAGCCAATGAAGAGAACCTGCTCGACGTCGCCTACACGATGTCCGACTCTCCCTTCGGGCCGCTGCTGCTCGCCGCCACCCCGCGCGGGCTGGTCAAGCTGAGCCTGCCCGGTCACGACCCCGACGAGGCGCTGGAGGATCTCGCCACGCGGATCTCGCCACGCGTCCTGGAGGCGCCGGCGCGCCTCGACGAGGCCCGCCGCGAGCTCGACCTTTACTTCGAGGGCAAGCTGACCGAGTTCGACCTGCCGCTCGACTGGCGGCTGAGCAGGGACTTCCGCCGCCGGGCGCTGCGCGCGATCGATCGCATCCCCTACGGCAAGACGCGCAGCTACACGGAGATCGCCCGCAGCGCCGGCAACGAGCGCGCGGTGCGAGCCGCCGGCAGCGCCTGCGGCTCCAACCCGATCCCGATCGTCGTCCCCTGCCACCGGGTCCTGCGCACCAGCGGCGCCCTCGGCGGCTACGGCGGTGGCCTGCCGATGAAGGAGGCGCTGCTGAAGCTCGAGGGAATCCGTTAGGCGGAGGCGGCGACGGGGCCGAACAGCTCGCGCGCCCGCTCGATCACGAGCTCGGGCCGCTCCTCGGCGACGAAGTGGCCGCAGCGCTCCACTATCTCGACGCTCATGTCATCCGTGTAGGGCTCGTAGCCGGTGAGAATGTCCCCCCGGACCACGGGGTCCGCCTCACCGGCAAGGAGGCGCGTCGGAACCGAGTTGCGCCGGGAGTGGTAATGGCCCTTTTTAAGGCGCGGCAGCTCGCGGGTGAGAAAGCTGCGGTAGACGTGGGAGGAAGCTAGCGCGTGATCGCGCGAGCGAAAACTCTGCGCGAAGCAGTCGAGCTCTGCCTCGCTCCAGTGCATATCGGGATGCGAGCCGCGCTTGTGCACGAGCTTGACGAAGCCGGGAGCGTGGCGGAGGACGGCGGTGCCCACGCCAGGACTGGCGAGGAGGAACTGGTAGGCGGTCCGGTTGAGCATCTGAAGCGAGGGCTTCGGGGGCTCGAACCACGGGTGCCCGATCGCGAGGACTAGGTAGTGGTTGATGCGCTCGGGCGCATCGAGGCAGAGCAGGAAGCCGGTGTAACCGCCCCAGTCGTGCCCGATCAGCTCGACCCGGTCAAGCCCCAGCTCATCGAGCAGCGCCAGGGCGTCGCTCGCGAATCCCTGCATCTCGTAGCGCCCCTCTGGCGCGTCGCTCCAGCCGAAGCCACGCAGGTCCGGACAGATCACCCGGCGTTCCTCGGCCAGCGCCGGAATCACCTTGCGCCAGGCCCACCAGTGCTGCGGCCAGCCGTGCAGGAGCAGGACGGGCGGCCCCTCCCCCGCTTCGGCGACGTGCAGTCGCGTCCCGTTCACATCGAGGTAGCGGTGAGTAACGCCATCGAGCTCTGGAGGGGGTCCGTACATCTCCGGGAATCTACTCGGGTATTCCCACACGCCGGCGTTCTTGGCTCAAGTCGCCCGCGGCTGGCGCCGATCCCTTGCCTGGATGAACCACCTCGACAACCGATCTTCGCTGCACTCGCAACCGATGACCAGGCTCGCCACCGCCGCCTGGTCGCTGCTGGCGATCGTCCTGCTGGCGGCGCTGCTCTTCGTACGACAGGCCGAGGCCGCCGCCGCGCCCATGCCCGCCCAAAGCCCGGGCGCCATCGCCCCCGACGCCGAAGAAGAATTCGAAGAATCCGAAGACGAAGAAGGCGAAGAAGGCGAATCCGAAGAAGGCGAAGAAGAAGATGAAGGACTCGGCAGCGTCGGCCCTCTTCTCCTCCCGCCCGAATGCCTGCTTCACACCGCGGAAGCGCACGTCGACGCCTCGAGCGCCCACGGCGTCGTGCGGCTGACGATCCACTACACCTCCTACACCCCCACCAACGTCAGCGTCGACTACTGGCTGAAGGGTGGCAAGGGCTCGCTGCAGCTCGGCGAAACTAAGCGCCATTTCGCCCGCCAAGGAGTCTTCCGCGAGGACGCCCACGTAAGCGACCGCGCGATGGCCAAGGTGCTGGCAGCCCGCGCCTTCATCGTCCAGCTCGACATCCCGGCGGCACCGTCCTTCTGTGCGAAGTACTCGGCCCAGCGCCTCACCGCCAAGCACGTCGCGGGCAGCCACGCGACCTGGTCGCGGCCCCGCTAGATCGCGTCAGCCAGCCAGTTACCCGCAGCCGCCAGGTGTGCCGGGTCGATCTGGTGACCGAGATCGGACTCGTGGTACTCGACCTCGAGACCGCCCTGCTCGAGCAGCTGCCGGGCGCGATGCGCGAAACCGATCTCCATGATCGGGTCGCGGCGGCCGTGGGCGATGAAGGCACGCGTCCCCCGGCGGTCGTCGAATTGAGGCCGCCAATCGTCGACCGTCGGCAGGAAGCCGCTGAAGGCGAGGATCCCCGCAACCGGCGGCCGGTCCTCGCTGAGGGCCATCGCGTAGCTCATCACCGAGCCCATCGAGAAGCCGCCGAATACGGTGCGACCGGGATCGATCCCGGTCCTCTCCCAGAGGCCGTCGTGCAACTCGGCCAGCGCGGTCCGGGCGGTCTGAAAAGTCTCGCGATCGGGGTAGCCGACCCGCGGAACCAGATACCAGTGATAGCCGGGCGAACCTTCGAGCACCAGCGGCGCCCGCGGCGTCACCACATGCAAGTGCCCCTCGGGGTCGAGCGCATCGGCAAGCCCCAGCAGATCCCGCTCGTCGGTCCCGCGCCCGTGATGAAGCACGAGCAGGCCCTCCGGCTCACCGGAGGCTGCCCGTTCGAGGTGGGTCAGCGGCTCGATCGCTCCCCCTAGTTGGCCGACGAGGCCGCGGTTTTGTTCAGGTAGTCGCGGATGAAGTCGTCGAGGTCGCCGTCGAGGACGCGTTGGGCGTCGCCGGCCTCGTGGCCGGTGCGGTGGTCCTTGACCCGCTGGTCGGGATGGAGGAAGTAGCTGCGAATTTGCGAGCCCCAGGCGACTTCCTTGACCTCGCCCCGCACCTTCGCCATCTCCTCCGCCCGTTTGCGCTCCTCGAGCTCAATCAGCTTCGAGCGCAGGAACTGCATCGCCACCGCCTTGTTCTGAGTCTGCGAGCGCTCGTTCTGGCACTGGACGACGACGCCGGTAGGGATGTGGGTGATGCGCACCGCCGAGTCGGTCTTGTTGACGTGCTGTCCGCCGGCGCCGGAAGCGCGGTAAGTGTCGATGCGCAGATCGCTCTCGTCGATCTCCACGTCCACTCCCTCGTCGACCAGCGGGCCGACATCGAGTTGAGCGAAACTCGTGTGGCGGCGAGCCGAAGAGTCGAAGGGGGAGATCCGCACCAGCCGGTGGACGCCGCGCTCGGCGGCGAAGAGGCCGTAGGCGTTCTCGCCGCGGGCGATAAAGGTGGCCGACTTCAGCCCCGCCTCCTCCCCCGGCGAGGCCTCCTTCATCTCGACCTCGAAGCCGCGCCGCTCGGCCCAGCGCAGGTACATCCGCAGCAGCATCTCGGCCCAGTCCTGGGAGTCGGTGCCGCCGGCGCCGGCGTGGACGGTGACGACGGCGTCGCCCGCGTCGTACTCGCCGCTGAACAAGCGTGCCTCTTCCAGGCCGGCCAGACGGCGCTCGGCCGAGGCGAGCTGAGCGGTCAGCTCAGCCGCCATCTCCTCGTCTTCGGCCGCCATCTCGGCCAGGTCTCCGAGGTCGGCGACGTCGGACTCGAGCCCGCGAAAGGTCTTCAGCCGGCGCTGCGCGCGGGCGTGCGCTGCCGAAATTCGAGCGGCGGTTTCCTGGTCGTCCCAGAAGCCGGGCCGTTGCATCTCCCCCTCGAGCCGCTCGGCCTCGGTTTCCAGCCCAGCCGGGTCAAAGGTAGTCCGAGAGCAGGGACAGCTGCTCTCGGACAGAGGCCAAACGCGGTGCGATCGATTCGGTGGACGCGGCGTCGGCCATGGCCGCAGCTTACTGTGAGGCGATCCCGTGGTCGAAACCCCCGGCGTGCAGCGCAGCTGCCCGATCCTCGAAGGGACGCCAGCTGCGAATCCGGTGATCGCGCAGCCCGAAAAACCACGCCATCTCGTCCTCGCCCGCTGCCGACCCGTCTTCGTCCCAGCGCCAGGTCCGCTTGATCAGGGCAACTGCCGACCCGCCGCCGGACTCAGTCCCGTCCTCGTAGAGCTGCTCCAGCTCGATCCTCTGCTGCACCCCGCCAGGCAGACGAGTTGCCCACAATCGGGCGGCCTCTACCCCCTTCCGAAGCCCCTTCATCGAATGAAGCTCAACCTCCGGATCGAGAACCGCAACGAACCCGTCCAGATCGTGCTCGTTGAAGGCCCGGATGAACTCCCGAACGGGGTCTATGCTCCGTGGCACTTCTTGAACTTCTTGCCGCTGCCACACCAGCACGGATCGTTGCGGCCGATGTTCTCGTGCTCGCCCTTGACTACCGTCTCGACCACCTCGGTCGCGCCGTTTCCACCGGCGCCGGCGGCGGCCATATCGGCTGCCACTGCGCCCGCCGCTCCCCCCGCCGCGGCCTCGCGCAGCGCCGACGGCTGTCCGGCCTGGGTCCCACCCGAGTAGTCGAGCGAGGTCGGCTGGGCAGCGCCGTTGGGGGCGAAAGCTTCGTGGGCCTGCGAGGGATCGACCTCGACCTCGACGTGGAAGATCGCTTTGCTGAACTCCTCCCAGATCGAGTGCATCAGCTCCTCGAACATGCCGAAGCCCTCGTTCTTGTAGGCGACCAGCGGGTCGATCTGGGCGAAGCCACGCAGGTGGATGCCCTCGCGCAGGTAGTCCATGTCGTAGAGGTGCTCGCGCCAGCGGTTGTCGATCACCTGCAGCAAGATCGAGCGCTCGAGGTAGCGCATCAGCTCCTCGCCGAAGGTCTGCTCGCGCTCGTCGTAGGCGCTCATCGCGTCGTCGTCGAGGGCGTCCTTGAGCTTCTCTTGGTCGACCGTCTCCGGCGCCATCGAGGCGACCTCGATGCTGATCGGCCAGATCTGGCGCAGCTGGTTCTCCAGCTCGCCCATGTCCCACTCCTCGAGCACGTCACCCGGCGTGTACTCCTCGACCAGGCGCTCGATCACGCCCTCCATCTCGTCGCGGGCGATCTCCGACATGTCGCGCCCCTCGAGGATCTCGCGCCGGTACTTGTAGACGATGCGACGCTGCTCGTTCATCACGTCGTCGTACTCGAGCACCCGTTTGCGGATCAGGAAGTTCTGCTCCTCGACCTTCTTCTGCGCGTTCTCGACTGTCTTCGAGAGCATGCCCGCCTCCAGCGGCATCTCCTTGCCGTCGTCGTCGACCGGGCCGAGCCGGTCGAGGATCTTGTAGATGCGGTCGCCGGCGAAGAGCCTGATCACGTCGTCTTCGGCGGAGAGGTAGAAGCGGGTCTCGCCAGGATCGCCCTGGCGTCCCGAGCGGCCGCGCAGCTGATTGTCGATCCGCCGCGACTCGTGGCGCTCGGTGCCGCAGATGAAGAGACCGCCGAGGTCGCGGACTTCCTCGGCCTCGGCGGCACAGATCGGCTCCAGCTCGGCGACCTTCTCGGCCAGGGCCTGCTCGTAGCGCTCGTCGCCCGGCGCTATCCCCTTCTTCTTCAGCTCGTGGATCGCCGACTGCTCAGGGTCGCCGCCGAGCTTGATGTCGACGCCGCGGCCCGCCATGTTGGTCGCGATCATCACCGCGCCTTTGCGGCCGGCCTGGGCGATGCGCTCGCCCTCTCGCTCGGCGTGCTCGGGCTTGGCGTTGAGCACCGCGTGCTCGATGCCCTGGCGCTTCAGCTCGCCGGAGATCATCTCCGAGACCTCGACCGAGACCGTGCCGACGAGGATCGGCTGGCCCTTCTCGTGGCGGGCGAGGATCTCCTCCAGCACCGCTTTCCACTTGCCCTCTTTGGTCTTGAAGATCTGGTCGTTCTGGTCGGCGCGGACCATCTGGCGGTGGGTCGGGATCTCGACCACCGGCACTTTGTAGATCTTCATGAACTCGGTCGCCTCGGTCAGCGCCGTGCCGGTCATCCCGGAGAGCTTGTCGTAGAGGCGGAAGTAGTTCTGCAGGGTGATCGT
>DASYIY010000075.1:0-12787 GCA_035997045.1 Solirubrobacterales bacterium | reverse complement strand
GCGGAACTCGAGGACGGTGGCGGTAAGGCGCACGCCGGCCACCTCGATGTCACCGATCAGGGCTCGGTGGATGCGTTCATCGCCGACGTCGTGGAGCGCTACGGCCGGCTGGACGTACTCGTCAACGCCGCCGGCCGCCTCGACGAGGCGGACACGGTGAGATTCAGCGAGTTGGACACGGCCGCGGCGAGCGCCCTCCTACAGGTTGATGTGATCGGGGCGATGCGGATGTGTCACGCGGTGAGGCTGGCGATGCTCGAAGGTGGCGGCGGCGCCATCGTCAACTTCTCGAGCACCTACGGGAACGGGATAAACCCCGACAACGCGATCAACTTCGTTCCCGTCACCTACTCCACAGCCAAGGGAGCGATCCGCGGCCTCACCACCACGCTGGCCCGGGACCTGGCCCCGGCAATCCGCGTGAATGCGCTGGCCCCCGGGCCAATCTCAGGTGACTGGGAGACCGAGTGGGGCGTCTCGCCCGAGCACATCGACGAGGCAATCGCCATGAACCCGCTGAAGCGTTTCGGCAAGCCGGAGGAGATCGCCGAAACCGTCCTGTTCTTGGCTTCGGACGGGGCCGGGTACATCACCGGTCAAGTGATCCACGTGGATGGCGGCTGGGTAGTGGCCGGGTAGAGCGTGCGCTGCTTTCCGATACTCACCAAGAGCTCACCCGACACGGTGCAGCCCTAAGCTCCTCGTCCCACTCGACACTCGCCGCTAGTCTGCCGCGATGCTGGCTGACGTTGCCCTCGGGGCTGGGATCGCGTTCTGCATCGCCGTCTTCACCACGCCGGTCGGTGTCTCCGGTGCGGTCTTCTTGGTCCCGGTTCAGATCAGCGTCCTGCATACGCCGAGCCCGGCGGTCACGCCGACCAACCTTCTCTACAACCTGATCGCCATCCCCGGCGCCCTGGTTCGCTTCCATCGCGAGGAACGGCTGGCCGGGCCGCTGACCCGCTTGCTGATCCTCGGAACCCTCCCGGGCGTCGTCGCCGGAGCCGTGATCCGAGTTGAGTTGCTGGATCGAGGCAACGCCTTCTTGTTGGTCGTCGCCGCCGTTCTGATTCCGCTGGGGGCATGGCTCGCGTTCGCCAGACCGCCAACCCCCGCAGCCTCACCCGATCGTAGTCGCCGCCGGCAGATACTCGCCCTGGCGCTGGGAGTCGGAACGGTCGGCGGGATCTATGGAATCGGCGGCGGCTCGATTCTCGGACCGATCTTGGTTGGGCTCGGCTTCACCGTGTTCGAGGTTGCGCCCGCGGCCCTGACCGCGACCTTTCTCACCTCCATCGCCGGGGTCTTGACCTACGCGCTGCTCAGCATCGGAGGAAGCGGCGACATTGCTCCCGACTGGGCGCTCGGGCTTGGAATGGGCCTCGGCGGGCTGGCCGGTGCCTACCTCGGCGTCCGCCTTCAAGCACGGCTGCCAGAGGAGCTGCTGAGACGCGGCCTGGGTGTGCTGGCCCTAGTTCTGGGACTTCGCTACGCCCTCGTGGCGTTTTTGTAGTCCACCAGCTCCGCTCAGTCAGCGTGATGCAGTGGAAGGGCGGCCATGACTGCGCCGCCCTCCCAGTCCATCGAGCAGCACCAGCGCCGACCGAGGCCCATGCGAAAAGACCCCGTGGCAAACCTGATGCACTCTGAATGCTAAGGCTCCGGAAAATTTCACTAACTGGCGCCCGAGTCAGGCACGTACCAAAGCGAGGTTGAAGCCGTCATAGCCCTTCGCTCCCACGGTCTGGATTGTCGTCGCCTCGACCCTGGGCTCAGCCGCGAGCATCTCGTGCAGGCGCCGCTGCGCCGGGATCGTGGGGTCGTCGCTGTCCGGGTCCGCGAGCCGGCCGAAGCGAACGACGTTGTCGCTGACGATCAGACTGCCGGGGCGAGAATGCTCGAGCGCCCAGGCGAAGTAGTCGGGTGTGTGGATCTTGTCGGCGTCGATAAACGTCAGGTCGAATGGGCCTGCGCCCTCCGCCTCGAGCTGGGGAAGCTGGTCGAGAGCAGGTCCGACGCGCAGCTCGACGAGATCGCCAAGGCCCGCCCGATCGATGTTCCGGGCCGCCACCTCCGCGTTGCCAGGCTCCGCCTCCAAAGTGACGAGGCGGCCGGCGGCGGGAATGGCGCGTCCCAGCCAGATCGTGCTGTAGCCGCCGAGGGTGCCGAACTCGAGGATCTGCTCCGCGCCGATCGACTTCGCCAGCAAGTAGAGCAGCTTGCCCTGTGCAGGTGTGACCTGGATCTCCGGCAGCTCAGCCTCCTCGCTGGCTCGCAAGGCCGCCTCCAGCGCCTCGTCGTGGGGCGCCAGCAGGCCAGCGACGTACTCGTCGACCGCGGTCCAGATCTCGTCTGCCACGGACGAGGTTTATCAGGAGGCGTGCAGCGGCAGGAAAGCCAGTCCGCCGGACGAACGTGCGGAGATGGAGACAGCAGCGCGCCGGGCGCGTACGCGTGAGCGCTGGCTGCAGCGGGCGGAGCGGGCCAGCGACGCCTTCGGGCTGGTCTTTGTCCTGGTGATGGTCACTTACGTGCTGGCGTCGCTGCTGGAGAACCGCGGATGGGCGTCCGTTGCGCTCACGGTTGCAACCAGCGCGACCTCGGTGGTGGCGCTGGTCAGCTCGCACGCGCGGGACCGGGTCGTGCGCATTGCCCTGGCACTCTCGGTGCTGGCCGTGGTGCTGGCCGCGATCGGAGCCGCCTCCGGCGATCGGAGCTGGCTGAATCTCACGACGCTGATCCAGGTTTCCCTCTTGACCGTGGCGATGGGGGCGGTCCTGCGACGGGTCGTGATGGCCCCCGAGGTCGGCTCGCGCACGATCCTCGGTGCGCTCAGCGTCTACGCGGTGCTGGGCCTCCTCTTCACCTTTCTCTACGGCGTGATCGACCGGGTCCAGGAAGGGCCGTTCTTCGAAGGCACGCCGCACCCGGCGGGCTCCGACTTCCTCTTCTTCAGTTACACGACGCTGACCACGACCGGCTACGGCGATCTCGTCCCCGGCGGCCAGCCGGGCCGATTGATCGCGGGCCTGGAGATGATGGCCGGGCAGATCTTCCTCGTCACCCTCGTCGCCGGGCTGGTCAGCCTCTGGCGACCCGGCGACGCGATCCGGCGACGCCATGAGCGGCGCAGCGGCGAAGGGTCGCCGGCCGAAACTCCACCGGCGGGCTGAGAGCTACTCGGAGAGCTCGACGCGCTCGATCGTCTGCGGCTCGAGCGGGCTGTCCGACGCGTCGGTCTCGGTCCCCTCGATCGCGTCGACTGCGTCCATGCCCTCGACCACCTGGCCGAAGACGGTGTGCTTGCCGTCGAGCCACGGCGCCGACTGCGCGGTGACGATGAAGAACTGCGAGCCGTTGGTGTTGGGGCCGGCGTTGGCCATCGCCAGCGCCCCCCGGGCGACCTTGTGCTGGTTGAACTCATCCTCGAAGGTGTAGCCCGGGCCGCCGCGGCCGGTTCCTTCGGGGCAGCCACCTTGGATCATGAAATCCGGGATCACCCGATGGAAGACCAGCGTGTCGTAGAAGCCGTCGGCGGCGAGTTTGCGGAAGTTCTCGACCGTCTTCGGCGCGTCCTCGTCATGCAGCTCGAGCACGATCGCGCCAGCGCTGGTGTGGAGAGTTGCCTGCGACATCGGGCATCAGCCTACCCGGTTACGCGAACGGTCAGCGGTCGCGAGGTTCCGGGCGCATAGGGCCAACGCTCCTCGGAAAGAGCGCAGGCACGAAGGCGAATGCTGGCCGAGCCGCTGACGTAGCGGAAGCGGTAGCTCGCGTGAAAATGTCCGCTGTGATCGCTGCGGGTGACGAGGACCGGGCGCCAGCGCTTCGCGGCCGACTCGTAGTACTGAATCGCGACCAGCTTGCCCCGCCGTGGGATCGGTGCACCGAGCGTGCGCACCTGGCCCTCGAAGCGCACCGCGTCGCCGGTCCGCAGGGCCGTTGGAGTCGCCCGAAACTCGACGCCGGCGCGCACTCGCAGCGTAAGCGGGCTGCGACTCGCGCTGTCGAGATGCGCGTCGCCGGGGAAGGAGACCGCGAGCCGGCGCGAGGTGCCGGCGGAGAGTCGCAGCTGAAAGCCCCCGTGCGGCCCGGTGCCGACCTCCTCGACGCGGGCACGTCCGAGTGCTCCGCGCGAGGGATGCGAGACGACCCGCAGGGTGCGATCGGCGAGTCCGGCGCCGTCGGCGCTGAGCAACCGGCCGCTGAGCGAGCCCGCGGCCCGGAAGGGAACGGTGAGCTGGGTGCCGCTGCGTCCGCGCCAGCCGAGCCGAGCGAAGATCCGGGTCTTTCCCCTGTCCGCCGGCGCTGCCTCCGCCCGCTTGACCGCGGCCACCGTGCCCGGCGCGACCTTGCGGACCGTCATCTCGGTGCCATCGGAACGATGGGTTGTCGTCGCCTCGTTGCCGGCGACGTCGGTCGCGCTGGCCCTGAACACGTAGGTCCCGGGGCCGAGATCGCTGGGCAGGTGTGCGATGAGCTGCGCCGCGTCGGCGGTCTCGCCGTGCTGGAATTTCGCCGGCAGCTCGGTCCACTGCTGGCTCTCCAGTCGCCGGTAGTCGATCTCTCCGCTCGCGGGCCCCGAGTGCGTATCGGTGATCAGGGCGCGGATCTGCTCGGGGACGGCGCCAGCGTCAGCCGAATCGAAAGCAACCCCGGGCGGGACGTCGTCAAAGCGCAACGGCACCGAGACCGCCGAGGACGGCGCCTCGTTGCCGGCCTCGTCGCGCAACCAGATACTGAGCGAGAAAACGCCGGCCCGGGGAACGAAAAGGTTCTGGAGGGCGCTCAGGTTGTGCCCGGGGACGAACTTGATCCCGCTGTCGTAGCCGTTGGGACCTTCGATCCGCCAGGAGGCGCCGCCGATCGCGCTCGCCAGGCCCTGATCGGGATCGAGCCAAGCGGGATCGAAGTCATTCGTGCGCCGCCAGGTTTCGCCCCCGGCAACGGCGAGGTTGCGGGGATGGGCCGGCGGGTTGTTGTCGACGTAGAAGGCCTGATCCGGCGTGCAGCCTCCATTGCCGGCGAAGTCCGTGACGCAGTGGTGAATGCTGTGCGGGCCGTCGCTGAAACGGGTGGTGTCGACCGCGGCACTGCCGGAGACGCCAAGGCTGCAGGGGCGCATCTGGGTCGCCTCCCAGACGCCACCGATCAGGGCCTTGGCACAGCTGTACTCGGTCAGGTTCACCCGGGCGCCGTCAACCGCCGTTTCGCCGAAGCGAACCCCGCCGCCGGTGTCGCTCCCCCAGAAGCTGACGCCCTGCGAGCCGCGGCGCCAGCCGCCCGCCGTGATGTCGCCGCCGATCGCCGCTGCCGGACCGAGATCGTCCTGGACGGTGATCGTGAGGGCGCGAATCGCCGACCACGAACCGGGGTCGATGCTGCACCACTTGCTTTCGGCCTTGGCGCAGAGCAAACGGTCCTCGAGCGCCGGCTGAGCGGGGTTGAAGCCGGCGACGAACTCGCGCGGAGTGGTGTCGGTGCCACCGGCAGCGGCAAAGACGTCGAAGCCGCCGTTCCAGGTGCCGACCCCGATCCGCTGCTCCATGCCGTCGTGCAGCGCGTGCCACCAGGTGCCGCGGACCTGGGAGATCCCGGCCCCGGCCGGGGCCTCCCAGCGCCAGCGAGCGTAGCGCGTGCCGGAAACAGTCCCCTGCCCGTCGCGGGTGAAGCTCTTCAGGTGGGCCCCGTCGAACGGATCCTGACCGGCCGGCGGAACGCACCAACCGTCCGGGCGGAACTTGGCGCCGCCGGTCGAATCGGCCCAAGTCGCGTCGGCACCGATGTACCAACCGCATTGCGCCACTGCGTACTTGCCGGCGGTCGCCTCCTTCGCCGCCAAAAGCAGCAGGGCGAGCGCAAGCGCAAGCCCCATCGCCACCAGCCGTGCCAAACCACCGCGCGTTCCCGACATGAGCCCTCCTTCGCTTGACAGCATTCGAGGGACTAAGGGCGCCGCGGCGGAATCTCTCCCCCCTGGCGAGAGAAGCTCGCCTGCCGCTGCCGCGCTGTCGCCTTTGCGAGAATGGCGTCAATGTCACTTCCGACGCAGGATCAGATAACCGAGAAGCTTCGCGCCGTGATCGACCCCGAGCTGCGGCGCTCGATCGTCGAGCTGGGCATGGTCCGCTCGATCGAGGTCAAGGACGACGGCAGGGTCGACGTCGTGGTCTCGCTGACCACAGCGGGCTGCCCGATCCGCTCCCACTTCGAAGATGCGGTCGCCAAGCAGGTCTCCGGGCTGGACGGAGTGACCGCGGTCTCGGTCGGCTTCGACGTGCTCTCCGACGAGGAGAAAGGCGCCCTGCAGAAAACGCTCGGCCGCGGCAAGCTGCCGGCCGGCGCCCTGGCCCAAGTGAAAAACGTGATCTGCGTCGCCTCGGGCAAGGGTGGCGTCGGCAAGTCGACGATGACCGCCAACCTGGCCGCGGCGTTGAGCGCCGAAGGGCACGCGGCCGGGGCGCTCGACTGCGACGTCTACGGCTACTCGATCCCGCGCATGCTCGGCGTCAACCGCAAGCCCGAAGTCAACGGCGAGCGCAAGATCCTGCCGCTGGAGGCAGCGGGCGGGGTCAAGGTGATGTCGATCGGCTTCTTCGTCGAGGAGAACTCGGCCGTGGTCTGGCGCGGGCCGATGCTGCACAAGGCAATCCAGCAGTTCCTCGAGGACGTCGCCTGGGGCGAGTTGGAGTACCTGCTGCTCGACCTCCCGCCGGGGACCGGCGATGTCTCGATGACGCTTGCCCAGCTCCTTCCCCAGGCCAAGTTCCTGATCGTCACCACGCCGCAGCCAGCGGCGCAGACGGTCGCCAAGCGCGGCGCCGAGATGGCGCTGAAGTTCGACCTCGAGCTGCTCGGCGCGATCGAGAACATGTCCGGCTTCACCACCCCAGAGGGCGAGCGCTTCACGATCTTCGGCGAGGGCGGCGGCCAGCTGCTCGCCGATGAACTCGACATCCCGCTGCTCGGCAAGGTGCCGCTCTCCGAGGCGCTGCGCGAACACGCCGACGCCGGCACGCCGCTGGTCACGGCAGAACCCGACGCGCCCGCTTCGCAGGCAATTCGACAAGCGGCCCGCGGCATCGTCGCCACGACCCCACAGGAGCTACCGGTCCTGCAGGCGGTGCCGGCGATGGCCGAGGCGCCACCGGTTGGCGGCATCCCGCTTCCCGTAGTTCAGGGTTAAAACAACGGGCGGCCGCGCGGCCGCCCGTTCGAAGCGGAGAGCCGAACCGCCCTACACGACTGGAGGCGGCGTCCCGTCGGCGCTGGCGGCGAGGGTCTCGTCCCAGCCGCAGACCATGCACGCGTGACGAAACGCCGAGCGGGCAAAATCGAGCGCCAAGGCGTGCGGGTCCTCGCTCGCGCACACCTCGTCCCAGTCGAGGATGTACTCGCCCAGCCCGCCGTCCCAGCGGGCGGCAGATGGGGAAAGCGGGGCGCCCCCGAAACCGTCCGGCGCCGGGTGCGCGTAAGCGTAGAAGGCGGCCTTGGCGTAGCGACCGTCGCCGGGCCACCAGCCAATCGCGACCTCCTGCGAGTCCATCGCGTTGCGCATGATGAAGTCGCCTGACGGTGGCTCGGCGGGCAGTCCGGAGAAGAGGCTGACGGCGAGATCGAAGGAGCCCCACCAAGCGTTGACCGGGGTCGATCGGCCACGGAACGGGGCTCTGAAGGCGGCCAGGACGAGAGCAGCCTGGGTCGCAGCAGCGAAGTAACTGGCGACTTGACCGGCGTCGTAGGCCGAGTGCTCCTCGTCCCGATCGAGCGGCACGGTCCACGAGACCTCCTGGGGCTCGGGGTCGATCTCGACCGCACCGACGAGATCGACGACGACCGTCAAGAGCTCGCGCGTAACGCTTCCCACCGTGCGATTGGGGGTGAGCGGAACGCGCCCGGTGCGCCCGTCGCTGTGCTCGACGACCGCCTCGTGCGTGCGCAGGTCAAGGACGACCACGAAGGCACCCGAACCGTCGGGCGCCTGCAGCGGCGCGGTCTCCCAGCCCCGTGCGGTCAGCCGCAGCGCAGCGTGCTGGAGCTGCGGCTCAGGCGCTGCTAGCTCTGCCGCGAGCTTGCCCAGGACCTGGGTGTGGGCGTGGAGCGTGTCGCAGGTGTCGCGCCAGTCCTCATACGAGGCCAACGGCCACTGACCGGAAGACGCCATCGATCCACGGTAGCGCCTACGTCATGTGGCCTTGGGTTCGACTATCGACGCGAGGGCGTTTGGCGCGGCTCCCGCCACATGGTCGAGCAAGTCAGCTGTCCGTCAGGCCGCTGGAACTCGCCCGCCCGCACGAAGCCGAGGCGTTCGTAGCGGGTGTCGTTATCCGGATTGCTCGACTCCAGGTAGGCCGGCATTTCCGCAGGGTCGATCATGGCGAGGTTCTCGGCAAGCAGGGCCATGCCCAGGCCCTTGCCGCGATGGTCGGGGTGCGTGCCGAGCAGGCTCAAGTAGTAGTGCGGCGGTCGATCGGGATGGGTCTCGGCCAGGCGCGTGAACAGCGACTGGACCTCGGTTGCGCGCGAGCCGACCAGGTCATCGAGCATCGGCCCCAGCGACGCCTCCTCGGCGTCGGTCAGCTCGATCCCGCCGGGCGGGATCCATACCGATGCCGCCGCATAGTCGTCCGCCACCCAGACCCATGGGTAGCGCAGCGCGCTGGAGACGAGCAGGCGCCACAGATCGGCGAGACCGCCGCCGGGGAAGGCCCAGCTCCACAGCGGATCGGCTGCAAAAGCGGCGGTGAGCGTCGCGGTGATCCCGTCGACGTCATGCTCGGTTGCGAGGCGAACTTCCATCGCAACCGAGCGCCTGATTCAGGCCGCGCTCTTGCTCTTGTAGTAGTTCGCGTTGATCTCCGCGTATTTGGCCCACTCGGCCGGAAGCTGGTCCTCGGCGAAACAGGCGTCGACCGGGCAGGCCTCGACGCAGGCGTCGCAGTCGATGCACTCGTCCGGGTCGATGTAGAGCATCTCGACCGAGTCGTAGTCGGGCTCGTCGGGCGTCGGGTGGATGCAGTCGACGGGACAGACCTCGACGCACGAGTTGTCCTTGGTGCCGATGCACGGCTCGGCGATGACGTAGGTCATTCGAGACTTCTCCTGGGTCGTCTTTTCGGTGCGCGGCGAGGAGCTTGGCCCCCACCAAAGCGCGGGCGCACATTTTAGGGATTACGCGGCGGCAACGCGCTCGACGGCCGAAATTCGGCAAGGTCGATCCCACGCCGGTCGCCGGGTTGAAGACCCCGAAGCGCCATCACTAGCATCGGCCGTCGATGTTGCTGCTGACCGGGGCCACCGGAAGCGTTGGATCGCGGCTGCTGCCGCTACTGCTCGAGAGCGGCGAGGACGTGCGCTGCCTGGTGCGCGAGCCGCGGCGGCTTGGGCCGCGGCGGGTCGACGTGCAGATCGCGCTCGGGGACCTCGGCGAGATGTCGGATCCCTACCTGGTGCGCCAGGCGCTGCGCGGCGTCGACACCGTGATCCACTTGGCGGCGACGATCCGCGACCAGCCGCCACGCCGGATCGAGGAGCTCAACGGGCTGGCCACGGTGCGCCTGCTGCGCGCCGCCGAGCGCAGCGGGGTCGAGCGCTTCGTCTTCTTCAGCGCCCTCAACGCCTCGGTCGCGCAGCGCACCCGCTTCTTCCGCGCCAAGTGGCTGGCCGAGCAGGCGGTCGATTCCTCCCCCCTGCGGACGACGATCTTCGCACCCTCGATCGTCTACGACCGCTCCGACCCCTGGATCACGCTGCTGCGTCGCTTCTCCTTCCTGCCGGTGCTGCCGGTCTCGGGCAACGGTCAGGCTCGCTTCGAGCCGATCTGGGCCAAGGACGCCGCTCGCTGCGTTGTCGCGGCGCTGGCGCAGGGCGACCGGGATCGCTACGAGCTCGCTGGTCCGGAGACACTCAATTACGACGAGATGTCCGACCTGGTCAGCCGCATCGCCGGGCGGCCGCGCGAGCTCGTCCACGTGCCGCTGCCGCTGATCCGCGCCAGCCTGATCGCTGCCCGCTCCATCGTCGGCGAGGCCGTGTTTGCTACCTGGGAGGAGGCGGAGCTGATGGAGGTTCCGATGGTCAGCGAGCGCGGCACGGCCGATGCCGAGGCGCTCGGAGTCGAGCCGAGGAGGATGGTCGATGTTCTGGAAGGTTCTTAGGCGCGCGGCAGCTCTCGCGCTCGCCGTCGCCACGGTCGCAGGCACGGGACAGGCCTCGGCGCTGACACTGGTCCCCCCCAAGCCCGACGTTCTCTTCGGCATCAGCGACAAGGGCTCGACTCAGAATTTCAACGAATTCACCGAACTCATGGCCAAGCACCCGGCCCTGCTGGAGACCTTCCATCCCTGGGGCAACAGCCTCAATCAGGCCTACGAACGCTGGCGCGAAACCTCGACCCGGCCAGTCCTGGCGATCTCCACCGCCGACGACCAGAACCTGACCGAGCTGATCACGCCGGAGCAGATCGCGCTCGGCGCCGGCGACGACTACCTGCTGCAGCTCAACGACTTCTTCGCCAAACGTGGCCTGCCCGCCTACATCAGGCCCCTGGGCGAGCCCAACCGCTGCCTCAACGCCTGGTCGGCGGTCAACTGCGGCGGCACTCAGAAGGGTGGCGAACACACGACCGGCTGGTACAAGCAGGCCTTCCGCCGCATCGTCGCGATCGTCCGCGGCGGTCAGACCCTGGAAGGAATCAACGCGACCCTGGCCGAAATCGGCCTGCCGCCGCTGAACCGGACCAAGGGCCCGAACCCGACGGCCCTGGCGGCGGCGCCGGTCAGCATTATCTGGAGCCCGCTGCCAGGCGGATCGCCGCGAGTCAAAGGCAACTTCCCCGGCAACTACTGGCCGGGGAGCCGTTGGGTCGACTGGGTCGGCACCGACTTCTACTCCGAATATCCGGTCTGGGAAGACCTCAACCGCTTTTACACAGGCAAACAGTGGAAGGGCAAGCCGGTCGCGATCACCGAGTGGGCCGTGTCCGGCAAAGACGAACCCCGCTTCGTCAAAGAACTGGTCTCCTGGACCGTCAAGCACCCCCGCGTCCGCATGCTCGTCTACTACCTCGGCTTCGGTCCCGGCGCCAACCCCTACGACCTCGGCCTCTATCCGCGCACGACCAACACCCTGCGCCTAAAGATCCGCCGACCCAACTTCCTCCAGTACGCCGAATACAACGCCGGCCTGCTGCCGCCGCTGCCGCCTCCGCCACCGAAAGCCGTCAAAGCTCCGTAAACGCGAGAGGCCCGGCAAATGCCGGGCCTCTCGCAAAGTCACTCGCCTGTTGGGGCGAGGATACGCCCAGAGGGCGTGACTACATCATGCCGCCCATGTCCGGCATACCGCCGGGCATTCCGCCGCCGCCGGCGCCTTCCTTCTCGGGCGGCTCGGCGATGATCGCCTCGGTCACGAGGATGTTCTTGGCGATCGAGGCTGCGTTCTCCAGCGCCGAGCGCGTCACCTTGGTCGGGTCGATCACACCGGCTGCGATCAGGTCGCCGTACTCGCCGGTTGCCGCGTTGAGGCCTTCGCCGGCCTTCAGCTCGCGGACCTTGTTGACCACGACCGAGCCCTCCTCGCCGGAGTTCTCGGCGATCTGGCGGACCGGCTCCTCGAGCGCCCGGTGGACGATCCGTGCTCCGGTCGCCTCATCGGGGTCGCTGAGCTTGTCCGGATCGAGGTCGGCCTGGGCGTTGAGCAGGGCAACGCCACCACCCGGCACGACGCCCTCCTCGAGCGCGGCGCGGGTCGCCTGCAGCGCGTCCTCGACGCGATGCTTCTTCTCCTTCATCTCGGTCTCGGTGGCAGCGCCGACCTTGACCACGGCGACACCGCCGGCCAGCTTGGCGAGGCGCTCCTGGAGCTTCTCGCGATCGAAATCGGAGTCGGTGTTCTCGACCTCGTTTTTGATCTGCTTGATCCGGCCCTTGATGTCCTCGGCCTCGCCGGAACCGTCGATGATCGTCGTCGTGTCCTTGGAGATGACGACGCGGCGGGCTTTACCGAGCTGGGTGAGCTGGGTGTTCTCGAGTTTGAGACCCATCTCCTCGGTGATCACCTCACCACCGGTGAGGATCGCGATGTCCTCGAGCATCCGCTTGCGGCGATCGCCGAAGCCGGGTGCCTTGACCGCGACACCGGTGAAGGTGCCGCGCAGCTTGTTGACGACGAGCGTCGCGAGGCACTCGCCCTCGACGTCCTCGGCAACGATCATCAGCGGCTTGCCGCCCTGCATCACCTGCTCGAGCACCGGCAGGATGTCCCGCACGGAACCGATTTTCTGGTTGGCGATGAGGATGTAGGGGTCCTCCAGCACCGCCTCCATGCGGTCCTGGTCAGTGACCATGTACGGCGAGATGTAGCCCTTGTCGAACTGCATCCCCTCGGTGAACTCCAGCTCCATGCCGAAGGTCTGGCCTTCCTCGACGTTGACGACGCCGTCCTTGCCGACCTTCTCGATCGCGTCGGCAATCACGTTGCCGATCTCGTCGTCGCCAGCGGAGATGGCGGCGACGCGGGCGATCTGCTCCTTGCCCGCGACCTCCTTGGACTGCTTCTCGCGCAGGGTCTCGACCACGTCTTCGACAGCGGCCTCGATCCCGCGGCGCAGGGCCAGCGGGTTGGCGCCGGCGGCGACGTTCTTGAGGCCCTGGCGGACGATGATCTGGGCCAGCAGCGTCGCCGTCGTCGTACCGTCACCGGCGACGTCGTTGGTCGCCGTGGCGACCTCGCGGACGAGCTGGGCGCCCTGGTTCTCGAAGACGTCCTCGACCTCGATCTCGCGGGC
>DASYIY010000074.1:0-5262 GCA_035997045.1 Solirubrobacterales bacterium | reverse complement strand
AGCGGATCCCCGAACAAAGGCTTCTAAAAGTATGTATCGCTGGTACGTGATCAACACCTACTCGGGGCACGAGAACAAGGTCAAGCACAACCTCGAGCACCGGGTTCAGACGATGAGCCAGAACCGCAACGTGCGCCAGGTCGTCGTCCCCACCGAGCAGGTGATGGAACTGGGCAAAGACGGTCAGAAAGAACCGAAAGAGAAGCGCACGATGCCCGGCTACGTCCTGGTCAACATGGAGATGACCGACGACGCCTGGGGCCTGGTCAAGAACACGCCCGGCGTAACCGGCTTCGTCGGCTCGCGCAACAAGCCGGTGCCGCTCTCCAAACCGGAGGTCGACCGGCTGCTGCACCGCGAGACCGCCGAGCGGCCGCGCACCCAGGCGCAGTTCTCGATCGGTGAGTCGGTCAAGGTCGTCTCCGGCCCGCTCTCCGACTTCTCAGGCGAGATCGCCGAGATCAACGAGGACGCGTCCAAACTCAAGGTGCTGGTCTCGATCTTTGGTCGCGAGACCCCGGTTGAGGTCGGCTACGACCAGGTAAAGAAGATTTAGCCGGGCGACCGCTACCCTCTCCGATCCCGATGGCGAAAAAAGTCCTCACACAGATCAAGCTGCAGATCTCGGCCGGCTCGGCCAACCCGGCCCCTCCGGTGGGCCCGGCGCTGGGCCAGCACGGGGTCAACATCATGGAGTTCTGCAAGGCGTTCAACTCGCAGACCCAGTCCGAAGGCGGGACGATCATCCCGGTCGAAATCACGGTCTACGAGGACCGCTCCTTCACCTTCATCACCAAGACGCCCCCGGCGGCGGTGCTGATCAAGGAGGCGATCGGGATCAAGAAGGGCTCCGGCGAGCCCCACGTAAACAAGGTGGGGACGATCTCGATGGACCAGGTCCGCCAGATCGCCGAGCGCAAGATGCCCGACCTCAACGCCAACGACCTCGAGGCCGCCTCGAAAATCATCGCCGGCACCGCCCGCTCGATGGGCGTGGACGTCAAATAGCCATGGCCCACGGCAAGCGATACCGCAAACAGCTCGGCAAAATCGAGCGCGAGCACGCTTATCCGCCGGCTGAGGCGATCGACCTGATCAAGGAGACCGCCAGCGCGAACTTCGACGAGACGGTCGAGTTGCACGTGCTGCTCGGGGTCAACGTCCGCCACGCCGAGGAGCAGCTGCGCGGCACCCTGGCGCTGCCCCACGGGCTCGGCAAAGACGTGACCGTCGCCGTCTTCGCTCAAGGCCAGCAGGCTCGCGATGCCGAAGCGGCCGGTGCCGACTTCGTCGGCGGCGACGACCTGGCGAAGAAAGTCGAGGAGGAGGGCTGGACCGACTTCGACGTGGCGATCGCCACCCCCCAGATGATGGGAACGGTGGGCAAGCTCGGCCGCGTCCTCGGCCCCCAGGGCAAGATGCCCAACCCGAAGGTCGGCACCGTCACCGACGACGTCGAGAAAGCGGTCAGCGAGTCCAAGGCGGGCAAGGTCGAGTACCGCACCGACCGCCAGGCGATCGTCCACATGGCGATCGGCAAGGCTAGTCTCGACGCCGACAAACTGCACGACAACTTCACCGTGGTGATGGGGGAGATCGTCCGCGCCAAGCCTTCGGCGGCAAAAGGCCGCTACATCGTCTCTTGCACGTTGAGCACGACGATGGGCCCGGGAATCCGGGTCGATGCCTCCAAGGTCGGCGCCCGCGACGCCGATGGCGCCCCCCAGGCAGCAGGGGAACCCGTAACGGCCTAGACTGCGCCGTCGCACCCGAGACCATCGGCCGGGCCGTGCCCGTAACTCCGATGCAGGTAGACGAATGAACCGAGACGAGAAGCTAGCCACAATCGAGGAGATCGCCGCCCAGATCGAGGCATCTGAGGCGATTTTCGCGGTCGACTACAAGGGGATCAGCGTCCCGCAGGCGGCCGAACTGCGCGCCAAGCTGCGCGAGTCCGATGCCAGCTTCCGCATTGTCAAGAACCGGCTGAGCAAAATCGCCGCTGGCAAAGCGGGCGAGGAGCGCCTCGACGAGCTACTCAAGGGCCCGACCGCCCTCACCTTCGTCCGCGGCGACACCGCCCAGGCGGCGAAGACGATCTCGAGCTTCAGCAAAGCGAACGACGTGCTCACCTTCAAGGGCGGCTTCATGGAAGGTCTCAGCCTCGACGAGGACCGCTTCAAGGCGATCGCCAAGCTGCCCGGCCGCGAAGTCCTGATTGGCCAGTTCGCCGGCGTCGTCGCCAGCCCCTTGACCGGCCTCGTCCGCGGCCTCGGCTCGCTGATCCAAGGGCTTGCTTCGCAGTTGGGCCAGATCGCCGACCAAGGCCTCGTCTCCGGCGAGGCTCCCGCGGCCGAGGCAAAGGCCGAGGAGCCCGCGGCGGCGGAGACCGCCGAGGAGGCGCCGCCGGTGGAGGAGCCCGCGGCAGAGGGTGCCCCTGCGGCCGAGGCAGAGACTTCCAGTGACGATGAGACTTCAAACGACGATGCGAGCAAGGAAGAGGAGTAGATGGCTACCAAGATTTCAACCGAGGACTGGATCGAGGAGCTGAAGAGCATCTCGGTGCTCGAGCTCTCCGAGCGGATCAAAGCTTTGGAGGAGGAGTTCGGCGTCTCCGCAACCGCTGTCGCCGCTGCGGCCCCGGCCGCTGCTGGCGCCCCCGCCGATGGTGGCGGTGCCGAGGAGGAGTCCTCCACGGTCGACGTCGTACTGACCGAGGTCGGTGGCCAGAAGGTCCCCGTAATCAAGGTCGTACGCGCCGCCACCGGGCTCGGCCTGAAAGAGGCCAAGGCGATGGTCGACGAGGCTCCGAAGGCGATCAAGGAGGGCATCGACCGCGAGGAGGCCGACAAGTTGAAGGCCGAGCTCGAGGAGGCCGGCGCCACAGTCGAGCTCAAGTAAACCTCGCATCAACCGCGGTTGGAATCCCGGCAGGGAGCCAAATCTGCGGCAGAGCGCGGCCGTGTGTTATTTTTCGCGGTCGCGCCCAGTTGTGTCCCCTGCCTTATATCTGCGCTGTCCCTAACGTCCCTCTGACCTTCTGAGGAGTCGCCCGTCTTGGCACGTTCGAACGCTGCCCCCGTAACCCGCAGGAGTTTTTCCCGACTACAGAACCCCCTCGAAGTCCCCCATCTGATCGATATTCAACGTCGCTCTTTCGAAGAGTTGACGGATCCGAAAAAGGGTGGACTGAGAGAGACGATCAATGACATCTCCCCGATTGAGGACTACACGGGGAATTTGGCGATCGTCTTTGGCGAGTTCAAATTCGAGGAGCCTCCACACACGATCGAGGAGTGCCGCGAGAAGGACATGACCTACTCGCGGCCGCTGTCCGCCACGGTCGCCTTCCAAAACAAAGAGACCGGTGAGATCCGCGAGCAGGCCGTCTTCATGGGCGACTTCCCGTGGATGACCGATCGCGGCACCTTCATCATCAACGGCACCGAGCGCGTCGTCGTCACCCAGCTCGTCCGCTCCCCCGGTGCCTACGTAATGGCGCCCAAGGACGCCGAAAAGCAGGTCTTCATCGCCAATTTGATGCCGGCCCGCGGCTCCTGGCTGGAGCTGGAGATCGACAAAAAAGGCAAGGTCTTCGTCCGCATCGACCGCAAGCGCAAGCTGCCGGTCACGGTGCTGTTGCGCGCGATGGGCTACGTCGAGGACAAACAGCTCCTCGACATGTTCGACAACTCGATCTACATGCGTCATACGATCGAGGCCGACACCGAGGCGACCCGGACCGAGGAGGGCGCCCTGATCGAGCTGTTCAAGAAGCAGCGCCCGGGCGAGCCGCCGTCAGTCGACGCCGCCCGCAACCTGCTCGAGCAGCTCTTCTTCGACTCCAAGCGCTACGACCTGACCAGGGTCGGCCGCTACAAGCTCAACGCGAGGCTCGACCTCGACATCGACCTCGACACCAGGGTCCTCACCCATGACGACATCATCGCCCTGGTCAAAGAGCTGATCAGCCTGCCGAAGCTGCTCGGAATCCCCGAGGAGATCGACGAGGAGAACCCGATCAAAGACTACGCCGCGGAGGCGATCACTTACCCCCGCGAGCCGGTCAGCGAGCACCTCGACGAGTACGAGCATTTCGGTAACCGGCGCCTGCGCACGGTCGGCGAGCTGATCCAGGAGGCCTTCCGCATCGGCCTCTACCGGATGGAGCGCGTCGTCCGCGAGCGCCTGACCACCGAAGACTCCGATGCGATCACCCCGCAGACGATCATCAACATCCGCCCTGTCGTGGCGGCGATGAAGGAGTTCTTCGGCTCCTCGCAGCTCTCGCAGTTCATGGACCAGACCAACTCGCTGGCCGGCCTCACGCACCGGCGCCGTCTCTCGGCGCTGGGCGCCGGCGGTCTGACCCGCGAGCGGGCCCCGATCGAGGTCCGCGACGTGCACCCGACCCACTACGGCCGGATGTGTCCGATCGAGACCCCCGAGGGTCCGAACATCGGCCTGATCGGCTCGCTCTCCTCCTACGCGCAGGTCTCCGAGCACGGCTTCGTCACCACTCCCTATCGGGTGGTCAAGGACGGCGTCGTCACCGAGGAGATCGTCCACATGGACGCGACCCAGGAGGAAGACAAGGTGATCGCCCAGGCGAACGCCGAGCTCGACGAGAAAACCCAGAAGCTGAAAGGACCGACGGTCCTGGTCCGCTCTGGCGAGGACGAGTATGCGACTGCCTCCCCCAAGGAGGTCGACCTGATGGACGTCTCGCCGACCCAGATCTGGTCGGTGGCGACGGCGCTGATCCCGTTCCTCGAGCACGACGACGCCAACCGCGCCCTGATGGGCTCCAACATGCAGCGCCAGGCGGTGCCGCTGTTGAAGCCCGACCCGCCGCTGATCGGCACCGGCATGGAGCGTCGCGCCGCGGTCGACACCGGCGACGTGATCCTTGCCGAGAACGACGGCGAGGTCGATCACGTCGATGCGAACCGGATCGTCGTCGCCCACGGAGCCAAAAAAGACGAGTACCCGCTGCATAAGTTCATGCGCTCCAACCAGGGCACGATCATCCACCAGCGACCGATCGTCAAGAGCGGTCAGAAGGTGAAGAAAGGCGACGTGCTCGCCGACGGTTCCTCGACCGGCGGCGGCGAGATCGCGCTGGGCAAGAACTGCCTGGTCGCCTTCATGTCCTGGGAGGGCTACAACTTCGAGGACGCGATCATCCTCTCCGAGCGCCTGGTCAAGGACGACGAGCTCACCTCGATCCACATCGAGGAGTACGAGATCGACGCCCGCACG
>DASYIY010000073.1:0-5707 GCA_035997045.1 Solirubrobacterales bacterium | reverse complement strand
ACCGAGCGAGAAGGTCGCGGGGCCGAACCTGCGCGACGTCTTTAGCCGCTGTGCGGGACGGATCGTCGTCACGTCGTTCGCCTCGAACATCCATCGCGTCCAGCAGGTCGTCGACGCGGCCGCCGCGCTGGACCGAAAGGTCGCGCTGGTCGGGCGCTCGATGCGCAAGAACGTCGGCATCGGCCGCCAGCTCGGGCACATCGACGTGCCTTCCGGGCTGCTGGTCGGACCCCGCGAGATCAACGACTTCCCTGACGAGCGCGTCGTGATCATCTCCACGGGCTCCCAGGGCGAGCCGTTGTCGGCGCTGCGGCGGATGGCCTACCGCGACCACCGGCAGGTGGAGCTGCGCGAGGGCGACACCGTCGTCTTCTCGGCCACGTCGGTGCCCGGCAACGAGCGCGCCGTCAACGAGACGATCGACCGCATCTACGAGATCGGCGCCAGCGTGGTGACGGCCAAGCAGGCCCCGATCCACGCCTCCGGCCACGGCTGGCAGGAGGAGCTGAAACTGATGCTCAACCTGACCAAACCGCGCTACGTGCTGCCCGTCCACGGCGATCACCAGCGCCTGCGCCTGCACGCCGAGCTGGCCGAATCGGTCGGCATCGCTACCGAGAACATCTTCCAGGGCCGCAACGGCCTGCCGCTGGAACTCGACCAGAACGGCGCCGACTTCGGCGAGGACATCCACGCCGGCGTGATCTACGTCGACGGGGTCAACGTCGGCGAGCCCGATGACGTGGCGTTGCGAGACCGCCGCGAGATCTCCGCCGACGGCATCTTCATCGTCGTTGCGACGATCTCCTCCGACGACGGTCAGGTCGTCGCCGACCCCGAAGTGCTCTTCCGCGGCGTCGCCTTCCTCGAGGAGGCCGATGCCCTGGTCGAGGAGCTCAAGGACGTGGTCGAGGACTCGCTCGAGGACGCCGCCAACGCCGGCACCCGCGAGCTGCACCTGATCCAAGAAGACCTCCACGACGCCGTCGCCGGCCTCGTCTACAAAAAGCTGCACCGGCGACCGATGATCATCCCCGTCGTCGTCGAGGTCTGATTCCCCGCGGGGGACACTCGCGCCGGACAAAAAAATGGGCTCACCGGAAGACGTTGGGGAGAGTTCCGGTGAGCCCTGTGTCTCGTCCATCGAGAAATTTAGGTCGGGACGCTAAAGGCGTTCTAAAGCGGGCTTAAGAGGTTGCTCAGACCTGTTCAGCGGTAGCTGGACGCGGAAGAGCGCACCGCCCCGGCTCGACTCGCCGACCTCGACCGTACCGCCATGCGCTGCGGCGACGGCGCGGACGATCGCCAGGCCGAGACCGCTGCCGGGGCCGACCGCGGTATCCGCCGGTCCCTCGCCGCGGACGAAGCGATCGAAGATCTGGGCGCGGATCTGCGGCGGTATGCCGGGCCCGTCATCGGCGACTTCGACCAGAGCATTGGTGCCGACCCTTCGCACGTGCAGCTCGATCCTGGCTCCGGGCGGTGTGTGGCGAGCGGCGTTGTCGAGCAGGTTGAGCACCATCCGGTGCAGCTCGTCGGGGTTGCCCTCGACCGGGAGCGAGTGCTCGTTGTCGATCTCGAGTAAGCGATCGCCCAGTACCGGGGACATCTCGACGGCCGCGTTGCCGGCGATCTCGGCCAGGTCGCAGGGCCGGTGCTTGCCGATCCGCCCCGCGTCGGCGCGGGCCAGCAGCAACAGGTCGCCGACCAGGCGACTCATCCGGCGCGAGGAGCGCAGCGCCGAGTCGACCATGGCGCGTTCGTCGTCGCCATCGTGGCCGTTCAGCGACGCCTGCAAGAGCTCGAGGTTGGCGAGCACGCTGGTCAGGGGGGTGCGCAGCTCGTGCGAGGCATCGGCGACGAACTCGCGTTGCTTTTTCATCGCCGCCTCGCGCTCGGTGCGGGCCGCGTCGAGCGAGCGCAGCATCTGCTCCAGGGTGCGGGCCAGCTCGCCGACCTCGTCGTCGACTTTCGGGTCGGGCATGTGGCGGGAGGGATCGCCGGTGGCGCCGATCTGCCTGGCGGTCGTCGTCAGAGCGGAGATCGGCCGCATCGCCCGCGACGCGACCGCGATGCCGCCGAGGCTGGCGAGCAGGGTGCCGCCGATGATGCCGGCGGCGATGAAGAGCCAGAGCCTGTCGACCGTCGAGTCGACGTGGGCGATGCTGCGGCCGTACTGGACGAATCCGGTGACTTCGCCGGAGTCGCCGGTGATCGGGGCCGTCGCGACCCGCATCGGCCCGTAGTCGGAGAGCCCTTCGACTGGGGAGCCAAGGGGCTGGGCCCGGTGGCTTTCGTGCAGCAGGCGGCCTTCCGCGTTGAACACACGGGCGGAAGCGCCGTCCGGGCGGACGAAGTCGTCGAGATTTGGCCCACGAAAGCCAGTCGTGATCAAGGTGTCGAAGATGCGACTTTCGGCGGCGAGCGTCTGGGCGGCGCTGCTCACCTGGCGATTGAAGTCATCGCGGATGCGGCTGGTCGCGACCTGGCCGATCACGGCGCCGAAGACGAGCAGGATGATCAGGGTGAGGCCGGCCGAGACACCGGCCAGGCGCCACCGCACTGGCCACGATGACGGCCTCAGACGACCGCCATACGGCGTCCTCAGTCGCCCGAATAGCGCTGCTTTTCGGGCTCCCTGCGTCCTTGTCTGGCGACGTCTGAGCCTCGTCACGACTATTGCTTGAGCACGTAGCCGGCGCCGCGTTTGGTGTGCAGCAGCCGCGGCTCGCCGCCGGCCTCGAGCTTGCGCCGCAGGTTGGAGATGAAGACGTCGATCGTGTTGGTGGCGGCGGTCGGGTCATAGCCCCAGACATCGTCAAGGAGGCGCTCGCGCGAGACGACGAGGCGCTCGTTTCGCATCAAATACTCGAGCAGCTCGAACTCACGGTTGGTCAGCTCCAGCTCGCGCTCGCCGCGCCTTACCTCGCGCGTGTCGGGATTCAGCGTCAGGTCGCCGACCGTCAGCGAGGCCGCGCCGCGCGGGGGCCGACGCCGCAGCAGCGCCCGGATCCGCGCCAGCAGCTCCTGGCGCTCGAACGGCTTGACCAGGTAATCGTCGGCGCCGCTGTCGAGGCCACCGACCCGGTCCTCGGTCTCCGCCCGCGCGGTCAGCATCAGGATCGGCACGTCGCCCTCGGCGCGCAGGCGACGGCAGACCTCGATGCCGTCGAGGCGGGGCAGGCCAAGGTCGAGGACAACGAGGTCGGGGACGAAGCCGGTGGCGACGTCGAGGGCATCTACACCGTCGGCAGAGGTCTTTACCTCGTAGCCCTCTTGGCGCAAGGAGCGGCGGAGGACATCGGCAATCTCGGCGTCGTCCTCGACGACGAGGACTCGACCGCCGGCAATCTCTGGGTCGCTGGTGAGCACTGCCGTCGATGTTAAAGGTGAAAACAGCGGGGCCGGAAGGGATTTACCGTGAATTTAGCCGCAGGGGAGGGGAGCTCGGCGTCGAACCCGGCCCTATGTTCGTGCGTAAGAAGCGCGGGACGCCCGCGCGCCGAAAGGCCAAAAGCAAAGCGAAAACCCCCAGAGCCAAAGCGCCTGGAGGCAAGCTCCATCTGCCGCACGCCCTGGAGCAGCGGCATCTGGATTTGATCGGGCTGTTTTTGATCGCCGGCGGGGTCTTTTTGAGCTTTGTGCTCTTCTTTGGCTGGGACGGGGGCAAGGTTGGCTATGGGCTTGAAACGGCCTTGGTCTATCTCTCTGGGAACGTCGGGGCCAGGATCTTCACCGTCTTCATGCTTGTTGTCGGTGGGCTGCTGGTCACGGGGACTTCGGTCTCGACTCTCTTCCGAGGGATCGGTCGGGGCTTGCAGCGGGCCTTTCTCGGCAGTCGCGGTGCGGCGCAGACGGCGATTCAGACCCGGCGTGACCGACAGGGCGAGGAAAAGACCTTTGCTTTTGAGACCGAACCCGGGCCGACCGATGTGATGAGCGCTTACCCCGAGGAGGACGAGGTCGAGCCGACCGTCGCCCTGATCGAGGAGCCGGACCAGGCCGTTGAGGAGACGGTCACCGAGAGCTTCGATGCCGAGCTCGCGGCGATCGAGGCCGAGGAAGATGCGGCTGCACCCGGCCCCGAGGAGCCCGTTGTCGAGCAGATCGCCCTTACCCCGCAGGGAAACAAGCGCGGCGTCACCACTTCGGAGGAGATCGACTACCGGCCGCCGCCGGCGAAAGCGCTGGAACGGGGGAAGGCCGACAAGGGGGTCGACCCGCGCGACCACGAAATCGTCGGCCGCAAGCTGGTCGAGGCGCTCGGCCACTTCGGCGTCGAGGCGAAAATCGTCGGCATCGTCAGCGGACCGCACGTCTCGCGCTACGAACTGCGCCTCGCTCCGGGCACCAAGGTGAAGAAGGTCACCGAGCTGTCCAACGACCTCGCCTACGCACTCGCTTCGACCGACATCCGCATCCTCGCGCCGATCCCCGGCAAGCAGGCCGTGGGCGTCGAGGTCCCCAACACCCGCCGCCGCATCGTTCGCCTCGGCGACATCTATGCCGGTCGTCCCGAGAAGACTTCGCCGCTCGTCGCCTGGCTGGGCAAGGGAATCGACGGCAACGCGGTTTGGACCGACCTGGCGAAGATGCCGCACGTGCTCGTCGCCGGCACCACCGGCTCGGGCAAGTCCGGCTGCGTCAACGCGATCCTCTCCTCGATCCTGATGCAGGCCTCGCCCAACGAGGTCCGCCTGGTGCTGGTCGACCCGAAGCAGGTCGAGCTCAACCACTACGAGAACGTCCCGCACCTCCTCACCCCGGTGGTGACCTCGCCGCGGCTCGCCGCCAACGTGCTCGCCAACCAGATCGTCGAGATGGAGACGCGCTACGGCGTGATGTCCCAGGCCCGCGCGCGCAACCTCGAGGAGCTGAACCGGATCCGCCTCAAAGCCGGGGAGGCGCCGCTGCCGCACATCCTCTGCGTGATCGACGAGCTCGCGGACCTGATGATGGTCGCGCCCGCCGAAGTCGAGGACTCGATCATCCGCCTGGCGCAGAAGTCGCGCGCCACGGGCATCCACCTGGTGCTGGCGACCCAGCGCCCCTCGACCGACATCATCACCGGCACGATCAAGGTCAACATCCCGAGCCGGATCGCCTTCTCGGTCTCCTCGCAGACCGACTCGCGGGTGATCCTCGACCAGGGCGGCGCCGAGTCGCTGCTCGGCATGGGGGACATGCTCTTCCGCAACGCCGGCAGCTCGAAGCTGGAGCGCGTCCAGGGCGCGTTCATCACCGAGGACGAGATCGCCAACATCACCAACCACTGGGCGCGGCAGGGCGAACCGGAGTTCGAGGAGGAACTGCTGGAGACGCCCGAGGGAGTCGACGACGGCAACGGGCGCGGGGAGGACGACATGGACCCCGACTCCGACGACCTGCTCGACGAGGCGATCCGCCTGGTCGTGCAGACCGAAACCGCTTCCGTCTCGATGATCCAGCGGCGCCTGCGGGTCGGCTACACGCGGGCCGGGCGGCTGATCGACATGCTCGAGCGGCGTGGCGTGATCTCCGGCTACGAGGGCTCGAAACCGCGTCAGGTGCTGATCACGGCCGCCGATCTGGCCCGGGTCATCGGCGGGCGAGGTTCCGGTAATGGAGGCGGTGGCGCGAGCCCCGAGCCTTCCCCGGTCGGGGCCGACGCCGACATCGACGCTTCCTGACCGTCGCGGTCCGGTAGTTTCGCCCCCGTGAAGGCGGG
>DASYIY010000072.1:0-26927 GCA_035997045.1 Solirubrobacterales bacterium | reverse complement strand
GCGGATGGCGGCGCCGGAGATCCCGGCCTCGGCCGGCGTGCACGGGCCGGGCGAGACGACCAGCCGGTCGGGGCCGCGCTCGAGCAGCTCGCCGACCTCGGCCTTGTCGTTGCGAACCACCTCCACCTCCGCGCCGAGCTCGCCCAGGTACTGGACCAGGTTGTAGGTGAAGGAGTCGTAGTTGTCGATCACGAGCACGCGCGTCATCTCATGCCCAGTCCGGCTGTTCGCAGGCGACCTCGACGGCGCGGAAGACCGCCTTCGCCTTGTTCACCGACTCGTTGTACTCGTATGCGGGCACGGCGTCGGCGACAGTCCCTCCGCCGGCCTGCACGTGGACCTGGCCGTCCTTGACGACGACGGTGCGGATGTGGATCGCGGTGTCGAGGTCCCCGTTCCAGGAGAGGTAGCCGATCGCGCCGCCGTAGGAGCAGCGCTTCACCGGCTCGAGCTCGTCGATGATCTGCATCGCGCGCACCTTCGGGGCGCCGGAGAGGGTCCCGGCGGGGAGTGCGGAGCGGAGCACGTCCATCGCCGTCACGTCCTGGCGCAGCTTTCCTGACACCTGGGACACGATGTGGAGGACGTGTGAGTAGGTCTCGATCACCATCAGCTCGTCGACCGTGACCGTGCCGTACTCGCAGACCCGGCCGAGGTCGTTGCGGCCGAGGTCGACGAGCATCACGTGCTCGGCGCGCTCCTTGGGATCGTTGACCAGGCGCTCGGCGAGTCGCCGGTCCTCGTCCTCGTCGCCGCCGCGCGGATAGGTGCCGGCGATCGGCCGCGTCTCGACCCGGTCGCCGGTCACCTTGACCAGCGGCTCCGGCGAGGCGCCGGCGATCTGGAAGTCGCCGAACTCGAGGAAGTACATGTAGGGCGAGGGGTTGACTGCGCGCAGCCCGCGGTAGACGGAGAAGGCCTCGACCGGGGCCGGCGCCGAGAAGCGCTGCGAGGGGACGACCTGGAAGGCGTCGCCGGCGTGGACGTACTCGACGATCCGCTCGACCGCCGCTTCGAACTCCTCGCGCTCCATGTTCGAGATGAACTCGGGTGGCTCGGCCACGGTCGGCCGCTCCGCCGCCGGGACCGCGCCGCGCAAGCGGTGGCGGGCATCGGCGATTGCCCCAGCAGCGCGCTCGTAGGCGGCGTCGATCCCGCCCTCGTCATCGGCAAAGGCGCAGGCCATGATCGTCAGCTCGTGACGAAGGTGGTCGAAGACGAGCAGCAGATCGGTGACCATCAGCGCCATGTCGGGCAGTCCGAGCGGGTCGGGATTGGGCTCGCCGAGCGGCTCGACCGTGCGGACCAGGTCGTAGCCGAAGAAGCCGACGGCGCCGCCCGCGAACGGCGGTAGGCCCTCGACCGGGGCGAGCTTGAAACTGGAGAGATGCTCGGCGACCGCAGCGTAGGGATCGGCAGCGTCGCTGGATCCACCCTCGGAATCGGTCAGCGTCCCGTCGCTCCAACGCAACACCGAGCGCGGCCGGAAGCCGACGAAGGAGTAGCGGCCGACTTGGCCCTGCTCTGCCGACTCGAGCAGGAAGCACGGCGCCCCCTCGGGCTCGCCGGCGCGCAGCTTGAGGAAGGCCGAGACCGGCGTCTCGCAGTCGTCGAGCAGGCGGGCGCAGACCGGTACGACGTTGCCATGCTCGGCCAAAGCGCGCGCCTCCTCCAGGCTCGGCTCGAGCCGCAGCTCCGAATCAGCGGCGACGGCCATTGAGCACTTCCATCGCGGCGGACTGCGGGACCTCGCGGGCGGCGAGCAAGACGGCGAGGTGGTAGAGCAGGTCGGCGGCCTCTTCGGCGACGCGCTCGTCGGACTCCTCACGCGCGGCGCGAACCACCTCCTCGGCCTCCTCCTCCACCTTTTCGCCGATCAGCTTCGGGTCGTCCAGTAGCTGCACCGTGTAACTGCCCTCGGGCCGCTCGGCGGCGCGGCTGCACAGGGTGCGCTCCAGTGTCGCCAAGGTCTCGTGCACGGCAGGAGCCGGCTCGCCGTCGCCGTCGAGCTCGCGGTAGAAGCAGCTGCGCTCACCGGTGTGGCAGGCGGGCCCGGTCGGCTCGACCAGAGCGACGATCGCATCCCCATCGCAGTCATAGCGCAGCTGGTGCAGCTTCAGCACGTTGCCCGAGGTTTCCCCCTTGCGCCAGATCTCCTCCCGCGAACGGCTGTAGAAGTGCAGCTCCCCGGTCTCAACCGTCAGCCGCAACGACTCCTCATTCGCATACGCCAACGTCAGCACCTCACCGCTGGAGTAATCCTGGGCCACAACGGGGACCAGCCCCCGCTCATCGAATTTGAGCTGTTCGAACATCGACACCAATCGTATGCGAGGCAGTGGGGACACCCTCGAACGGGCGGATACTCAAAGCGTCGAGCTAATTAGCTCGACGCTTGGACGGGCGAGGGTGTCCCCACTGCCTCACTCGATTCCCAGCCGGTCAAGAAGGTCCTCGTCGCGGCGCCAGTGGCTGCGAACCCTGACCTTGAGATCCAGGTGCACCTTGGCTCCCAGCTCGGCTTCGAGCGAGCGGCGGGCTCCCATCCCTATCTCGCCCACCTTGGCGCCGCCCTTGCCGATCAGAATGCGCTTCTGCGACTCGGTCTCGGCCCAGACCTCGGCCTTGACGGTGACCAGACCATCCTCGCGCTCGTCGACCTCTTTGACCTTGACCTCGACCGAGTGCGGAATCTCGTCGCGGGTGCGGTTGAGTACCTGCTCGCGGATCAGCTCGGCCAGCAGCAGCTCGCTCGACTGGTCGCTGTGATCCTCGGGCGGATAGAGGTAAGGCCCCTCTGGCATCAGCTCGGCCATGCGTTCGACCAGCGCATCGACGCCCCCGCCGCTGCGGGCGCTGATCGGGAAGACCTCGTCGACGCCACCCAGCTCCGCGGCCTCGGCCAGGACAGGGACGATCTCGTTCGGCCCGAGCCGGTCGGCCTTGTTGACGGCGCAGATGACCGGCAGCTTGGCGCCGGCCCCGAGCAGGGCGCGGGCGATGAAGCGGTCGCCCGGGCCGACGCCCTCCTCGCCGTTGATCACGATCAGGGCGAGGTCGGAGTCGGCGAGCTCGCGCTCGACCCGCTTCTGCATCCGCTCGGTCAGCACGTCGCGGGGACGCTGCACACCGGGCAGGTCGACGAGAACGAGCTGGCGACCGCCATCGACGTCGGTGTGGATGCCGCGGATCGCCCGCCGCGTCGTCTGCGGTCGCATCGAGACGATCGCCACGTGGCTGCCGACGATCTGGTTGACCAGGGTCGACTTGCCGACGTTGGGCCGGCCGGCGAGCCCAATGAAGCCGGAGCGGGTCACGCCAGGCTCTCCAGCACGCGAGCCTGGAGCCCAAGCATCTCGCCCTCGTCGACCTCATGGTCATAGCCGCAGAGGTGGAGCACGCCGTGGACGGCCGCCTCGGTGACGTCGGAGCAGTGCTCGGGGCAGATCGCGACATCGCCCAACTCGCGCGGGCCCGGCGCCGGGCCGGTGCCGTCGATCGGGAAGGCGAGCACGTCGGTTGGGGCGTCCTTGCCGCGATGCTCGCGGTTGAGCTCGCGGATGCGCGAGGCGTCGACCAGCTCGACCGCGAGGTGGCCGTCGGCGACCTTCGCAGCGGCAAGCGCAGCGCCCACCGGCTCGCGAAGCTCCGCCGGCACGTCGGAGAGGTCCAGGCTCAAGAGCCCGGGGTCGGCCCGTGTTCGGCCCGCGCCGCGCGCTCGCGGCTGCCGTGTTCGTCATAGGCAGCGACGATGCGCTGGACCAGCTTGTGGCGGACGACGTCCTCGCCGCCGAAGTTGATGAAGTCGATGTCCTTGACCGAGCCGAGGATGTCGCGGACGACGACCAGGCCGGAGCGCTGCTCGGTCGGCAGGTCGATCTGGGTGACGTCGCCGGTGACGACCATGCGGGAGTTGAAGCCGAGCCTGGTCAAGAACATCTTCATCTGCTCGGGGCTGGTGTTCTGCGCCTCGTCGAGGATCACGAATGAATCATTCAGCGTGCGGCCGCGCATGAAGGCGAGCGGCGCGACCTCGATCACGCCGCGCTCGAAGTAGCCGTTGACGCGGTCGGGGTCGAGCATGTCGAAGAGCGCGTCGAAGAGCGGCCGCAGGTAGGGGTCGACCTTGGCCTGGATATCGCCGGGCAGGAAGCCGAGCCGCTCGCCGGCCTCGACCGCGGGCCGGGTGAGGATGATCCGCTGCACCTGCTTGTCGGCCAGCGCGGCGGCAGCCATCGCCACGGCGAGGAAAGTCTTGCCGGTGCCGGCGGGACCGACACCGAAGGTGATCGTGTGATCGCGGATCGAGTCGACGTAGCGCTTCTGGTTCAGCGTCTTCGGCGAGACCTTGGTGTTGCGGTGGCGCCACACAACGTCCTCGAGGATCTCCGCCGGGCTCTCGTCGGCGTCGAGCGCGCCGGTCACCGCTTCGATCGTCCCCGGCGCAACCTCGTGCCCGTTCTCGATCAGCTCGACCAGCTCGTCGACGACGGTGGCCGCCGTCTGCACATCGGCGGGTTCGCCGTCGAGGGTGAGCACGTTGCCGCGCAGGTGGAAATCGCAGTCGAGGTGGCCGCGCAGGGCGCGCAGCACCGCGTCCTCGGAGCCCGCCAGCTCGGCGGCGACACTGTTCTCGAGCGTGAGCTGCCTACGCGCCAAGCCGCTCACGCACCGCCGCGCTGACCCGCTTGCCGTCGGCGCGCCCGCCGAGCTTCGGCATCAGCGCCGACATCACCTGGCCCATCTGCTTCTGCTCGCTGGCCCCGGTCTCGGCGACCGCCGCATCGACCAGCTCGGTCAGCTCCCGATCGGAAAGCTGCTTGGGCAGGTAGGCCTCGATCAGCTCGGCCTCGAAATTCTCGGCCGTAGCCTGCTCGGCCCGGCCGGCCTCGCCGAAAGCCTCGGCAGCTTCAAGCCGCTTCTTGCGCTCGCGCTGCAGCACCGCGACCTCGTCGCCGTCGCCCAGCTTGGCGTCCTTCTGCAGCGAGTCGACGATCATCCGCAGAGCGCCCGCGCGCCCGCGGTCGCCCGCCTTCATCGCGGTCCGCACGTCTGCCTGCACCTGCTCGAGAACGCTCATCCGATCTAAGGGTAGTCGGCGGCGTCGGGCGCCACCGCGAGGCCCTTGGAGACCAGCTCGGCGATATCGGTGCTGACCAGGGTCCAGCCGTGACGGCGCGCAGCGGCGACGTATGCGGCATCGTAGGCGGTGAGGCCGTGCTCGCCGGCAACTCGAAGTGCAGTATCGACCAGCTTAGGATCGACCGAGAGCACGGAGTCGCCGCATCGCCCCAAAATAAGCCGGCACAGTTCAACGGCCTCGTCGCGCTTGCCCTGCCGAGTCCCAAGGCCGTTCGCGACCTCATAGAGGGTCAGGTCCAAAGCCGCTACTGGACGCCCAGCATCGACAACTAGCGCTCGGGCGGTCTCTGAGTATCGATCCGTACGGACCTTCGCCGCGATCCAGACACTCGCATCGAGAAGCAACATGACTAGTGAGATTCGCGGTCTTCGCGGATCAGCCGGGCTGCGTCCACTTCGAGGTCTATGGGGGGGCCGAGGAGGTCTTCGAATTCCTTACGCCGTCGAGCGCTCTCCGATTCGAGCTCGCGCTCGACCAGACGCTGGAGAAATCCGCTGCGGGTCTCACGATTGGCTCGTGCCTGGGCATCGAGTCGCTCGAGCAGGTTGTCGGATATGGAGATCATCACCTTTGCCACAGGACGAGTATATACGGTATTGCTGAGGGCTGTTGTCGTCATGCCAGCCAGCCTCGCGAACCGGATGGACGCATGGGTTACATATATGCCGGAAGTGAATTCGGGCGCGCGGAATTAGCGACACTCGGAGATGTCGACCCGCTCGACGTTGCCCAGGGGCATCTGCAGGAAGCGGGTGCCGAGGTCGCGGAAGGAATCGACGTCCCCCGTGCAGAGGAAACGGTAGGCGCCCTCGCCGTCGGGCGGGCGGGCGAGGCCGCGGCGCTCGAGCGTGCGCTGCACCGCCGCGGCGACGGCGTGGCCGCCGCTGACCAGGCGGATGTCGCGGCCGAGGATCCGCTGCAGCATCGGCGCCACCAAGGGGTAGTGGGTGCAGCCGAGGATCAGGGTGTCGACCTCGGCCCGCTTCAGCGGCGCGCAGTAGGCGCGGGCCATCTCGACCACGGCCTCGTCGAAGGGCGAGCCGTCCTGGATGAAGGGTGCGAGGTCGGGCGCCTCGACTTCGGTCACCTCGAGCGCTCGGCCCTGCCCTTCGAGCGCGTGCCGGTAGGCAGCACTCGCAACCGTGTTCGGTGTCGCCAGCACCCCGACGCGGCCGTTGTCGGTGATCGCGGCGGCGATCTCGGCCTGAGGCTCGACCACCGGCACCACTTCCACCCCGTGCTCGGCGGCGACCTCGCGCGCCACGTCTGCGCCGATCGAGGTGGCGGTGTTGCAGGCGATAACGAGCAGCTTGGCGCGGCCACCGAGCAAAAGCTCGGCGATTGCCCTGATCCGCGCCCGCAGGTCGTCCGGATCCTTGACGCCGTAAGGGAACCAGGCGGTGTCGCCGAGGTAGACGTAGTCCTCCTCCGGCAGCGAGACGAGGCACTCGTGCAGCACGGTCAGCCCGCCGACGCCCGAGTCGAACATCGCGATCGGCAGCGACGGGTCGACTTTGGTCCCGGCAGCAGCTATGGCCATCAGGGGCGCCCGACTAGAGGAATGGCTTGTAGGCCATGAAGAAAACCGTCACGACCACGATCAAGCCGGCAACCGTGCCGACCTTGCCGATCCGGTCCCCCAGCGCCGTGAACTCAACACTGAGGGTGTCCCCCGCTTTCAGGTCCCGTTCGGCAAGCGCCCGAGCCTCCCGAACCTTCGGCTGAAAGAACCCGTGCTGGAGCCCAAAGAGAACGAGGATCGCGAGGAAGCCAACGCTGACAAACGCGTCGCTCGTTTTCCAGGGCCCATCAGCAAGCAAGTAGATACCCGCCAAGAGCAGGACGATCATTCCTGGATTGACCAGGTAGCGATCCGTCTTCTGGATACCGGCCAAGATCGCCGGTGTCGCCCGCGGGTGCTGCGGCACGACGGAGAAGAACAGCGCGTAGCCAAAGGTCGGTCCGAACGCGAGCACCACCGCGAGGATGTGCAGGAACAGGGCGAACTTATAGCCGGGAGAAATGATCGTCGCTAGCTCCATCGGGGAAAACATATCGGCACCCTAGGCGGCGCGCAGCAGCAGTGCGGCCCAATCGCCCTCAAGGCGTCGGCCAACCTCAACCAAGCCGACCCGGCCGAAGAGGCTCGTGGTCTCATCCAGCTCGCCGGGAAGAAGTCCCGAGCAGACCATCGTCGAGGGGGTCGGGGAGGGGTTCCCCGGAGCAACAGCGGGGAGGCTCCGGGGAACCCCTCCCCGACCCCCTCCGCCAACAAGCCGCTCAGCAACCACCTTGAGCACCGGCGCGGTCATGTTTGCAACGGTCGTTCGCGCCAATTCAGGCAGGCCTTCGCGCAGGTTGCGGCGCTCAAGCTCGAGATCAACATCGTTAACGGCAGCGTTAGCCGCGGAGGCCTCGATTGCCGGCTCCTCGTGGTCATAACCCATCACTGGACTCCAGCCGAGCTTCGCCGCGGCGATCGCGAGCACGCCCGAGCCGGTCCCTAGATCCGTGAGCGGTCCCTGCGCCTCGCCGGCCTCTGCCAGCTCGAGCAAGAACTCGAGACAGAGTCGCGTGGTCGGGTGGGCGCCGGTGCCGAAGGCGCGGCCGGGGTCGACGACGACGTCGATCGTGCCCTCGCGCGGCTCCTCCCAGGACGGGCGCAACCAGAGCCGCTCGCCGACCAGGAGCGGTTTGTGGAAGTCCTGCCAGCGGTCGGCCCAATCGTCCGGGACCTCGGTGGACACCACCTCGACCAGGCCGTCGCCCGCCGCGACCTCGATTTCTCCCAGCTCCGGCAGCTCGCCCTCGCCGCCGTAGATCGCGTACTCGACGTAGTCGGGCCCACGCTCCTCCTCGACCCCGTTGGGAGCGAGCACGGTCAACTCGGCGAGGACGATCTCAGCTTGCTCGGGCCTGCAGCGAACGGCGAGGCGAATCAACCGAAGGCTCTGCGCATGCGGGAGAGGAAGCCGTCGTCGTCCTGCTGGGAGCGCAGGTTGCGGGCCTCGAGCGTCTCCTCCAGCTTTTCGGCCAGCTCGCGCTGCTCCTCGGAGAGGCCGGTGGGGACGATCACGTGGATGACGATGCGCAGGTCACCGGGCGGGCCGCCGTTGGCCCCGGGGAGCCCGTGGCCGCGCAGGGCGAACTGGATGCCATGCTGGACCCCCGGCGGCAGCTCGATCTCGCGCTCGCCCTCGTGGCTGGGGATTTTCACCGACGCCCCGAGCATCGCCTGCAGGGCGGAGATCTCAACCGCGTGCATGAGGTCCTGGCCCCGCATCGGCCCGCGCCGCACCTCGAAGCCGAAGGCGCCGCCGAAGACCGCCGAGAAGATGTCCTCGACCGAGCTGAAGCCTTGGCCGCCCGGCGGGAAACCACCCGAACGCAGGCCGTCGTGGCCAAAGCGGTCGTAGGCCTGGCGCTGCTCCGGATCAGAAAGAACCTCGTAGGCCTCGGCCGCCGCCTTGAACTTCTCCTCGGCCTCGGGGTCGTGGGCATTGACGTCCGGGTGCAGCTCGCGGGCGAGGCGGCGGAAGGATCGCTTCACCTCCGCCCCGGAGGCGTCGCGCTCGACGCCGAGGATCTCGTAGTAGTCGCGTGGCATCGGGTTCGGGTCAGCCGTCGTAGACCGTCTCGCAATAGCGCGAGAGCTCGCGGGCAGCGCCGCGGACCGAGGCGATCGCCGTGGCGTAGTCCATCCGCAGCGGGCCGACCACGCCGACGGCGCCGAGGTTGCGGTGGGCGAGGCCGTAGTTGGCGCCGACGACGCTGACCGAGCGCAGCTCCGGCTGCGGGTTCTCGCCGCCGATCCAGAGGAAGACGGAACGCTGATCGAGGACCGAGCGCAGCATTCCCAGCATGCTCGCCCTCTCCTCCAGCGCGGTCATCAGCCGGTCGGCGCGGGGCAGGTCAGCGAAGTGCGCTTCGGAGAGCAGGCGCGCGGCGCCCTCGGTGTAGAGGCTGTCGACCGAACCCTCGCCTTCCAGCTCGGTGAAGGCAGCACCGAGGGCAGCGATGAACTCGGCCTCCGCCGGGCCCAGCTCGGGATCGGCAAGGCGGCCGGCGATCATGCGGGCGCCGAGACTCATCCCTTCCAGCGACTCGTTGAGATAACTGGAGGCCCACTCGACTAGGCCGGGATCGACCGGACCCGGGAAGTCGAATACGCGCTTGGCCACGGCCCCGTTGGAGGCGATCGCCACCACCATCACGCGGCTGGGCCGCAAGCGCAGCACCTCGACCCGGCGGATCGTCGCCGCGACCGTCTCAGCGGGCGCGGTCACCAGGGCCATCAGGTCGGTCACCTGCGCCAGCGCGGCGGTCGTCTCCCGCATCGCCGCATCGATCTCCCGCCGCAGCTCCAGCTCGACCGTATTCTCGGCGGGCAAGCGCCCTGCGGCGAGCAGCGAGTCGACGTGGCTGCGATACCCGACCTCAGTCGGAACCCTCCCCGCCGAGGTATGCGGATGCGTCAGATACCCCGCGGTCTCAAGTGCCGCAAGCTCCGCTCGCACCGTAGAAGCTCCCCACTCAACCTCGGCACGCTCAGCAATCTCCTTCGAAGGTACGGGCTTGCCCGACGCCAGATACGCGTCGACGACAAGTCGAAGAATCAGCTCTTGGCGCTGGGAAAGCACGCTTTGCAGTCTAAGAGGAGCGGCGGGTGGCCCTGCCAAAACACTCAAGAGCGGCTCCTGCCGCTCGTTTTGGGAGGGCCACCCGCCGCTCCCCACAACCTCTACAGCTGAATTTCCGCCTCCGCATTGCGGATCGTCTGATTGTCCCCCTGCGCCGCCACGGTGTCGACGACGACCGTGTCGTCGTCCACGCTCTTGACGGTGCCGCTGACGACGATCTCGGTCTCGGGGGCGCCCATGCCGCGGAACTGCACGGAGAGTCGTTTAAGCGCCCGCGGATCGCCGTCGGCAACGGCCGCACTGGCGCGAGCGACGAGACCCATCATGTAAAGGCCGTGCAGGATCGTGTTCGGCAGCCCGACCATTTTCGCGAACTCGGGATCGATGTGGATCGGGTTGAAGTCGCCCGAGGCACCGGCGTAGCGGTGCGTCAAATACTTGTCGGGCGTGACCCTCAGCTCCGGAATCGCGTCGCCCACGTTCAGCTCGGCCATCTCAGACTCCTCTCACGATGCAGGTCCAGGTGCCCTTGACAACCTGGTCCCCGTTCTGGTTGACCGCGTTCGTCTCGAAGACGTAGAAGCCCTTGCCGTCTTTCTCGGCAATGTCCAGGCACTTGGCCGTGGTCGTGATCTCGTCCCCCGAGCAGGCGGGCTCGTCCCACTCGAACTCCTGCCCGCCGTGGACCATCGCGGCGAAATTCATTCCCACGTCCGGATCGAACATCGCCGGCCCGACGGCGGGCGAGCTGTAGACGACGGCGAACATCGGCGGCGCAACCACGTCGCGGAAGCCGGCTGCCTTGGCAGCCTCACGGTCGAAGTGCACCGGGTTCTCGATCCCGAGCACGCGCGCGTACTCGCCGATCTTCTCCTTGCCCACCTCATACTTCGTAGCGGGCCATTCCTTGCCTATTGCCTCAGTCTTGATAGCCATGGCGCGGCAGTCTAGACACGCACCGGCGTCCTGGTCGGCTGGCCAGTCTGCGGCCTACTCGTCGATCTCGAGCACCGCCAGGAAGGCCTCCTGCGGCACTTCCACCCGCCCCACCGACTTCATCCGCTTCTTGCCCGCCTTCTGCTTCTTCAGCAGCTTCTGCTTGCGGGTGACGTCGCCGCCGTAGAGCTTCGCGGTGACGTCCTTGCGCAGCGCCTTGACCGTCTCGCGGGCGAGGATGTTGGAGCCGATCGCAGCCTGCACCGGCACATCGAAGAGCTGGCGCGGGATCGTCTTGCGCAGGCGCTCGACCAGGCGCTTGCCCTGCTCGTAGGAGAAGTCGCGATGAACGATGATCGAGAGCGCGTCGACCTTTTCGCCGGCGAGCAGGATGTCGACCTTGACCAGGTCCGAGGCGCGGTTGCCGATCGGCTCGTAGTCGAGCGAAGCGTAGCCGCGAGTCGAGGACTTGAGCAGATCGAAGAAGTCGAGGACGATCTCGGCCAGCGGCATGTCGTAGCGAATCTGCACCCGCTCCGGGCTCAGGTAGTGCATGTCGACGTGGGTGCCGCGTCGGCCCTGACAGAGCTCCATCACGGCCCCGACCTGCTCGGAGGGACAGATGATCGTGGCGCGTATGAACGGCTCTTCGACCGACTCAATCGAGGCGGGGTCGGGCAGGTCGGTGGGACTGCGGACTTCGTTGGAGGTGCCGTTGGTCAGGTGCACGTCGTAGCGCACGTTCGGGGTCGTGGAGAGCAGGTCGAGGCCGTACTCGCGTTCCAGTCGCTCGCGCACGATCTCCATGTGCAGCAGGCCGAGGAAGCCGCAGCGAAAACCGAAACCGAGCGCCTCCGAGGTCTCCGGCTCCCAGGACAGCGCGGCGTCGTTGAGGGCGAGCTTCTCGAGCGCATCGCGGAGGTCTTCGTAGCGGTCGGTATCGATCGGGAAGAGGCCACAGAAGACCATCGGCCGCACCTCGCGGTAGCCCTCGAGCGGTCCCGCCGCGGGCCCGGCCTGGGCGGTGAGGGTGTCGCCCACCCGCAGCTTGGATACGTCCTTGATCCCGGTGATCAGGTAACCGACATCGCCGGCTTCCATCCCCTGCACGGCGGTCATCGCCGGGCGGAAGAAACCGATGTCGTCGATCTCCGCCTCGGTCCCGTTCTGCATCGCCAGGATCCGCTCGTGCTTGCGGAAGGAGCCGTCGACCATCCGCACGTAGGCGATCACGCCGCGGTACTGGTCGAACTCCGAGTCGAAGATCAGCGCCCGGGTCGGCGCCTCGGGCTTGCCCTTCGGGCCGGGGATGCGCGCGACGATCGCCTCCAGCACCTCGGGCACGCCGACGCCGGTCTTGGCCGAGATCCAGAGCGCTTCCTCGGGATCGCCACCGGTCAGGTCGGCGATTTCGGTTGCGACCCGCTCCGGCTCGGCGCCCGGCAGGTCGACCTTGTTGATCACGGGAATCAGCTCCAGCCCGGCGTCGATCGCCAGGTAGGTATTGGCGACGGTCTGCGCCTCGACCCCCTGGGCGGCATCGACGACGAGCAGGGCGCCCTCGCAGGCGGCGAGGCTGCGCGAGACCTCGTAGGAGAAGTCGACGTGGCCGGGCGTGTCGATCAGGTGCAGGTGGTAGGCCTGCCCGTCGGCGGCCTTGTACTCGACCCGCACCGCCTGCGCCTTGATCGTGATCCCGCGCTCGCGCTCGAGGTCCATCGAGTCGAGCATCTGAGCCTGCATTTTTTTCGGGTCGACGGCGCCGGTGATCTCGAGGATGCGGTCGGCCAGGGTCGACTTGCCGTGGTCGATGTGGGCGATGATTGAGAAGTTGCGAATGCGGTCCATGGGCGGGTGCGGAGTATGGCGTCTGGCGCGCGGGAGACGTGATTGCAAACACGCCCAAGGACGGGAGACCTAAAGCTTGGGAGGACGGGCGCCACCGCCGGAGAAGCGTCAGCGTCGGCACGCCGATGGATCCAGTGGGGTCCTTAGCTTGAAAATCACCGTCGGCGGCTTGCGCAAGACGACGGTGGTGTTTGGAGCTTCTGTCCAGCGGGCCGTGGCTGGGTATGGGGGCTTGCCGGGTTCTATGCGGTCTCGGCTGGTTATTACGTAGTCGTAGTTACCGGCGTTGAGGAGGCGACGCCAGGTGCGGCAGGTTGTGGGGGCGGTGAAGCCGCCGTGGGGTTGCTCGATGCCGATGTAGTCGACGTGGTTGCTCAGCTCCTTGCCGTAGAGCGGGTACTGGCGGGTGCTGGTGGTGGCAATGCGGGCGTCAGTGATTCCCTGAGCCCACTTGAAGGCGGCGTTGAGTCCCGGCGTGGTGAAGGAGGGGTCCTCGTAGCGGCGCTGGAGGTAGTGGTGCTGGACTGGATACCCGATCGCCACGACGAGCAAGATCAACACCCCCGTCACCAAGCGGTCGTACTTCCTTCCGCTATCCGGTGGGAACTGCGACCGCACGGCGAGGAGGCGCTCCAGTCGGGAGCGCAGAAGAGGTGTCGCCGGTAGGAGGGCCAGGCCTAGGACTAGGGCTGGGGCCAGGTAGCGGAGGCCCGATTCGAAGCCGTGGGGCGTGCCGTCGGGGCCGGAGGCCGAGGTTGGGGCGATCAGCCAGGCGAACCCTGCGGCGAGGCCGACTAGGCCGGCCAGCCGCAGGATCGGATCGGCGCGGCGGCCGAGGCTGAGGAGGAGGCCCGCCAAAGCGAGCGCACCGAGAAGGGGCCAGAAGACGCTGAAGCCGTGGTGGAGGCCCGGCAGGAACCAGTCCGACCAGACCGAGCCGTCAGTCAGGTAGCCGAGGACACTGTGGCCCTCGCGACCGCCGAGGGCTTGCTCGGGCGCCGGCAACGTGACCGGGCCGAGGTGCCGGATCCAGGGCAATGGGTTGCCCGTGTGGGCGAGGTTACGCAGGTACCAGTAGCCACCACCCGCAAGGGCGGAAAGCCCCGCCCCGGCAAGCGCGCGCCACCTGCCTCCTCGTGGTGCGATCACGACGAGACCAACCACGATTACTACGGCAGGCAGCAGAAAATTGAGCTTGGTCCCGGCGGCAAGGCCCGCCGCCAGCCCAGTGACAATCAACGCACCCGGCGGAAGTCCTCGCTCTCCCTCCCGGCGGGCCTCACAGGCATTCAAAGCAACGGCAACAGCAGCAAGTAGAAAGAAGATTCCAACGATGTCGTTACGCGCCTCGCCGGCCTGATCTGAGAGCGCCGGGAGGCTCAGCGCGATTGCCGTCAAAGCAAGAGAAACCGGAGCCACCCGGTACGGACGGCCGATGCACCACCCCGCCACCAAGCACCCCACGAACCAACCAAGGTTGAGCAGCGGCGACAAGAGGTCACGATGGAACGCGGCCATCCCCACGGCATGAAGCACTTCCGAATTCGCCGGATAGAACCAGGCCAGAAACTGCGGCGCGATGAAATGCAAGCTCCACGTATCGCCGCTCTGAAAAAACCCAGCAGCAAACGGCCCGTGGTACCAAGTCGAATCGAACCCGGTCATCCCCGTAGATAGCCGGAGCTTCACCCCAGCGGCAAAGTGGATCACTGCGACCGCGGCTATCACGAGGGCAACCAGGGCGGCCGGCGAGGGACGGCGAGGGGGTCCCTCCCGCGCAGCGGCGTCCTGTTTTTCGCCCAGACCACTAGGCGAGCGGCGCCAACTTAGAGGCGAAAAACCCAGCAAGCGGGAGGAACCCCCTCGCCGTCCCCCCACCAACAGCCAAAGTCCCGCCCCAACAACGATCACGGCAGCCAGATACGGCCCAACCTCAAACCACCCAAACGTCCCAAGCACCTCCGCAATCCACAGCAGCCCCGCGATCGCAAGCACCGCAGTGGCCAGTTGGCCAGCCACGCCGCTCAGCTCTGACACCAGCCTCCTTCGCACGCTCGCCGCCCCGAGCCAGGCAAACCCGACGATCAGCCCCAGCTCTGCGACCCCAAGCAGATACCGGCCAACCCCAAGCATCTAGCGCCGCCGCAGCAGCCGCGTCATCTGCTCCAGCTCGGCGATCTTGAGCCGCTTCGCCATCCCCAGATAGGTCAGGCCGCCGAGCCCCAGCCCGACGCCGAGCGAGACGATCTGGCCAAGGAGCCCGCGCCCGAGCGCGTTGTCGAGGAAGTCCCAGACGCCGAACGAGACAGCGGCGAGCGCCGCCGAGGCAATCGTGATCTTGGTCGCGGTGCCGAGCAACCGCCCCAGCTCGAGGCCGTGAAACTCGCGGCGCAGAATCACCGCTTGGGCGACTACTGCGGCTGTGGTGCCGATGCCGGTTCCGGCGACGATCCCTGCGACGCCGAAGGGCTTGTAGAGAAAAAGGGCGCCAAGAGCCGAGACGACGAGGTCGATCGCGGCCAGGCTCGTCGCCATCCAGGGCCTCTGCAGGCTGAAGAAGGTGCGGGTCTGGAGCAGGTAGAGGCCGTTGGTCGGCAGCGTGAAGGCGAACCAGAAGAGAGCGGTCGCGACGAGCGTGGTCTGCTCCGGGGTGAATTCCCCGCGCTGGTAGATCAGGCGGATCATCGGTGTGGAGAGGACGAGAACGGCGGCGGCGGCGGGGACCAGGACGAAGAGGATCTGGCGCATGCCGTTGGCCATCGTCGCCCGCAGGTTGTCGATCTCGCCGCGGGCGGCGAAACGGGCCAGGGTCGGAAAGAGCACGGTGGCGATCGCCACAGAGAAGACGCCCTGGGGCAACTGGTAGATCCGGAACGCCTTGTCCATCGCCGCCGGCGCCTGTTCGCTAACAAAGGTGCCAAAGAGGCTGTTGATCAGCAGGTTGAAGTTGATCAGGCCGAGGCTGATCGTCACCGGCAGCATCAGCAGCAGGACGCGGCGCACATCGGGGTTGCGCCACTCAAAGCTCCATTCGAATTTGAACGGCGTGTTGCGCAGGTCGAAGGTCGGGATCATCAGCTGGACCAAGGTGCCGACGAGGATCCCGATCGCGTAGGCGTAGATCCGGTCCTGGCCGTGGAAAGCCGGCGCCAGCGCAACGACGACGGCGATGATCGTCAGGTTCCAGAACAGCGAGGAGATCGCGAAGGCGCCGAAGCGGTCGTAGCTGTTGAGGATGCCGACGACGACGCCGCTGATCCCGAGCAGGATCAGGATCGGGAAGAGAATTTGGGAAAGGGTGATCGTCAGGCTGAGGAGCTCCCCTTCGTAGCCAGGCGCGAAGAGCGGCATGATCACCGGCGCGAGGAGGACGAAGAGAGCGGTGATCGCACCGAGGACAAGGGTGACCAGCAGCAGCAGAGTCGAGGCGAGGCGGAATGCCTCGCGGTAGTTTTTCCGCTCGAGCTGCTCGGTGAAGATCGGCACGAAGGCCGGCTGCAGCGCCGCGTCGGCGAAGAGGGCGCGGACTAGGTTGGGCACCTGGAAGGCGATCGTGAAGGCCGACATCGGACCGTAGACGCCGTAGTAGCTGGCGGCGACGATCTCGCGCACGAGACCAGCGATCCGCGAGGCGGCGGTGGCGATCGAGAAGAAAGCGGTCGAGCGGGCGATGCGGCCCGCCTGACGGCCCGGAGCCGGGTTGCCGCTCAGTTCCTCGCCCGGCGAAAAGGCCTCCGCCTCGCGCACGGCAGCGTCTCTGGCGAGCGCCTCCTCGTCGCGGTCGGGGCTGTCGGGTGCCTTGGGCGTCTCCAAGCTTTGTCTCAATCGCTATAGTCGGCGCCCGCCCGGAGGGGGCTCAGCGCCCACTCAGGCAGATGACTCATGGCCAACATAGCCTCACAGAAGAAGCGGATCCTACGCAGCGAGCGCGAGCGGACAGAGAACCGCCTGCTCACAAGCACGGTGAAGACCTACTTCCGTCGCCTCGAGGCCGCGGTTGAGGCCGGCGATTCAGGCAAGATCGAGGCCGAGCACAAGGCGCTCGTCTCCAAGGTCGACAAGGCCGTGCAGAAGGGCGCGTTGCACAAGAACACGGGCGCCCGCAAGAAGTCGAGAGCGGCCCGGATCGCCGCCTCCACAGCCGCGAAGTAGCTACGCCGAGGCTCCAGCCGCTCGTCGCATGGCGAGCGTAAGCGCCAGCTCGTCGCCGTAGTCGGCACCGCCGCGGCACCAGACCTCGAGATCGGCAAGCGCCATAGTCGCCTCTTGAAGCCGATCGAGGTTCGTCTTGCCGAGTCTGGCAACCAGCTGCTTCGCGGCGTAGGGATGCATGCCAAGGCTCGACTCGATCTGCTTTGCGGGCACCCCCTCCGCGATCTGCGCGGCGGCAGCACAGGCCTTGCGCAGGCGCGAAGCGAGGCCGTAGATCAGGCCGGTGACGTTCTCGCCCTGGGAGATCAGCCGCTCGGCCAGCGAGGCCGCGCGCGCCGGATCCCGCTCGAGCAGTGCATCGGACAGCGCCCAAACGGCGGCCTCCGAGGTATCGGAGACCATCGCCTCGAGGTCATCGACACCGACCTTCCCCCCCTCCCCGGCCCAAAGCGCCAGCCGCTCCAGCTCGTTGCGCAAGCGCACCGGGCCTGCCCCCATGCGCTCGACCAGAACGCGGGCGGCAGCGGGCTCCAACACATAGCCGAGACGCTTGGCATCAGCGACGAGCAAACGCGGCATCTCGCGCGCCTTGGGAGCCTCGAACTCGTGGATCTCCCCCTTGCCCGCCTTGACCGCTTTGACCAGCTTCGCCGGCGCTTTGGCGCGGGCAATCAGCACCACAGTCAGGTCCGGGGGCAGCGAGCCGAGTGCCGCGACCACCGGCTCGAGCTGGCGATCGCGCCAGCGCTCCACCCCGTCGGCCAGCAGGTATCGCCGGGCCTCGGTCAGCGACATCGCCGGGATTGCCGCCAGCAGCGCCTCATGGTCGGGTCCGCCCCTGCCCTCGCTCGGCTCGAAGATTTCCAGCGCCCCCACCCCACCGTCGCCTTCGGCACGGGCGCGCAGGCGGCCTCGCGTCGCGTCGATCTTCGCCTGATCGGTTCCGGCGATCAGATAGAGCGCTGCCAAGCTGTCGGCCATCGCGGCCGAGTCTAGTGACGGGAGCTGTCTGACTTGCCGCTGTCGGCGGCTTCCTTCGCGGCAGCGGGACTGACCGCTGCCGGTTCGGGCGTTGCAGTGGGTGTCGGGGCCGGCGGAGCGACCGGTTTCGGCGAAGCTGCGGCGCTCTGGTCCTTGCCGGCCTTTTCGGCCGCGGCGTTATTCGACTTAGCCACCGATGTCGTCTGGCCATCCCCCTTGGCGGTCTGATGACCGCTGGACTTGCCGCCGGCGTCGCTCGTCGCCTTGGCGGTGGAAGGCGGACTCGACTGCGACTCGCCTCCCGAGGCTCCCGTCGACTGCCCCCCGCCGGACGCCGCAGGGGCCTGGACAGCGACTGGCGTCACGGCCGACGCCGGTGGCGAAGCTTCCGCCGGCGGAACCGCCGGCGCGGAAGCCGGCGCTTGCGACGCAGGGGGCGACCCAGCCGGACCTTGCTGCGCCCCCGGCGAGACGGCGACCTGATGCGAGCTCCCGAGACCGCCGCTGCTGCCGGCGTCGAGACCTCCCCCGCGGCCGGGGTGCCTCGGCGCGACAGCGGCCGACCGGGCACGATGCCCCGGTGAGGGCGAAGAGAGGTCAGGGCCACGGGTCAGGGCGATCGCGTCGTGGACGGTGCCGACCTGGGTGGGATTGCCGGGAATCGGCGCGCTGAAGACGCCGGGGAAGCCCAGCTGGGCGATGAACAAGGTCAGGCCGAGCCCGACGGCGGCGACCGCGGCCACCAGCGCTATCGAGGCGTTGCGAAGTCGCAGCAGCATGCCGTCGCCGGCCAGGCTGTGGCCGGCCGCTCGCACCCGTTGTCGCATCACGAAAAGCATTTCGTCTAACCATCGCCCATTGTGGCGACCGGTGAGAGGGCAAGGGGAAAGAAACCCCAATATTGCTGAGGCGATCTGTTGAGGGGATCAGCCGGTCGTGCCGACCGCAACCGAGTTCCGGTCGACATCGAGGACGACGGTGCCGTCACGATCCGTTCGCAGGATGGAGACATGGTGCGCGGCCAGGGTGCCAAGCGTGGCCGGGGTCGGATGACCGTAGGGGTTGCCGGCCCCGACCGAGATCACCGCGAGTCGCGGGACGATGCGATCCAGCAAGGAGTCGAGCCCCGCGTCTTCGCTGCCGTGGTGGGCAACCTTGAGCACATCGATCGGGCCAGGGTCGAGGGGGACTGCCTCTGCCTCGGCATCGGCGGTGAGCAGCATCGAGAAATCGCTCCAGCGGACGAGAAGCACCAGTGCCTGCGTATTCGGATCGGCACCGCCCAGCGGCGCGGCGAGCAGCTCGCGCGGCGGCCAGAGCACGGCGACTCGCAACCGCCCGGAGCGCAGCGTTGCCCCCTCGGCGACACGCAGCGGCTCGGCGCCGGCGGCCTCGGCCTCGCCGCGAAGGCGCCGGCTGAGGCGTGCGTAGGCGAGCCGCGCCACCGGAAAATGCCCAAGCAGTTCCTCGATCCCGCCCGCGTGATCGGACTGTTCGTGGCTGACCACCGCAACTCCGAGGTGCTGCACGCCAGCGGAGCGGAGCTTCGCTTCGAGACCGTCGCCGGGTGGCCCACCGTCGACCAGAAGCGCCGGAGCACGGGCGGGCTGAAGCAGGATCGCGTCGCCCTGGCCGACGTCGAGGACGGAGATCCGCAGTCCCCCGATCTGACCGGCCGTACCTGCACTGCCGCGACCGCCCAGCCAAACCAACGCGACGAGCGCGAGCCCGACCGCGGCGGCGGCGACCCGGTGCACCTGCGCCCGGGACGAAACGGCCCCTTTGCCGCCCCGCTTCGACCTGCCGGCCACGTGGCCCCGGCCGCGCCTGAGAGCGGCGATCCGGCGCCACCGCAGAAGCGCCGGGGTGCCGACCGCGGCGGCGGCGAGTACCAGATAGGTCGCAAGCAGCCCGGCGATGCTCAGCTTGACGTGCAAATAGGCCCAGTCCGGCCGGCCGCACCAGGCGGCCACCTGAGCGATGTAGGCAAGCAGCGGCGCGTCGAGCGCGTTGAGCATCCCGACCGGGAAGCCAGGCACCTGGCCGGCTATGGAGGCGAGCATTCCCAGCCACATCGCCGGAGCGACCGCCGGCAGCGCCAGCAGATTGGCGAAAAGAGTCGTGGTTGAGATCGATTCGAAGTGGAAGGCGATCAACGGCGCCGTCGCCAGCGTCGCCGCGACGCTCACGGCGGTGCCCTCGGCGAGAGCCCCACGCCAGCTCCGTGTGCCGATTCGTGCCCCGATCGCAGCGCGCAGGGGCGCGGCGAGCGCAAGGATGCCGAGCACGGCGGCAAAGCTGAGCTGCCAGCCGACGTCGGTGCCGATGCCGGGGTCGATGGCAAGGGTGACCACGGCCGCCAGAGCAAGCGCGTAAAGGCGCGAGCCGCGCCGGCCAGCCAGCGTCGCCAGCACGCCGACAGCCCCCATCACCCCGGCGCGCAGGATCGATGGGCCGGCACCGGCCAACGGCACGTAGACGGCGATCGCGGCGAGGATCCAGACGAGGCGGAACCGCAGCGGCACGCCGAACGCCGCCAGCACCGGCATTGCCAGCAAAGCCAGCAGGGCGACGTTCTGACCCGAAACGGCCAAGAGGTGACTGAGGCCGGCGCGGCGGAAGTCTTCGACCGTGGTTGCATCGATGCCTTCGTCCTCGCCGAGGACAAAGCCACGGGCCAGCTCGGCCTCGCGGGCGGGCATGCCGCGGCCGAGGGCTTCCTCTGCGCGCCCCCGGATCTGGTCGCGGTGCGCGAGCGCGAGCGCGGCCACAGCGGCGATGCCGAGCACGAGGAGCCACGCCGGCCGGCCGCTTTGCATCGCCTACGGCTGCAGACGGGCGCGCAGCGACTGCATCGTCGCCGGCCCGATGCCGCTGACCTGGTCGAGCTGATCGACCGAGGCGAGTCCACCCTGCTGGTCGCGGTATTCGACGATCTTCTGCGCCGTCACCGGCCCGATCCCGTCGATCGTGTCGAGTTGCTCCGCCGTCGCCGAGCCGAGGCTGATCGGCCCATCTTCAGAGGCCGCCCCGGCCGCAGCAAGGGGCGTCCCGCCCGGACCCCTCTTCGGCACGACCACCTGCTGCCCGTCGGCGAGCCGCGCAGCGAGGTTGATCGCTTCCAGCAAAGCCCCGCCCGTCGCCCCGCCGGCCCGCCCAACCGCATCGGTCACCCGGGCGCCAGCGGGCAGCCGGTAGACGCCGGGCCGAGCCACCGCACCGGTCACGTCGACGACGACGTCGCCGCCAGAGCCGCTCTTATCGAGAGCGAAGCCGCCGCCATCGGTCGTCGATGGGCCGGAATCGAAGCTCGAGTCCGGCCCATAGCTGGATCCGTCGCTCCCCTCAGCCCGAATAGCCCGCGCTCCAAGCAGCAGCAGGGCTATGGCGACCGCCCCGTAGACGGCGATCTGCGATCTGCTCAGCTCGGGCATAGCCCGAACCGTCCCCGAAGCCGGCGCGCGCGTGGCGCGCACACTCACACAGCTTCGTTACAGATCTTCGTCGTCGTAGCCCGCAACCTCGGCGAGCTGGTCGCTGTAGAGCTCTGACGCTGCGACCGGCGGGGACTGCACGGAGATACAGGCGAAATCGGCATCGCCGTCGTTGGCGACCGAGTGATCGGTCGCGGGTGGGACGAGGATCAGATCGCCCTCGGCGACCTGCTGGGTGTCGCCGGCGACCGACATCGCGCCGGCGCCCCGAACCACAACGTAGACCTGCTCGGCCTCCTCATGGGAGCGCAGCGTCTGCTCCGCGCCGGAGGGAAGCTCGAGCCAGGTAACCGAGAGATTGCGCGAGCCGAGCTCGCCCGCGTCCATCAGCACGCGAGTGCGCAGCCGGTGCCACTCCTCTACGGGCGCTTCCGTAAGTCTTCTGACGAGCACGGGCGCTTTGTACCAGATAAGTGGGCTGAATCCGTGACCGCTCAGCGAACTACGAGGTTCACCAGCTTGCCCGGAACGACGATCTCCTTGACGACATCTTTGCCGTCGAGAAAGCGGCCGGCCTTCTCGCTTTCGCGCGCGAGCCGCAGCAGCTCCTCGCGCGGAGCGTCGGCAGCGGCCTCGATCCGGTCGCGCAGCTTGCCGTTGACCTGGACGACAAGCGTCACCGTGTCGGTGGCGAGCAACCCGGCGTCGGCCACCGGCCACTGCTGCTCCCAGAGCCTGGTGCCGTTGAGCCGCTCCCAGATCTCGGCGCCGAGATGGGGGGCGAAGGGGAAAACCAGCGAGGCCGCCGTTGCGGTGGCGAAACGCACCGCCGCCGTGCCCTCGGGCGCAGCGTAGAGGTCGTCCTTGAGCCGGTAGGTGTCGTTGACCAGCTCCATCACGGCGGCGATCACGGTGTTGAACTGAAAGCCACGCTGGAAATCGCGCGTGGCCTTGTCGATCGCCCAGTGAGCCTTGACCAGCAGCGCCCGTGCGTCCCCATTCGCACTACCCGAATCGAGATCCACGGTCGGCTTCGGCTCGACCTCCTCACAGAGGCGCCAGAGCCGCGAGAGGAAGCGGTTGACCCCCTCCACGCCCTCGTCGGCCCAATCGGCGTCGCGCTCGGGCGGGCCCATGAAGCAGATGTAGGTGCGGGCGGTGTCGGCGCCGTAGCGCTCTACGTACTCGGCCGGGCTGACCGTGTTGCCGCGCGACTTCGACATCTTCGCCCCGTCGCGGGTGATCATGCCCTGGGCGAAGAGGTTGGCGAAGGGCTCCTGGACGCCGAGCACGCCGACGTCGGCCAGCGCCTTGGCGAAGAAGCGCGCGTACATCAGGTGCAGGATCGCGTGCTCGACCCCACCGATGTACTGGTCGACCGGCAGCCAGTGGTCGGCGACGGTGCGGTCCCAGGCGGCGCCCTCGTTACGCGGGTCGAGGTAGCGGATGAAGTACCAGGAGGAATCGACGAAGGTGTCCATCGTGTCGGTCTCGCGGCGGGCCGGCTTGCCGCAGCGCGGGCACTCGGTCGCGACCCACTCCTCGGCGGCGGCCAGCGGGCTTTTGCCCTGCGGGGCGTAATCGTCGACCTCGGGCAGTTCGACCGGCAGCTGCTCGTCGGGCACGGGGACGATCCCGCACTCGTCGCAGTAGACGATCGGGATCGGCGCTCCCCAGTAGCGCTGGCGCGAAACCAGCCAATCGCGCAGGCGGTAGTTGACCGAGGTCTTGCCACGGCCCTCCTCGCCGAGCCAGGCGACGATCTCCTCGTAGGCATCGCGGTTGCCCTTGCCATCGAAGCGGCCGGAGCCGGTCATCGGGCCGTCGCCCGGGTAGGGAAGGCCCTCGTCGTCGCTAGCCGTCTCGGAATCGTTGCCCTCGATCACGCGGCGGACCGGCAGCTCGAAGCGCTTGGCGAACGCGTAGTCGCGCTCGTCGTGTCCCGGCACCGCCATGATCGCGCCGGTGCCGTACTCCATCAGCACGTAGTCGGCGACGAACATCGGAATCTCCTCGCCGTTGACCGGGTTGACGACGCTGCGCCCGAGCGCCACGCCGGTCTTCTCGCGATCCTCGTCGCCGCGATCCTCGGTCGACTCGCGGGCGGCCTTGGCGACGTACTCGCGCACAACCTCCTCGGCGGGCGTTCCGGCAACCAGCCGATCCAGCTCCGGATGCTCCGGGGCGAGGACGAAGAAGGTGGCGCCGAAGAGGGTGTCGGGCCGGGTCGTGAAGACGGGGAAATCGATGCCAAGTTCCTCGCAGCTGAAGACGACCTCGGCCCCCTCGGAGCGGCCGATCCAGTTGCGCTGCATCGTGATCACGTGCTCGGGCCAGGACTCGAGTCGCTCGAAATCGGCGAGCAGGCGCTCGGCGTAGTCGGTGATCTTGAAGAACCACTGCTTGAGCTTGCGCTGCACGACCTCGGTCCCGCAGCGCTCGCAACGGCCGTCGACGACCTGCTCGTTGGCGAGCACTGTCGCGTCCTTTGGACACCACTGCACCGGCGCTTCGGTGCGGTAGGCGAGGCCGTGCTCGAACAGCCGCAGGAAGATCCACTGGGTCCAGCGGTAGTACTCGGGGGTGTGGGTCGCCAGCTCGCGCGACCAGTCGATCGAGATGCCCCACTCGCGGAACTGGCGCTGGAATGACTCGATCGAGCGCTCTGTCGCGGCGCGCGGCGGCTCGCCGGTCTTGATCGCGTTGTTCTCCGCCGGCAGGCCGAAGGAGTCGTAGCCCATCGGGTGGATCACCTCGAAGCCATGGCGACGGCGGAAATGGGCGATCGCATCGCCGACCGCGTAGGTCTTCAGGTGACCGACGTGCGGTTCGCCCGACGGGTAGGGCAGCATCTCCAGCACATAGGACTTCGGCTTCGAGTCCTCATAGCCGGGCTGCCCAGGATTGGCGACCTCCCAGGTCTTCTCCTCGGCCCAGACCTGCTGCCACTTGCGCTCGATCTCTTTCGGGTCGTAACCGGCCATACGTGGGGCGATCTTATGAGGGGCGCGCACGGCGAAGCATCGAGAGCAGCCCCCAGCAGGAGACCGCCGCCCAAACGGACTCGAGCAAGAGGAAGCCCCACTGGCGTTCGCGCCAGGCGAGAACAGCGAGGATCAGCGAGCCGAAGAAGTTGAGGACGAGGTAGACCCGCGAGTGCGGATCCATGGCACCGAACTGCGTTGCCGCGAAGGCGATCAGGATCAACAGGGCGCCCACGACCTGTACAAGCTGCTCCACCACCCGAGCGTACTGGCCTCCAGCTCGTAGCTCAGGACATCGGCGAGACGGCGGCGAGGATGTGAGGCCAGACGTAGACCTCGATCGTCGCGGCGACGACGAGGCATGGAATCGCGATCAGCACGGTGACGAAGGTGGCGGCGAGAAGCTGGTTCCACTCGCCGCGGCGGCTGGCTATAAGCCAGGTCGCGAGCGGCAGGAAGAGGGCGGTCAACTCGAGCAGCGCGTGCGGCAGGACGGTGAGCAGCAGAACACCGATCGAGATATGCAGCTGGAAGGCGATCGTCGAGCCCTGGAAGCCGAGATAAAGGGCCTGAGTCGAGAGCGAGAAGAGGGTGACGGCGCAGACGAAGAGGATCGCCAGCTCGCCGGCCTTGACGTGGACCCAGCGCGAGAAACCGCTGCGCTGGGCGGCGGCGATCGGCATCGAGGCGCCGGCAATGAAGCCGGCGATGCAGGCGGTCGCGTGCAATGCGAGGACCAGCGAGTTGCGCCAGAGGATCGGCAGCAGGTCGCCGGGCTGCGAGGGTTCGGTCAGGCCCGGCAGGTGGATCGGCGTGAGGTCGGGCGTGAGCAGGCCGGCGACGACCCAGACCGCCCCCAGCAGGGCCAGCGCGATAGCCACGCTGAGCGCCAGCCAGCCGCGCAGAACGGCCCACGGCCGCCCGTTCCACGCCTCCAGCGCCAACCGCGTATCCCGCATCCCGTGCGAGAAGACGTGCGAATTGGCGGTGCTCATCGCTCTCTCATCGGCAACTTCGTGCGCCGATCTGAGCAATGGAGCTGAGGGGGCTCGAACCCCTGACCTTCGCGCTGCCAGCGCGACGCTCTTCCAGCTGAGCTACAGCCCCGGGAACTTCCGTTACGCGCGCCCAGTTTAGCGTCGCGGGAGAGTTCTTCCTTCCGCTTGCCACACTCAGCCGATGCGGCCGCGCGCCGCGGCGGTGCGGCGGAAGATCTCGGTGGCACCGAACCTCTCCGCCAGCCGCTCGGCGAGCCGCGGGGCGATCTGGTTCAGGGCGAGCATTGGCCGGATCGGAGAGCCGGTCTCGACGATCTCGGGCCGGTCCTCGCGAATCGCCACGACAACGCAATCGGCAACCGGTGGATATTTCATGCTCGCCGCCGACCCGGTGGCCCTGGGCGCGTGGTATCGCGACTGCCTCGGCTTGGACGCCGATGAGAACGGCCTCTGGCGTCAGCAAGACGGGCCCACGGTGTTCGCAACGTTCGAGTCCGAGACCGACTACTTCGGGTCCCGTGCCCAGCAGGCAATGATCAACTTCCGGGTCCGTGACCTGGATGCGATGCTCGCTCAACTGCGGGCCAAGGGAGCGGATGTGGCCAAAGAGACGCAGGACATGGAGGGTGTCGGTCGATTCGGCTGGGTCACCGATCCCGAGGGCAACCGAATCGAGTTGTGGCAGCCCGCCTGACCGTGTCTTCGCGCCGGCGGTGACGTGGGTCGGTTTGATCGCCCCATCGAGCCGATCGAGCCCGTGCGGGTCGGCCGTCCTCCGACCGCAGGCGACCTTATTGTGGCCCGCCCTTGTACGACTCCCCTCAGCACCTGATCGGCGGCAGAACGCCTGCCCGATCGCTTCCGGATTGGCCCGATGCCCGACCCCTCCGCTCGTGGCAGGAAGAGGCGACCGAGGCCGTGCGGGCGCACACGGCCACCAGCTTCTTGGCCTCGGCTACGCCGGCGGCCGGCAAGACCACCTTCGGCTTGCACATCGCCCACCGAATGTTGAGCGCCAAGTTCGTCTCGCGCGTTGTCGTGGCCGGCCCGACCACCCACATCTGCCGCCAGTGGGCCGCCGACGCGGGCCGCTACGGCATCGACCTCGAGCCGAACAGGCCAAATTCGGACGGGCCGGAGTCGGCCGACTTCCACGGCATCGCCGTGACCTACCAGACGATCGCCGCCGGGCCGGATACGCACCGGCTGGCCGCCAGCCGCCGGCCGACCCTGCTGATCGCCGACGAGCCGCACCACATGGGCGATCTGGCCGCATGGGGCGTGCAAACCCGCAAAGCCTTCGACGGCGCCCGCTTCCGGTTGCTTCTCTCGGGCACGCCCTTTCGCTCCGACAACTCGGCCATTCCCTGGGTCACCTACGACGAGGACGGCCTCAGCCGGGCCGACTACACCTACGGCTACCCGCAGGCGCTGGTCGACCGGGTGTGCCGCCCGATCGCCTTCCTGCCCTATGACGGCGAGATGGAGTGGATCTCGGACGGTCGCCTGCGCAGCGCCGACTTCGACCTTGCCTTGCCGGCGGCCGAGGGGGCCCGGCGCCTGCGGACGGCGCTCAGCCCGGCAGGCGAGTGGATGGGCGAGGTGCTGCGCGACGGCGATGCCAGGCTGAGTGAGGTGCGCGCCGACGGGCACCCTGACGCGGGCGGCCTGGTCATCGCCTCCGACCAGGATCACGCGCGGGCGATTGCGGCGCGGCTCGGGTCGGTCGCGGGGGAGCAGCCGGAGCTGGTGATGAGCGACGAGCCCGACGCCAGCCGGCGCATCGCCGATTTCGCCTCCTCCGATCGGCG
>DASYIY010000071.1:0-74826 GCA_035997045.1 Solirubrobacterales bacterium | reverse complement strand
CCTGCATGGGGAACCGGTGCTCTACGCGGGACAGGATCGCTACGCGGCCTACGAGCTGCAGGGCGCCGACACCCACGTGCCGCTGGTCGAGTTCCCCGACGCCGACGTCTCCCCCAGCCCCGAAAAGCCCTTCGACACCGGCGACGCCTACAGCCCGATCGACTTCGACTCCTTCTCGCACGGGACACTCGAACGCTTCCCGTACGTGATCACCGGGCGGGCCGCCTGGAACAGCGAAGCGCCGCGGGGCTTCAGGCGGGTCGCCGCGACCCCCTCATACATCCTCTGGAAGAGGACCGGACCGGTGCCAGAAGACCGTCACGTGCTGCTCGAGGGGACCGAACCGGCCGCACACGCCGACTGCGCTTCGCCGGAGATCCGCATCCTCACCTCGAACCCCGGCAGGGCCGGGCTCTTCCCCGCCGCCGTCGTTGGCGGCAAGGGGCACTGGAGCCCTGGAACCGCGCTGGAAACGGGTGACGGCGCTTCGCAGACAATGAAGCTGCCGTCCGGCCGCTGGCTGCTCTCGCTGCAGTACTTCTCTCCCTTCGGCCTGACCCTCTCGGCGCCCGGCCTGCACGAGTCGCTACCGGCGGCGCTCGACGGGCAGCGCCCCAACACGATCAGCCTCGCCAACGAGGGCCAGTTCTGGCCCGCCGGCAAGATCGACAGCGACGGCAAGCCGATCCACTTCACGATCTCCGCCGAAGACGCGAGCGCGCTGCAGAGCCTGAGCGGCTACACCGGCAAGGCGAATCTCGGCGAGCTGGTCGCGGTCGAGGCGAAGCCGCACCGAATCGTCCCCTTCGGACAGGCCTGTAACGGCTGGATCGACTGGTACGAATCGGCCGAAGCGCCCTAAGGGGCGGCCTTGGCGGCCATGCGCTCGGGCGTGGGCCGAACCACGTCCCAGACCAGGCCCATCTTCTCGAGCGAGTCGATCACCAGCGCCGAGATGTCGAGTTGCCAGCGACCGAGGCCGTGGGTGGCGGAGGTCGGGAAGGCGTGGTGGTTGTTATGCCAGGCCTCGCCGAAGGTCGGGATCGCGATCAGGGCGAGGTTGCGCGACTCGTCGCTGGTCTCGAAGTCGCGCTTGCCGAAGACGTGGCAGAGCGAGTTGATGCTGTAGGTGAAGTGGTGCAGGACGAAGACGCGGACGAGGCCGCCCCAGAGCAGGCCGGTGAAGGCGGCGAAGAGGGTGCCGCCGATGACCCAGCCCAGCGCGAAGGGCAGGAAGAGGCCGCCGATCGCCCAGTAGAGGAAGGTGCGGTCGACCCAGTTGATCGTCTGGTCCTTGATCAGGTCGGGCGCAAAGCGCTCCTTGTTGCCGCGCTGGGTGTGGATGAAGAGCCAGCCCATGTGGGCGTGGAAGAGGCCGCGCATGGCGCCGCTCCAGCCGTGGCCATGATCGACGTGGGGGCTGTGCGGATCCCCCAATTCATCGGAGAAAGCGTGGTGCTTGCGGTGGTCGGCGACCCAGGAGATCACCGGGCCCTCGATCGCCGCCGAGCCGAGGATCGCCAGCAGGCCGTGCAGCCACTTCTTCGCCTTGAAGCTGCGGTGGGTGAGGTGGCGGTGGAAGCCGACCGTGATTCCCAGGCCGGTGAAGAAGTACATGCCGAGGAAGAGGAAGATGTCGCTCCAGTGCAGGGCCTTGCCCCAGACCTGCCAGGCGGCGAGGCCGAGCGCGACGAAGGGGATCAGCGTGACCAAGCCGGTGATGATCCGGTCGCGCGTCTCGTTGGCGACCGGCTGGATATCGGATGGCAGTGGTCCCGCAGCTTCCATCAAGTGAGGCGATCATACGGATCGGCGAGCCAAGAAAAGCCGAAGGACCCCTTCCGGCCGCCGCGCGGCGTCGATATGGTCCGCTCCGATGCCGTTTGCCAGGACCGCTCCACTGCGCCGTGAGATCGAAGCGCGCATCCCCGAGCGACCCTTCGCGGTCGAGTTCTGGGACGGCACGCGGCTGCCGGCGAGCAACGGCGGCGGGCCGACCTTCTACGTGCGCTCGCCGAGCGCCGCCGCCCACGCGCTGCTGGCGCCCGGTCAGCTCGGCCTCGGCCGCGCTTACGTCAGCGGGGCGATCGAGGTCAGCGACATCGACGCCGTGATCGAGCTGCTCGACGGCTGGCAGCCGCCGGCCCTGGAGGGCGGCGACAAGGCGCGGCTGCTCCTCGCCGCGGTGCAGGCCGCCGGGTTGAACCGGCCGCCGAAGCGGCCGGCGGCGGAGTTGCGGCCGAGCGGCCACCGTCACAGCAAGGAGCGCGACGCCGAGGCGGTGCGCCACCACTACGACGTCTCCAACGAGTTCTTCTCGCTTTTCCTCGACGACTCGATGACCTACAGCTGCGCGGTCTTTTCGCGCGGCGCCGAGACGCTGGAGGCCGCGCAGGAGGAGAAGCTCGAGATGGTCGCCCGCAAGCTGGCGCTGAAGCAGGGCGACCGCGTGCTCGACGTCGGCTGCGGCTGGGGCAGCTTCCCGCTCTGGGCGGCGACCCGGCACGGCGCCAGCGTGGTCGGCATCACCCTCTCTCCCCCCCAGGCCGAACGCGCCCGCGAACGGGCCGAGGCGGCGGGGGTCGGCGACCGGATCGAGATCCGGGTGATGGACTATCGCGACCTGGTCGGCGAACGCTTCGACGCGATCGCCAGCATCGGCATGGTCGAGCACGTCGGCGAGGCCCAAATCGACGTCTACGCCCGCACCCTGGCCGGCCTGCTCGAGCCGGACGGGCGGCTGCTCAACCACGGCATCGCCCGCCTCCGCCACAGCGACCCCGATGCCGGGCCCTTCTCGGAGCGCTACGTCTTCCCCGACGCCGAACCGCTGCACCTCTCGCGGGTGCTGCTGGCGCTCGAGCGGGCCGGCTTCGTCACCCGCCACGTCGAGGAGTTCGGCGACGACTACGCCGAGACCCTGCGCCACTGGGCGCGGCGGCTCGACGAGAACCTCGACGACGCCGTGCGGCTGGCCGGGCCCGAAAGGGTCCGCGTCTGGCGCCTCTACCTGCGCATGGCGCGGCGCGGCTTCGAGAGCGGTTTCCTCTCGATTTACCAGGCCCGCTGCTCGTTGGCCTGAGAATTTGCGCCCGTAGTGATGCGTAGTGATGCCGCTTAACTGAAGCTACCCCCGGATCGCTGGTAAACGGGCTAGTTTTTTTCTCGGCGATCACGAGCGGGAGGAGTCGATCAGGGTGAGCGCATCTGCTGCAGCGCCATCGAGAGCACGGCAACGTTCGAACTGGCTGGACGTAATCGCCGATCCCGTCCGCCTGCAGATCCTGCGCTCGCTCAGCCAGGTCGACGAGGCAACCGCCTCGGAGCTGGCGCTGCGCAGCCCCGCCAGCTACCAGACGCTGCGCCGCCACCTGGAAGCGCTCGAGGCAGAGGGCGTGATCGAGACGCAGCCGGGCGTCAACGACGGCACCCGGACCGGGCGGCCGGCCGCGCGCTTCAGCCTCACGCCCGGTATCCGCGAGAGCGTCTGCGCGACGTTCGGCATCGCCTCCTAGCGCCGGCGCGATTCAGGCGGGCTCGCGCTTCGGCGGCCCGATTACGGCAGACCCTCCTGGTAGCAGGCGATCGAGCCAGGACGGCATCCACCAGCTCCATTTCCCCAGCCAGACAATCATCGCCGGGATGACGACGAGGCGGACGACAAAGGCGTCGATCGCGATCGCGATCGCCTGTACGACGCCGTAGTCCCGCAGCGAGATGTAATCGGAGGCGGAGAAGGCTAGGAAAATGATGATCATGATCACCGCCGCCCCGGTAACGACGTGGGCGGTCCGGTCGAGGCCATTGGCGACCGCCTTGCGCGACGAGCCGGTGCGCACGTACTCCTCGCGGATCCGCGCGAAGACGAACACCTCGTAATCGATGGCGAGGCCGAACATCACCATCATGCTCGCCGGAATCACCACCACATCGACGTAACCCGGCCCGCCGAGCAGGGACCCGTTGAAGAGCAGCGAGAGGATCCCGAGGCTGGCGCTGACGGTGATCAGGTTGATGAGCGCGGCGAGCACCGGGATCACAAGCGAACGCAGGACCGGAATCAGGACCAAGAGGCTGACCAGCGAGAAGGCCAGGCGCATCAGCGGGGCCTGGCCGCGAAACTCGTCATTGAGCGCGATCGCCGTCGGCGCGACCCCTCCCACCACCACTTCGGTGCCGGTCTTGCTTGCGAGGCCTTCGGCATCGGCTTCGAGGCGATCCTTGGTTTCCCTGGCCGCGTCGCTGGTCTGTTCGTCGCTCGGGATCACCACCATGCGAGCGTCTTGGCCACCGTGTTCCAGGTTGATCAGGAAGGCGATCTGACGGCGCTTTTCGGGGCTGGTTCCGTCGAAGCCGGCAAGGATGAAGTAGGAGGACTTGAACAGGCCCGGCGACTGGCGCTGCAACCGGTCGAACTGGGATCCACCTCCGTCGGGACTGCGCTGGTGTGCGAGACCGTCGCTGATCCTCTGCAGGGCGCGGACGAGCAGCGTGGATTTCGCACCGCCCTCTTCCAGGCCGTGCGAGAACTGGCCGGCCCCAGCGTGGAGCTGCCCCAGCCCGTTGACGAGGCGATCGGCCCCGTCGCTGAGGCGTTGCAGCGCCGGACTCAACTGCTGCCCCCCCTGGGCGAGCCTCGAAACCCCATCGGAAAGCCGGCGGCCTCCGGCGGCAAGGCGACCGAGGCCATCGTCGAGTTGGACGGCGCCGCGGGCGAGCTTGCCGATGCCCCTGGACGCCTGGCGGCCGGTCGCGTCCAGGCGGGAGGCGAGGTAGAGGCCGACGCCGAACTGGCCTTCGGCGCGATCGACGCCCCGGCCGGCCCCACCGGAAGGCAGCGGTTCCCCGGTTCCGGGGTCGGTGCCGGTGAGTTCCCGGCTCGCCACTTCGACCGCCCGCAGCGTCGCGGCGAATTCGGGGTCGCTCCGTCCCGCCGTCATCCGCTGCAGGGCCTGCCGGGCTTCGGCGAGCTGGGCTTCGGTGGATTGAAGCCGGGCGCGAACTTCGCTCAGCCGATCTTCGCCGGAGAGCATCGCGTTCTTGAACAGCCGGGCGCTGCCCTGCAGTTCTCCGCTCTGTTCCTGCGCCTTTTCGAGACCGTCCGCGAGCTTCCCGGCGCCGGTGCTTGCCTGGGTCGTGCCCTGCGCGAGCTTGCCGCTGCCTTCGTCGACGCGACCGAGCCCCTCGCTCAGCTTCCCCGAACCGGTGCTGGTCAGCTGCAGGGCACCGGCCAGAACCCCGGCGCCGTCATGCGCCGCACCGAGACCGGATTCGAGCTGCTTGGACCCCGCCTCGGCCTCGAGCAAGCTGCTCACACCGCCCTTCGTCCCGTCGTAGATCTTGCCGATGCCAGTTTCGAGGCGATCCAGGCCACGTTCCTGATCGGCAAGCGTCCGGTTGATGCCTTCCAGCGGCTTTACCGCCTTCGAGACCTTGGAAAAGCCCGCCATGCTTTCGACTCCGGGGTCTCGTTCGACCTTGCGCTGAAACGCCGCCAGCGCCCGCAACCGCGACGGAGAGGTAACCGGAGTACCTCCCGTGTCCATGACCACTTCCATCGGCGAGACCCAGCCTGGGCCAAGGTACCGCTGAATTTCTTCCTGCTGAAGGCGACCGGGGTCAGCGGAGGGCAGCAGGGCGATGCTGGACGTGCCCGAGTCGAGGTTGAAGGCCAGTCCCGCCAGCAACAGCAGGACGCACATGATCCCGACCACCGCGCGCGGGTGCCGGTTTATGCGCCGCGACCAGCGCAAGGGCGCAACCTGCGAGGTCTCTCTCCTCGGCAGCGACCAGCGATCCAGGTTGTCGCCAAGCAGCGTCAGCATCGCCGGCACGACGCATATCGCCCACAGCACGCTGAGCAGCGCCGTCACGATTACGGCAAGCGAGACGGAGCGGATGATCGTGCCCGGGATCAACAGGGTCGACGCGACCATTGCGAGCACGAGCGCGCTGCCGGCGGGAACGATCGAGCGGGCGGTAGCGCTCACCGTTACCTGCATGGCCTCGGTCAGGTCGGCCTTCTCACGCTCCTCCCGAAATCGCGAGATCGCCAGGAGCGAGTAATCGACACCGAGGGCGAGGCCCATCATGACGACGACACTGACCGCGAACAGATCGATTTCGACGAAGCCGAGCATGAGGTCGAGGATGCCTCGGGTCGCCACCACAACGGCACCGCCGACGACGACCGGGAGCAGCGCGGCCAGAACCGACCTGAAGACAAACAGCAGCACGAGCAAAAGAATCGGCACCGCGATCAGCTCGCCGAGCACGCTGGCGTGTTCGCCTGCGGTGCGAACCGAGTTCACCACTACCGGAAATCCAGCGATGCTGGCGTGAACCGGACTCGTCACGTTCTCGTCGACCTGGCGCTGGACCGGGGGCAAGACGTCGACGGCATCCTCTCCTCCGCCGGGAGCGGCGGCAACGTGCACGAGCAGCGCAGCGACCCCCGGAGCCGGTCGCAGGCCTTCGATTTCGGCACCCCGAGCCCATGGCGAAACGACCCGCATGCGGGGCACCGTTCCCAGCCGCCTCGCCAATTGCTGCCCCTGCTGTTCGACGTCCGCCCGGGGGCCGCGCAGCATCACGATCATCGTGTCGCCGCCGCCGAACTCCTGCACGGCGATTTCGTGGGCCCGCTTGGAGGGCGTGCCGTCGATGTACGCCGGGTGGATGAAGACCTTCCGCTCGATATTGCTGCCGAGGCCGGCCAGGGCGACAACTAGGAGCGCCCAAACCACGACAACGAGGCGGGCCCGCCTCGTTGCGAGGTCGGCAATCTTGTCCAGCAGCCGGGAAACGACCGATCGGCTTCGGCCGCGACTCATCGCGCGTCAGCCGGCGTCCGCGCTCCGCGCCCCGGGGCGCGGGAGCCCGGCGATGCCCCGCAACCCGCGCTCGTCTCGATCGGTAGCCGCAGGGCGCGCCGGGCCCCGTTCTGCGCACTGATCGCGGCGCTTACCACGAACGGGCGAGCATGGCCATGGCTGCACGGCGCCGCGCCGAGCGACAGAAGCCCGCCCTTGCCTCCCTTGAGTCGCATCGCAAGCGAGGACAGGGGCATGTCCGGCAGGCCGACGAAGTTTGTGACCAGGTGCCCGTCCTGCATCGTGGTGGTGCTCTGCCCGTTCACCTGCACTCCCATGGTCGCCATGCGCAACCACATCTCGGGCAGGCCGTCGCCGGCCGGTTGGACTACGTAGATCCGCCCGGTCATGGGCTTGCTCAGCAGCGATGTCTTGGCGCGAACGGTTCCGACCTGCGAGTCGCTCGGGCAGAAGCCGCCGAGCGCGTCGGATCGCGAGCAGAGCTCCTGCAGGCCCCCGATGCCGAATTTCAGCGCCTTGGGCAGCGACACCTTCATCGCTCGCAGACCGGCGTCGCCCGAGCGCAGCCGGGCGGAGATCCGCAGCCCCGGCCTGCCGTTGCGGCGCAGCCTGCCGGGACCGTCGAGCGCGATCTTGATCCGCGGCTTGAATTTCAGCTTGCTGCAGCCCCAGGGCAAGATCGGGCTTGTCGCGGTTGCGGTCTGACCGCTCTGCGCTTCGATCGTCGCATCGAGGCTGCGCGGGGTGCACCTGGTCGGATTGCGCACCAGTCCCGGCCGGTCCATGTTCAGTTCCATCGCCTGGAGGCGGACCCCCACGCCTTCGATCACGTCGGGCATGCCGTCGGCGCTGACCGTCACCCGTCCGCTGCGTTCGTCGATCCGCGTCGATGCCCGAACCGTCATCGTGCCGAGGTCGAAGGACCCGATCGTCGCGTGAAACGCCATCAGCAGGCCAAACGGCGCGCCACGGTAGGGACCGGTGAGGTAGGCGGCACCGGGCAGTTCGACGGAGTCCGAGCCGGACCCGACCCGGGTGAGCACAGTGCCGACCTTGCTCTCGGCACCGCACGTCCCTGCCTGCGCCCGTTCGTCCGAGCAGGCCTGGACGGTTCCGAGGCCGATGCTCAGGCCGGCCGGCAGGGTCACGCTGAATCGCCTCGGCAGCTGTTCTCCGTCGCGGCGCCGGAGCGTCATCGAGAAGCGGCCCGGCCGGGCCGCCCTCGGCCTGCGGGGCCCGGCAACTATTTCGGGGGAAAACGGTGCGGCACCCGAGCACGAAGAGCCAGGGATCCTGGCCGCGATCGCCACCGTCGAGGAGGACTGCAGAGCGGCTCCGCCACCGGACGGTTCGAAGCTGGCCACAGCCGTCGAGGGACCGCAGGTCAACGGCGACGCCAGCATCGGCTTGGAGCCGCCATCCAGGTTGAGGCGCAGGTGACCGATCGGGACTTCGGGCATATTCCGCAGGACGGCGGAGAAGCGGCCGGTCTTGGGATCGATGCTCAGCGCCGAGGCGAACTTGAGCGTTATCCCCGGCCCCGAGGCGACGATGAAGGTGCGGAATCGTTCTCCCGGGTGTTCCTCGCCCAGGTACAACGTTCCGGTCAGCGGCCTGTCCAGAGCGGCCGAGGAGAGTTCCACCGTGCCCACCTTCGAGGCGGCCGGGCAGCGGGCTTCGTCGCTGCTCGCCAGGCCGAGCTGGGCGTCCGTGCAGACGGCGAGCGCCCCGACCCCGCCCGGCGAGACCGTGATCCCGGCCGGCATCTCGATCGTCGCGTTCTTGATCTCGGCGCCGGCGCGGCCGTCCGGGTCGTTTTCTTCGGGCATGTTGAGGTCGATTTGCAGACCGGTCGGCGAATCGGCGACTGGGTTGCTGAGGTGCACCGCGAGCTCGGGGTGAAAGCTCAGGCTTTCGCACTCGGTGAGGGGCGCACCGGTGTCGGTCGTCGCGCTCTGCCACTGGGCGTCGGCCTGGTGCGAGCGCGTGCGAAAGGTGAAGGAGAGCGGACCGCAGCGCGAGGGCAGGGTGAGGAACGGGCGACGCGGGCTCGCCGGTGCGCTCTGGTGGTCTGCCGGGACCCCCCACATTTCGATCCGCGCTTCGCTGATCGGAATTTCGCTGAGATCGCGCGCTTCGAAGGTGACTCCATAGTCGCTGGGACGAAGACTCATCGAGAGTTCGCCGCCGACTTGCGGACTCGAGCCGAACGAGACGAGTTCTCCCGGCCGGGGTTCGAGCTTGAACATCGGCAGTTCCGCTTCCGTCCCCCCCACGATTTTGAGTTCGATCCGCCCGATCTGACTTTCCGCCGGGCACTGCTGGCCTGCTTCGAAGGCCGCCCTGTCGCAGGCGGGGACGGCACTCGGGTCCCCGCCCAGACCGGCCGGCAGTTCGAAGGCGAGATCGCGCGGGGTAGTGCCGGTGCCTTCGACGTTGAGGGCAAAGTCCATCTGCAGGCGATCGGGGTGCGAGCCGGCACGGGTCTCGGGATGGCCTTCGGCGTCGATCGCCCTGACCGCGAAGCTGCCGGGGACGATTCCGTATTCCGCAGCGGCCGCCCTGGCGGGTGAGCCGAAGACGGCGAGCAAGGCCGCGAAGGCAAGCAGCCCTTGCAGTAACCGCCTGTCAAGCCGATGAGGTGCCACAACTTCCCCTGCCCTAGTCCCGAGAATCCAGTCGCCCGTCGCGGCGCGTCCGATCAGGCTATGCAGCCCCGATGCCACCGGCAAGAGTTATTGCCAAAGATGTGAATAAGGCCGGGAAGGCTCAGACGGCACTCTGCGGCTGAAGCGGAAAGCCTCGCTCAACCGTCTCCAGGGCCCAGTCGGCGCCGGCCTCGCTCAAGGCGGTGACGCTGTAGCTGCCGGTCGCGACGCCGGCAACCGCGATCCCGGCGCCGTGGCCGGCCTTGACATCGCGGGGCGTGTCGCCGACGGCGATGCAGTTGCCGTCGGCGAGGGTGCCACCCGAGACCAGGGCGCCGCGCCCAAGGGCCGCTTCGGTGACCGCGGTGCGGTCGGCTGAGTCGGAGCCGTAGCCGCCGAAGCTGAAGAAGCGGTTGAGGCGAGCGCGGGCGAGCTTGATGTGGGCGGCTGCCTCGATGTTGCCGGTGACGAGACCGAGCAGGATCCCGTCCTCGATCAAGCGCGGCAGCAGACCTTCGATGCCAGGCATGACCCGGTATCCAGCCGATTCGGCGACCGCATCGGGCAGGTGCTTGAGGTAGCAGCCGATCGCTTTCGAGCGCTCTTCGGGGCTGCCCTCGCGGCCGATCACCTCGCGGAAGACGATCGCCGCGATCTCGGGATCGGTCATGCCGGCGTCGGTGTGCTCGGCGATGTCCGCCTCGACCCCGTGCAGCTCCTCGAAGGCGCGTTGCCAGGCGACGCCGCCGGCGCCGCCCGTGACGAGCAAGGTGCCGTCGATATCGAAGAGAACGGCGCGGATCGCGCTCGGCTCACTCACTCAGCAGCTCCTTCTGCGAGAGCCAGTAGAGCAGACCGAGAGCGGGCAGGACGAGGATCGCGGCAACGATGAAGACGACGATCACGCTCGCGAGCGTGTCCGGCGGCGCCGCCGACTGGGCGATCTTCAGCGAAGTCGGGATCAGGTAGGGGAACTGGGCGACGCCCCAGCCCCAGATCACGGCGATCACGGCCCCGGCGGCGAGCGGGCGCAGCAGTCGCGGCGAAGCGGCGGCGGGACGGCGGGCCGCCGAGAGCAGAAGGGCGAGGACGCCGAGTCCGCAGAGGACCGAGAGGATCACCAGCGGCAGGCCCTCGTCGGTGAGGCGGTCGAAGATGTAGCGGGCTTCGGAGTGGAGCTCGACCAGACCGAAGGCGGCCGCTACGCCGGCAACTGCCGCGGCAGCGAGAGCCCGGCGGGCGAAATAGCGCTGCAGCTCCCCGTCCCCCGCGCGGCGAGCGTCGCCGATCAGGAAGACCGCGGAGAGATAGGCGCCGCTGGCGACGAACATCGCCCCGGTCAGCAGCGGCAGCGGTGCCAGCCAGCTCGAGAAGGGCGCGCCGTTGCCGTCCCCCGGCACGTTGCCGGCGGCGATCGCCCCGACCGTGGCGCCCATGAAGAACGGCGTCAGCAACGAGGAGACGGCAAAGGTGGCGCCGGCGGCGCGGCGACCGGCGAGGCTCTCGATCGACTTGCGGAAAGCGAAGCCCGAGCCGCGCAGGACGATCCCGACCGCGGCCAGGGCGATCGGCACGTAGAGGGTCGTCATCACGGCGCTGAAGGCGGGCGGGAAGGCGGTCCAGAGGACGACGAGGATGAAGATCAGCCAGACGTGGTTGGCCTCCCAGACGGGGGTCAGCGAGCGCTGGATCATGGCGCGCGGCCGCTCGCCGCGCTCGGCATCGCCGGCGAGGAGGTCCCAGAAACCGGCGCCGAAGTCGGCGCCGCCGAAGAGCGCGTAGAAGGTCGCGCCAACCCAGAGGATCGCGGCGCAGACGTCGGCGCGGGTCACGCTCCCGCCTCCCCGCTAGCCGCCGGCGGCGCGTAGGGAGTGCCGCCGTCCGGCTCCACGCCACCCTCGCGCCAGCGTCGCGACATGCCGCGCAGGACGACGATCGCGATCGTTCCGATCGCCGCGTAGAGCAGGAGGACGAGGGCAAAGCTGAACCAGATCCCCTTGGCGTCGGTCACCGCTTCGGTGGTGCGCATGTAGCCCTGGACGATCCAGGGCTGGCGACCGACCTCGGTGACGATCCAGCCGGCCCAGAGGGCGAGGATCGCGCCGGCGCCGGAGATCGCCACGGCGCGCAGGAACCAGGGCGTCTGCGGGATGTCGCGGCGACGCCACCAGACAAAGGCGAGCCAGGCGCCGAGCGCGAGCAGGGCGGTGCCGATGCCGACCATGCCATCGAAGGCGAGGTGCAGCAGGGTGTTGGCGGGCGGCCGTTCGTCGGCCGAGATGTCGGCGAGGCCGGTGACCTTGGTGTCGCTGCTGAAGCCGACCAGGAAAGAGTCGAGGTCGGGGATCGGGATCGCTCCCTTCACCCCGTCGCCGGTGCAGACGCCGCCGACGTACTCGGTCTGGTGCGTACCGGTCTTCTGGATGCACTCCATGCCGGCGAACTTGGCCGGCTGGTGATCGGCTACTTCGCGGGCCGCGGTGTCGCCTACGAAGAGCTGGACCGGCGTCGCGATGCAGGCGATCGTCAGCGGGATCAGCAGGCCGAGCCGGTGCAGCCGGTCGCGCCGTCCCTTCAGCATCCCGGCGGCGTAGATCGAGGCGACGAGGAAGCCGACCACCATGTAGGCGGCGAGGATCATGTGCGGCACCTCGTAGCCGGTGGCCGGGTTGAAGAGGATCTTGAGCGGGGCGGTGTCGACGACCTTTCCCGCGGCGTCGAGGGTGAAGCCCTGCGGCTGGTTCATCCAGGCATTGGCGGCGACCACGGAGAAGGCGCCGCCGATCCCCGTTACCACCATCGGCACCCCGGACCAGAAGTGCGCCCAGCCACCGAGCCGCTTCCAGCCGTAGATGTAGATCGCCAGGAAGATCGCCTCGGTGAAGAAAAAGAGCCCCTCGACCGCGAAGGCGATGCCAAAGGCGGAGCCGAAGCGGTCCATGAAGTGGGGCCAGAGCAGACCGAACTCGAAGCTCAGCACGGTGCCGGTGACGGCGCCGACGGCGAAGGTCACCGCCATCGCCTTGGACCAGCGGCGGGCAAGTTCCATCGCCGCGTCGTCGCCGCGCTTCAGCCCGATGTAGTTGGCGATCAGGATCATCGCCGGCAGGGCGACGCCGAGGCAGGAGAGGACGATGTGGAAGGCGAGGGTGAAGGCCATCTGCTCGCGGGCGGCGAGCAGGTTCGATGCCGACGCTGCCAACGGGAGCGCGTCGAGCGAGGGCATGTCGGCGAGCCTACTCCCCGCGGCGGGCGCTGCGGTAGCGACGGATCAGCGCGTTGGTCGAGCTGTCGTGGCGGAGCTTCGGCTCCTCGCCGGCCTGCAACTCGGGGATGATCGCGACCGCAAGGGCCTTGCCCAGCTCGACTCCCCATTGATCGAAGGAATCGATCCCCCAAATCGCGCCCTGGGTGAAGACGCTGTGCTCGTAGAGCGCGACCAGGGTGCCCAGCGTATGCGGATCGAGGCGCTCGGTGAGGATCGTGTTGGAGGGGCGGTTGCCCTCCATCACGCGGTGCGGCACGACCTCCTCCGGGGTGCCCTCGGCCCGCACCTGCTCGGGCGTCTTGCCGAAGGCGAGCGCCTCGCTCTGGGCGAACACGTTCGACATCAGCAGATCGTGGTGGTTGCCGAGCGGGTTGTTGGAGTGGAAGAAGCCAATGAAGTCGCAGGGAATCAGGCGCGTGCCCTGGTGGATCAGCTGGTAGAAGGAGTGCTGGCCATTGGTCCCCGGCTCGCCCCAGAAGATCGCCCCGGTGTCGTAGTCGACGTGGGCTCCATCCAATGTGACGTGCTTGCCGTTGGACTCCATCGTCAGCTGCTGCAGGTAGGCGGGGAAGCGGTGCAGGTACTGGTCGTAGGGGAAGACGCCGCAGGTCTGGGCACCGAAGAAATCGCTGTACCAAACCGAGAGCAGGCCCATCAGGGCCGGCAGGTTCTCTGCCAGCGGCGCCTCGCGGAAGTGCTCATCCATTGCGTGGAAGCCGGCCAGCATCTCCTCGAAGCGGGCCGGGCCGATCGCCAGCATGGTCGAGAGGCCGATCGCCGCGTCCATCGAGTAGCGGCCACCCACCCACTCCCAGAAGCCGAACATGTTCTCGGTGTCGATACCGAACTTGGCGACCTCGTCGGCGTTGGTCGAGACGGCGACGAAGTGCTTGGCGACCGCCGCCTCGTCGCCGCCGAGCCCCGCCAGCGACCACTCGCGGGCGCTGCGGGCGTTGGTCATCGTCTCCAGCGTGGTGAAGGTCTTCGAGGAGATGACGAAGAGCGTCTCCTCTGGATCGAGGTCGCGGGTCGACTCGGCGAAATCGGTGCCGTCGACGTTGGAGACGAAGCGGAAGATCATCTCGCGGCGCGAGTAGTGGCGCAGCGCCTCGTAGGCCATCACCGGGCCGAGGTCGGAGCCGCCGATGCCGACGTTGACCACGTTGCGGATCGGCTTGCCGGTGTGACCCTTCCACTCGCCCGAGCGGACGCGCTCGGCGAAGGCGGCCATGCGGTCGAGCGTCTCGTGCACCTCCTTGACCACGTCGACGCCGTCGACGATCAGCGAGCGCTCGCGCGGCATTCGCAGCGCCACGTGCAGCACGGCGCGGTCCTCGGAGACGTTGATGTGCTCGCCGGCGAACATCGCTTCGCGACGCTCCTCGACCCCGCACTCCTTGGCCAGCGCGCCGAGCAGCATCAGCGTCTCGTCGGTGATCCGGTTCTTGGAGAAGTCGAGGTGGAGGCCGGCCCCGTCGGCGATCAGGCGCTCGCCGCGCTGGGGGTCGGCGTCAAAGAGATCGCGCAGGTGCGTGCCTTTGATCTCCTCGTAATGCTTCTGCAGCGACTGCCAGGCGGGCTGGCGGCGCAACGCCGGCCCGTCGCTCACGCGCGCGCCCCGACCTGGGACTCGATCGATTTCAGCAGCTCGTTCCAGGACTTGACGAAGGCCTCCGCCCCCTCGTCCTGGAGGCGCGTTGCCAGCGCATCGACGTCGATCCCCGCTTCGCCGAACTTGGCCAGGACCTCCTCGGCGTCGCCGCCGTCGGGCGGCAGCGGCTCGCCCACCTCGCCGTGGTCGGCGAAGGCGAGCAGGGTCGGCTCGGGCATCGTGTTGACCGTGAAGGGCGAGGCAAAAGCCTCGATGTAGAGGACGTCGGAGGCATCGGGGTCCTTGGTCCCGGTGCTGGCCCAGAGCAGGCGCTGGGCGCGGGCGCCCTCGTTGAGCAGTCGCTGCCAGCGCTCGGAATCGAGCAGCTCGTGGTAGGCCTTGAAGGCGCGGCCGCCGACCGCCACGCCGAGCCGGTTGCGCAGCTCGTCCGGCGCTTCGTCGGAGACGGCGACGTCCCAGCGGCTGATGAAGAGCGAGGCGACCGAGGCAACGTTGGGGTCGAGCCCGGCCTCGATCCGACGCTCGATCCCCTTCATGTACGCGTCGGCGGCGACAAGGTACTGCTCGCGGTCGAAAAGCAGGGTGACGTTGACCGGAATGCCGGCGAAGATCGACTCCTCGATCGCCCCGAGGCCGGCTTTGGTGCCAGGGATCTTGATGTAGAGGTTGTCGCGCTCGGCCTCGGCGTGCAGCCTCGCCGCCTGCTCGATCGTCGCCCCCGTGTCGTCGGCGAGCTTCGGGGAAACCTCCAGCGAGCACCAGCCGTCGACGTGGTCGGTGCGCTCGTGAACGCCGGCGAAGAGGTCGGTGGCGCGGCGCAGATCGGCGATCGCCAGCTCGAAGAAGATCTCCTCGGTCGAGAGGCCACGCGGGACCAGCTCGGCGATCTGCTCGTCGTAGGTATCGCCGCCGGAGATCGCCTTGTCGAAGATCGTCGGGTTCGAGGTCAGCCCGGTGACCGAGAGCTCCTCGATGTAGCCGGCAAGCGTGCCGTCGTCGAGCATCGTGCGGGTGATGTTGTCGAGCCAAAGGCTCTGGCCCAGCTCGTGCAGTTTCGCGGTGGCCTTCACGGCTCTCCCTTCGTAGGTTCTTCTCGGTCTGGTCAGTTCACTTTTGCACTGTCGAGCAGCGCGCGTGCCGCCTCGGCGACCTTGTCCGGGGTGAAGCCGAACTTGGTCTGCAAATCCTTGAGCGGCGCCGAGCTGCCAAAGGTGTGCATGCCGACCTTGGCGCCCTCCGGGCCGACATAGCGATCCCAGCCCAGGGTCGACGCCTCCTCGATCGAGACCCTCGCCCGCACCCCTGGCGGCAGCACCTCGTCGCGATAGGCCTGATCCTGGCGATCGAAGAGCTCGCAGCAGGGCATGCTCACAACACGCGCGCGAACGCTCTCACCCTTCAGCTCCTCATATGCCGCAAGCGCCAGCGCGACCTCGCTGCCAGTGGCGATCAGGATCAGCTCGGGATCGCCGCCCTCGGCGTCGGCAAGCACGTAGGCGCCGCGGCGAAGTCCCTCGGCGGACCCGTATTTGGAACGGTCGAAGACCGGCACGTTTTGGCGGGTGAGGATGAGGGCGACGGGCTGATGCTTGCGGTCGATCGCCGCGCGCCAGGCCTCGGCGACCTCGTTGGCGTCGGCCGGCCTGATCACGTCGAGGCCGGGGATCGCCCGCAGAGAGGCGAGCTGCTCTACCGGCTGGTGGGTCGGGCCGTCCTCGCCGAGTCCGATCGAGTCGTGGGTGAAGACGTGGATCACCGGCAGCTCCATCAGCGCCGAGAGCCGGATCGCCGGCCGGGCGTAGTCGGAGAAGGTGAGGTAGGTCGACCAGAGTGGCCGCAGCTTGGAGAGCGAGAGCCCGTTGGAGATCGCCGCCGACTCGTGCTCGCGGATGCCGAAGTGGAGCTGGCGGCCGTCGTAGGCGCCGGGCTCGAAGTCGACCGCGCCGTCGAACTTGAGCCGGACCGAGGTCGAGTCGGTGAGGTCGGCGGAGCCGGCGAGCAGCCAGGGCAGGCGCTCGCCGATCGCGTTCTCGACCTGCTGCGAGGCCTTGCGGGTGGCGATCCCCTTCTCATCGGGATCGAAGGACGGAATGCCGGCGTCCCAGCCCACCGGCAGCTCACGCTTCTGCTGGGCCTCAATCTCGGCGGCAAGGTCGGCGTTGTTGCCCGCGTACTCCTCCAGCTTTCCTTCCCACTCGGCGCGCAGCTCGGCGCCGCGCTTGCCGACCCCCTCTGCGAAGTGCTCGCGGACCCCGTCGGGGACGAGGAACTGGGCGTCCTCGGGCCAGCCGTAGGCGCGCTTGGTCTCGCGCACCTCCTCCTCGCCGAGCGGTTCGCCGTGGGCGGCGGAGGTGTCGACCTTGTGCGGTGAGCCGTAGCCGATGTGGCTGTCGACGATGAGCAGCGTCGGACGGCCCTCCTCGCCCTTGAACTCCTCGAAGGCAGTGGCGATCAGGTCGGTGTCGTTGGCATCGCCGACCCGGGTGACGTTCCAGCCGTAGCCCATGAAGCGAGCGGCGACGTCGTCGTCGTAGGCAAGGTGGGTTTTGCCGTCGATCGTGATCTGGTTGTTGTCGTAGACCCAACAGAGGTTGTCGAGCTTGAGGTGACCGGCGATCGAAGCCGCTTCGTTGGAGACGCCCTCCATCAGGCAGCCATCGCCGGCGATCGCGTAGACGTCGAAGTCGAAGAGCTCGGCGCCATAGCGCGCGCCCTGCCACTTGGAGGCGATCGCCATCCCGACCGAGGTGGCGACGCCCTGGCCGAGCGGGCCGGTGGTCGTCTCCACGCCCGAGGTCCAGCGGTACTCGGGGTGCCCTGGGGCACGCGAGTCGAGCTGGCGGAAGCTCTCGATGTCTTTAAGCGAGACGGCGGGGTCGCCGACGATCTCGTAGTCCGGATCGACCGCCCTGACACCCGCCAGGTGAAGCAGCGAGTAGAGCAACATCGAGGCGTGGCCGGCGGAGAGCACGAAGCGATCGCGGCCGGGCCAGATCGGATCGGCCGGATCGAAGCGCAGGAAGCGCTGCCAGAGCGTGTAGGCGACGGGGGCTAGAGCCATCGGCGTCCCCGGATGGCCCGAGTTGGCCTTCTGGATCGCGTCGATCGAGAGCGTCCGGATCGTGTCGATGCAGATCTGGTCGAGGTCCCGGCTCACTGACTCGATCCTATTGGGAGGCCGATCCCGGTAGGGGTTCCACTTAACTTTTTCGGTGGAGAGTCGCTGGCTGGCGCCTCAAGGAATTGCCGAAAAAGTACAAGACGTTTCACCCCTACCGGGATCGGCCTCTAGGGTTCGATTCGGGTCAGAGTGCCGTTGCCGTTATTTGCTACCCAGACGGCGTCGGCGCCTACGGCGACTGCGCCGGGGTCGGGACCGACGTCGATTGGGTTGCCGGTTGGTTCGGCATCGGAGAGGTCGATGCGGGTAACTGTGTCGTCGGCCGAGTTGGCTACCCAGACGGTTTCGGGGCCGGCGTCGATTCCACCGGGGGAGCCGCCGACCGGGATCGGGTCGCCGAGGGTCGAGTGCAGGGACGGGTCGACCCGCGTGACAGTGCCGGAGCGGCTGTTGGCGACCCAGACCAGACCGCCGGCCACGGTTACGCCGGCCGGACCGCGGCCGGCGAGGATCGGCACGCCGGCGGCAGCGCTGCCGAGGTCGATGCGGCGGACGGCGCTGGTCGAGGCGCTGCTGACCCAGAGCCCGCCGGCGCCGACCGCGAGCCGCAGCGGCGCCGCGTGCGGCACGATGCCGCGCCTGTAGACCTCGCCGTTGAGCGCGTCGATGGCGGTGACGCCGGCTCCGGCCTCGTCGGCCACCCAGACCCTGCCATCGCCAACAGCGATCGCGCCGGGGCTGCCGCCGACCTCGATCCTTGCCAGCACCCGGCCGCTGCCGGGATCGACGCGCAGGACCCGGCCATCGCGCGGACTCGAGACCCAGACCGCGCCCTCGCCCACGGCCAGGCCGGCGATGCCGGCGCCGACCCGCAGCGGTGCGCCGGCGACATCCAGGGTCTTGGGGTCGATCTTCGAGAGCGTGCCGTCGGGGACGCTGGTCGCCCAGACTTCACCATCCCCCGCGGCGACTCGCAGCGGGCCCCTGCCGATCGGGATCGGGTCCGAGACCGATACGCCATCGCCACCCAGCAACGTCAGAGCCAGGACGAGGGCTCCGACGCAAACCGCAACCGCCGCCCCCAGCCACTGCGCCCTGCGTGACCCGAATCGCGACCGCGAGCCGGCTGAGCGCCCGATCGGGACCGTCGGCCGGCCGTCACCCTCGGAGAGCACGGCGGTCGCAGCAAGGCTCGCGTCCTCCCGTTCTTCGGCGGCGGCGATCAGCTCGCCGGCCGTGGGGTAGCGGTCCCCGGGATCCTTTGAGACCGCCCGCTCGATCACGGCACCGACCCCATCCGGGATTTCCGGCTCGGTGTCGGCAGCCTTGCGGGCGTAGGGCACGATCCCGGTCAGCGACTCGTAGAGGACGCAGCCGAGCGAGTAGATGTCGGCGGCCGGGCCCGCGCTTTCCCCCCGCCACTGCTCGGGCGCCATGTACTCGACCGTGCCGACGATCGAGGCGCCGCTGCCGGCGCCGGCCCCCTCGAAGGCCTTGGCGAGGCCGAAGTCCGAGAGGTAGGCACGCTCTCCCTCGACCAGGATGTTGTGGGGCTTGACGTCGCGATGGACGATGCCGGCGGCGTGGGCGGCGTCGAGGGCATCGGCAATTTGGCTCAGCAGCGCCACGGCGCGGGACGGCGGCAGCGGCCCCTCGCGGTCGATCAGCTTGCGCAGGTCGCCGCCCTCGACCAGGCGCATCGCGACGATCAGCTCGCCGTCCTCTTCGCGGGCGTCATAGACCGGCACGACGCTGGGGTGGTCGAGGCCGGCGGCGAGGCGCGACTCGCGCAGGAAACGCTCGCGGAAGCCCTCCTTGCCGGCCAGCTCGGCGGCGATTACCTTGAGCGCGACAGGACGCTCCAGAGCGAGCTGCGTCGCCCGGTAGACGACGCCCATGCCACCGCGGGCGATCAGGGACTCGATCCGGTAGCCGCCGAGCGTCGAGCCGATCGCAGGTTCTCCCACGCGGCGGTTATACAGCGACGAAGGGACCCTCCGAGCGGAGGGTCCCTTTCGAAGCCGCGAGAAAGCTGCAGCGCTTTTAGCGCAGCGGCTGCCAGGCGATCACGGGGCCGATCGTCGTCCCCGCACCTTCACCGGAGAAATCGAAGCCTTCGGCGAGATCGGTGCGGCGGCGGCTGGCGACGTCGATCGCCGAGAGCGACTCCGATTCTTCGGAGGCGATGAAGGCGGCAACGCTGCGACCGTCGGCAGAGAAGACCGCATTGGTCTTCGAGCCGTCGGGCAGTTCGCTCAGCTTGTGGGCGCGGCCGGGTCCGATCCGCTTCACCCAGAGGCCCTGGTCGCGACGGAAGAGCAGCGTGCGGCCAGCGGCGACGTCTTCGACGAAGGCCGAGCCGGCGCCATGGACGAGCGGGGTGACGTGGGTGCCGTTCTCGCGCATCGTGTAGACGTCGGCGTAGGCGTCCGGCCCTTCGCCGCTCTGACCGCGGCTGAAGACGACGTTCTCGTCGCCGAAGAAGTGCGGCGCGAACTCGTCCAGCCCGGGCGTGTGGGTGAGGCGACGCAGCCGGATTCCGGCCGGGCGAATCGAGTAGACGTCATCGGCCGTGCCGCCGCCGGTCAGGGCGACGCTGCGGACGAAGGCGATCGTGCAGCCATCGTCGGAGATCGCCGCTTCGTGGTCGTCGGCGGGACCGGAGGTCAGCTGGTGCGGCGTGCCGCCCCCGGCGCCTACCGTGTAGAGGTCGCGCGGCGCCGCTTCCGAGGCGCGGCGCTCGAAGACGACGATCCTGCCGTTGGGCGAGAAGACCGGTCGTCCGTCGATCGCCGGACCGCTGCTCAGGACCCGCTCGCCGGAGCCGTCGGCTCGCACCGAGTAGACGTCGCCGCCGCGGGCGAAGGCGATCGTCCTGCCGTCCGGGGAGAAGGCAGGCTGGCTGTCGGCGGGGTTTTCGGTCAGCTGATTGAGGTGACCGTCTTTGGCGGCAAAGAGACCGCCTTTGGCGACGGCGCCTTCGTTGCTGACCCGCGAGTAGACGACCGCACCGTCGTGCGCCGGCGCCGCCGAGGCGAAGGCCGGGATGGCGAGCGAGAGCAGTGCGAGCAGTGCGGCGAAGATCGAACGGTTGAGCATTGGAATCCCCTTTTCTCGGGTGGTTGAACTCGGTCAACCAATGCTCGGGCGGCGGGGCGTGCCCGCAAACGACGCCCGCGTCCCCTACCGGGCCGGCTTTGGCCCGGTCCGGGTCAGCGGTCGAGGCCGAGCTCGATCACGCGGGCGGCGATCAGGCGCGGGCGCTCGCGGCCGGCATCGCCGGAGATGTCGAGCTTGGCCGCGAGGGCGTCGAGTCGCCGCTGCGCGGTGCGCTCGCTGACCTGCAGCGCGGCGGCGATCTCGGCGCGGGTGGCGGGACGCCCGGCGAAGGCGCCCTCGCTGCGATAGGGCGCGACAAGGGCCGCGGCGGTCGCCCGCTCCTCTCCCGTGAGCGCCACCGACGGCTGGCTGCTGGGCACGGTGGCCCCGACCGGCGTCGCCGGCCCGACCGAGACTTCGAGCCGGTGGCCGCCGACGATCAGGGTGTCGCCGTTGCGCAGGCGGCGGGGGCGGTCGAGTGGCTCGCCGTTGAGGGCAGTGCCGTTGCGGCTGTCGAGGTCGGTTGCCATCAGCACCTCGCCGCGGCGCTCGATCTCGAGGTGGTTCCAGGAGACCGCCTCGTCGTCGATGTGGAGGTCGGCCTCGGGGTCGCGGCCGACCACGGTCCGCTCCCCCGCGAGCGCCACCGAGCGTGGCTGCCCGCCTTCGCCTGTAATCCAGATCCGCGAATCCATCGCGGCGAGCATAGATCCACTGTGATGTAACGCTTTTTCCGTGCAATGAACGGACTAGGCGTTGCACCGCTTGGGGGCGGAGTGAACTCGACCCCGGTGTAACGCCTTATCCGTGGAATGGCCGGAGAAAACGTTGCACCGTCGTGGGTAGAGTGGCGGCCGTGAGCGGAGCGGACGACGAGAAGCGGATCGCGGCTGAAGCCGCCGCGGAGCTGGTCGAGGACGGGATGACGGTGGGACTGGGGACGGGATCGACCGTCGCCTTCCTGCTGCCGGCGATCGCCGCCCGCGGTCTGAGCGATATCCGCTGCGTGGCGACCTCGGTCGCGACCGAACAGCAGGCGCGTGAGCTGGGGGTCCCGGTTGAGGAGTTCAGCCAGCTGGAGCGACTCGATATCGCGATCGACGGCACCGACCAGGTGACGCCCGACGGCTGGCTGATCAAGGGCGGTGGCGGCGCCCACCTGCGCGAGAAGATCGTCGCCGCAGCGGCCGAGCGCTTCGTCGTCATCGCCGACTCGAGCAAGCCGGTCGAGGCCCTGACCGCGCCGGTGCCGCTCGAGCTATTTGCCTTCGGTGTTTCCTCGACCCTTGCTCGCCTCGGTGCGAAGGTCGAGTTGCGCGACGTTCCGCGCAGCCCCGACGCCGGCCTCATTGCCGACTACGGCGGGGAGATCGGCGACCCAGCCGAGCTCGCGGCCCGGCTCGAGGCCGATCCCGGCATCGCCGCCCATGGCCTCTTCCCGCCGGATATGGTGAGCGCGGTGCTGGTGGGGGCCGATGGCACCGTCGAACGCTTGACGTTGAGCTGACCCAAGGAGACCAGATGAGCGACTTCACCGGGCTGGCGATCGCCGGCCGCCTCGCCACCCCGACCGACGCCGACTGGGACGAGGCGCGCCTCGCCTGGAACCTCGCCGCCGATCAAAGGCCCGAGGCGGTCGCCTTCGTAGAGAGCGGCGACGACATCGCCAAGACGATTCGCTTCGCCGCCGAGAACGGGCTCAGGGTGGCCGGCCAAGGAACCGGGCACGGAGCCTTCGGGCTGGCGAGCTCGCTCGAGGGGGCGATCCTGGTCAAGACCGAGCGAATGCGTGGGATCGAGGTCGACCCCGAGGCGCAGAGCGCCCGGGTCGAGGCCGGCGTGCTGGTCGCTGAGCTGAGCAGCGCCGCGCAGGCACACGGGCTGAGCTCGATGCCGGGCTCCTCCCCCGACGTCGGCGTGACCGGCTACACGCTCGGCGGCGGCCTCAGCTGGCTCGGCCGCCGCTACGGCTTCGCCTGCAACCGTGTGCGGGCGATCGAGCTGGTCACCGCGGATGGCGACCGGCGCACGGTCGACGCCGAGAACGAGCCCGACCTCTTCTGGGCGCTGCGCGGCGGTGGCGGCGGCTACGCGATCGTCGTCGCCCTACATCTCAACCTGGTGCCGATCTCCGAGATCTACGCCGGCGCCCTCGTCTTCCCCGCCGAGCTTGGCGCCGAGGCGGTGCGCGCCTACCGCGATTGGGCCGCGGGCGTCTCCGACGACGTCACCTCGGTGGTCCGCTTCGTCACCCCTCCCCCGATCCCGGATGTGCCGGAGCCGATCCGCGGCCGGCCGCTGCTGACGATCGACGGGGCCTGCATCGGCAGCCAGGCCGAGGGCGAGGCGATCGTCGCGCCGCTGCGCGAGCTGGGCGAGACGATTATGGACACCTGGGGCCAGATCCCAGCCGAGGGGCTCTGCCGCATCCACATGGACCCCGAGAACCCGGTGCCTGGAATCGGCGAGGGAATGACGATCCGCGAGCTGCCCGACGAGGCGATCGACGCCTTTGCCAGCGTTGCCGGCCCGGGCTCAGGATCCCCAATGCTGCTCAGCGAGTTGCGCCACCTCGGCGGCGCCCTCGGCCGCCCAGACCCAGACGGCGGCGCCCTCACCCACCTCGAGACAGAGTTCGTCATGTACAGCGTCGGCATGCCGATGACGCCCGAGTTGGGCGAGGCGATCCCCCAGCACCTGGAGAAGATCGAGCAGACGATGCAGCCCTGGGCCGGCGAGGGCTCGTACTACAACTTCACCGAGCGTCCCTGCGATGCAGACGCGATCCTCCCCGCCGACGTCTGCGCCCGCCTCGCCGAGGTCAAGCGCAAATGGGACCCCAACGGCATGATCGTCGCCAACCACTCGGTATCGCTGGAAACCGCTTAGCGCGCGGCTACTGGCGCGAGGATCCGATATCGAGAGGGATCAGGCTCTCGAGGCGCTTTACCGCCGGGTCATCGGGGCCGACCAGCTCGGAGATCGTCGCGGCGGCGGCGGCGATGTCCTCCGGCGTCGCCTGAGCGATCGCCTCCATGTCGGCCCAGTCCTTGGTGCGATCGAAGAATGCCTTGAAGATCGCCAGCGAGGCGCAGTCCAGCACCGGAATCTCGCGGCCGGTGAGTGGCACCCAGACGATTGCCGAGGCAACCGCTTGATGTAGCGGGACGTTGTTGAGAAAGACGTCGACGGGCGTGTCATCCCAATCGAGCCTGGCCTGGCCGTCGCGCTCAACCTTGGCAACATCATTGTCAGTCACCTTGACGCCGGAGGGCAGACAGGCAAGCGTTGGCCCAGCCTTGGTGGAGTCGACGAAGATGTTCACGTCCAGATCCCGTGTGCCGCGAGGCTCCTCAACACAGTAGGCGAAGGCGATCGCGCCGCCGAACGCATGGGGAATGCTGGCCTCGTTCAGCGAGTCGTGAATGGCGAGGAGCTTGTCGACCAGCTCGCTCAAGCTGCCAAGCGATCGGCGAGGTGCGGATAGTCAAGGTCGGCCCGTGGCCTGAAGGGCAGAGCCTCCGCCAGCTCGAGCACCTGCACCAGCAGCCGACCGGCGCGATCGGCGTCAACCGGTGGCTTTCGGCGATCGAGCCTCAGCTCCAACCCGCCCGCCGCCGCAAGCCGGGAAAACGTCTCCACCCCCGGCTCGCGCGTGCCTTTGACGTAGGCATTGACCACGGAACGAGGCAGGCCTGCCCGGCGCGCCAACTCAGCCTGGCTCAGTCCACTCTGCACCCGGATTTGCTCTGCAAGTGGGGTTCTTGCTACCGACATGTAGCTGATGTTAGCGAATCCGCTAACAAACCGTCTCGCGCCGCATCTGCCGCGGCGCGGCAAATCCTTTTGGCCTACGGCGCGGCTGCTTCGTCGGCGACGATGATCATGTCGTCGTTCTTGACCCGGCCGGCTGGAATCGAGGTATCCCCAGCCTGGAGCTTTGCCAGCGCCTCGACCTTGTCGGGGCCGGTGATCAGCCAGACGATTTTGCCGGCCGTGGCGAGGGCCGGGTAGGTGAGAGTCATGCGCGGATGGCCCTGGTAGGCGGTCTCGGTGAGGGCGACGCGGCGATCGGTCGCCTCCAGGACCGGGTCGCCGGGGACCAGCGACGCCGTGTGGCCGTCGGGGCCGAGGCCGAGGTGGACGCAGTCGAGCGGATCCGGGAGGGTGTTTTCGTAGTCGCGGGCGGCGCCCTCGAGGTCGCGCTGGGTGACCGGCATCGGGCGCAGCATCGCCTGGTGGTCCATCGAGAGGCCTAGAACCATGTGGGTGAGGTTGCGGTCCTCGCTGCCGGGCGAAGCGATCCGCTCGTCGACCTGGAAGAGCTCGGTCTCGGCCCAGGGCATCTCCTCTAATTCGCCGAGGATCGCCAGCATCGCCCAGGGGCTGCGTCCGCCGCTCATCGCCAGCGAGAAGGTGTTGTGCTCGGCCACGGCGGCCTTGCCCGACGCGGCGATCAGCTCGGCAGCGCGCCGCGCCGCCGCCTTTTCGTCGCCGACGACCTCGAGATCGAGCGCCATGGCTGCGTCCCCCTAGGACGGCTTCTCGTCGTGGCCGCCGAACTGCTTGCGCATCGCCGAGAGCACCTTGTCGGCGAAGTCGTCGAGGCCGCGCGAGGAAAAGCGCTCGTAGAGCGCGGTGGTGAGGACCGGCGCGGGCACGCCCTCGTCGATCGCCGCAATCGAAGTCCAGCGTCCCTCGCCGGAATCCGAGACGCGCCCGGCGAAGTCGGAGAGGTCGGGGGATTCCTGCATCGAGGCGGCGGTCAGGTCGAGCAGCCAGGAACCGACCACGCTGCCGCGGCGCCAGACCTCGGTCACCTCGGGAAGGTCGAGGTCGTACTGGTAGTACTCGGGCTGCTCGAGCGGCGCGGTCTCGGCATCGGCCTCGCGCTGCACCTTGCCGGCGTTGGCGTTCTTGAGGATGTTGAGGCCCTCGGCGTAGGCGGCCATGATCCCGTACTCGATCCCGTTGTGGACCATCTTCACGAAGTGCCCGGCGCCGTTGGGGCCGCAGTGCAGGTAGCCGTTCTCCGAGGGCGAGGCCTCGCCCGAGCGGCCCGGGGTGCGCTCCGCCGACTCGACCCCCGGCGCCAGCGAAGCGAAGACCGGGTCGAGTCGCTCGACGGCCCCATCCGGCCCACCGATCATCAGGCAGTAGCCGCGGTCGAGACCGAAGACGCCGCCGCTGGTGCCGCAGTCGACGTAGTCGATCCCCTGCTCGCCGACCTTGGCGGCGCGGCGGATGTCATCGCGGTAATAGGAGTTGCCGCCATCGACGATCGCGTCGCCGGAGTCGAGCACGGCGGCGACGTCCTCGACCGTCTTCTCGGTGATCTCACCCGCCGGGACCATCACCCAGACCGAGCGCGGCGCGCTCAGCTTCGAGGCCAGGTCCTGCAGCGAGGAGGCTCCCTCTGCGCCCTCGGCAGCTAGGGCCGAGACCGCGTCCGCGTTGACGTCGTAGACAACGCAGCGGTGGCCGTCGCGCATCAACCTCCGCGCCATGTTGGCGCCCATTCGACCGAGCCCGACCATTCCCAGCTCCATTGCCTAACCCTATGCGAGGAGGACCGCCGATGTGGCCGCCGCACGGCCAACGGGTAGCCTGGCGGACGAATGGCCAAGGCCGACGCCAAACACTCCGACGCGCCCGCCGACGTGCTGACGATCTTCGGGATCAGCGGCGACTTGGCGAAGAAGATGACCTTCCGGGCGCTCTACCGGTTGGAGGCCGCCGGCAAGCTCGACTGCCCGATCGTCGGCGTGGCGATCGACGACTGGGACAGCGAGCAGCTGCGCAAGCACGCCCACGACTCGATCGCGGGGAGCGTCAGCAGCCCCGACGAAGACGTCTTCAGCCGCCTCGCGGCCCGTCTCTCCTACGTCCAGGGCGACTATGCCGACGCCGAGACCTTCAAGCGCGTCGCCGAAGCGATCGGCGACGCCAAGCGACCGGTCTTCTACCTTGAGATCCCCCCTTCGCTGTTCGCCACCGTGGTCCACGGACTCGGCGACGCGGGCTTGACCGAGAACGCACACGTCGTGATCGAGAAGCCGTTCGGCCACGACCTCGAGTCGGCGCGGGCGCTCAATGCCGAACTCTGCGAAGTGCTCGACGAGAAGCAGATCCTGCGCATCGACCATTACCTCGGCAAGGAGCCGGTGATGGACATCACCTATCTGCGCTTCGCCAACGCGGTGCTGGAGCCGGTCTGGAACCGCCAGCACGTCTCCCACGTGCAGATGACGATCGCCGAGGACTTCGGCGTCGACGATCGCGGCCGCTTTTACGACGCGGTCGGGGCGATGCGCGACGTGATCCAGAACCACGCCCTGCAGGTGCTGGCGCTGGTCGGGATGGGGCCTCCGACCGGCAACCACCACGACTCGATCCGCGACAAGAAGCTCGAATTCTTCAAGGCGATGCGCACCGCCGACCCAAAGAAATACGTACGCGGCCAGTACAAGGGCTTCCTCGACGTCAAGGACGTGGCGCCCGATTCGACCACCGAGACCTTCGCCGCGGTCGAGCTGGCCGTCGACAACTGGCGCTGGCACGGCGTGCCCTTCTTCATCCGCGCCGGCAAGTGCATGCCGGCCAAGTCGAGCGAGGTCAGCGTCGTCTTCAAGCGACCGCCGCCGCTCGGCGTCGGCGGCGGCAAGCGGCCGGATCCGAACCGGATGACGGTGCGGATCGAGCCTGAGCCTGGCGCTCGCATGCGCCTCTTCGCCAAGCGGGCGGGGGAGGAGGCTTTCGAGCCGGCCGACATGGAAGTCCTCTTCGAAAAGGTCCCCGGCGAGGAGCCGGAGCCATACGAGCGGCTGCTCGGCGACGCGATCGCCGGTCGCCACACGCTCTTCACCCGCCAGGACACGGTCGAGGAGACCTGGCGAGTCGTCGAGCCGCTGCTCGAAGAACCAGGGCAGGTGCGTCCCTATGAGCCCGGAACCTGGGGCCCGCCCGAGGCGGAGGAGCTGACTCGCGGTATCACCCAGTGGCACGAGCCCTGGCTGCCATAGCCCGGCGCTGAGAATCGCAATCCCGAGGCCGGTGCTATTTTTGGGGCCCCTAATCGGGAAACGATCCTGGGTGAGGTCGAGAACCTCTCCGACGGCCTCTCCGGCAGTTTCTCGCTGACCCTGGAGGAGGGCGAATACACCCCGCGCTGCAATGGCGGCTCAGAAGAAGACGGCTGAGCTGACCGCAGCGACCGAGCCGTTCGTGACCGCGGTCGAATCGGAGAAGTCGACGAGGCTAAATCCCTCTACGCGGCCGCTCGCATTCCCTACGAGCGAATCGAACCGGTGGCGGAGTCCTTCGGCGACCTCGACCCCCGCTCGACGCTCGCACCAATGACATTCCGCCGAATAAATTCGGCGGATTTCACAGGATTGAGAAAAGCTCTTTGGGTGGAAAACACAACCGATGGGAAGCCGATTGCCGAACAGCTCCTTGCCGACGTCGAAGAACTGCAGGAGAAGGTCGGCGAGGAGGAGCGCTACTCGCACATCGACCTGGTCGGCTTCGAGGCCAACCTCGAAGGGGTCGAGGCGGCATTCGAGCGGTCGAGCCGCTGCTCAGCGAAAAGGACCCGAAGCGGGCGAAGGAAATCGAAGCGGGCTTCGAAGACGTCTACGCCTCGCTCAAGCCCTACCGGCGCGGCGACGGCTTCGTCTCCTACACCGAACTGAGCAAGGCCGACACCCGCAAGCTGGCGCAGGAAATTGACGCTCTTGCGGAAGAGTTGTCACAGGTGCCGGCCCAGATCGTCGGATGAACCCCATAGCCTGACCGCGATGACCGTCGTCGCAGCAGACAGGGCCGACCAGCTTCTCGGAGAGCTTGGCTTCGAGAGCTGGCGGCCCGGGCAGAAGGAGGCGGTCGAGGCTGGGCTCGAGGGCCGGGACTCGCTGATCGTGATGCCGACCGGCGGCGGGAAGAGCCTCTGCTACCAGCTGCCGGGGCTGGCGAGCGAGGATTTGACGATCGTGGTCTCGCCGCTGATCGCGCTGATGAACGATCAGTGGCGGCGGCTGATCGCCGCCGGGCACCCGGTGGCGATGATCTCTTCGGGGATGAGCCCCGAAGCGGCGCGAGCCGCGCTCGACCAGGTCCGCAGCGGCGCGGCGCGAATCGTCTACTGCTCGCCGGAGCGCTTCGCCTCGAACGTCTTCCTCGATGCACTGGCGCAGCGGCGAATCGACCTGATGGCGGTCGACGAGGCGCACTGCGTCTCGGAGTGGGGTCACGACTTCCGCCCCGACTACCTGCGCCTGCCCGAAATCGCCGAGCGACTGGGACGGCCGCCGGTGATGGCCTGCACGGCGACGGCAACCAAGGCCGTAGCGGCGGAGATCGTCTCGCGCTTCGGCCTGCGCAAACCGCTGCAGGTGCGCTCCGGCTTCGACCGCCCCAACCTCTCCTTCGACGTCGTCCAGCTCGAGGGCAAGGGCTCGAAGGCGCGGCGGCTGGCGCTGCTCGAAGCGGGGCTCGCCGACCCGGAGAACCGGCCGGCGATCGTCTATTGCGGCACCCGGCGCGACACCGACGAGGTGGCGCAGTCGCTGCGCGACTCCGGCCTGCGCGCGCTCGGCTACCACGCCGGCAAGGAGGCCGAGGAGCGCACCGCGACCCAGCGCCGCTTCATGGCCGAGGAGGCGGAAGTGATCGTCGCCACCAACGCTTTCGGCATGGGCGTAGACAAGGCCAACGTGCGCTCGGTCTGGCACATGGCGATCCCGACCAGCCTCGAGGCCTATTACCAGGAGGCCGGTAGAGGCGGGCGCGACGGGTTGCCGGCGAAGGCCGTGATGCTGGCGATGAAGGCTGACCTCGGGCGCCTGGTCCGCTTCATCGAACAGCGCGATCCCGAACTGGCGATCGCCCGCGAGCGCGGCTGGCGCGACTACCGCACGATCAAGTCCTTCATCTACGGGGATCGCTGCCGGCGCCGCAGCATCCTCGACCACTTCGGCGACCGCGAGGCGGGCCGGCCGCTGGGCCGCTGCTGCGACGTCTGCGACGCACAGAGCTGGCTGCCGGATCCGGAGGCGATCGTCGTGCGGGCGCCGAAACGGGCCAAGGCCGCGGCGTCTCCGCCGGCCGAGCTCTCGGAGGCCGACGGCGTGCTCTTCGACCAGTTGAAGGCGTGGCGCCTGCGCGCGGCCGACGGCAAGCCCGCCTACACGATCGCCCACAACACGACGCTGGCAGCAATTGCCGCAACGCGCCCGCGCGACGAGGCGAGCCTCGGCGCGATCCGCGGCATCGGGCCCAGCTTCATCGCCAAATTCGCGCCCGAGGTCCTCGCCCTGATCGCCGCGCACCCGCGCGACGGCGCGGCGCTCGAGTCAGCCGCCTGAACGGCGCCGCAGAGCGATGCCGGTGACGATCTCGCGCACGACGCGATCGGCGACGAGCGCGGTGACGTCGGCTGAGCCGACCGCGGTCGGGATTACCTCGACCAGCTCGGCACCGACCAGGTCGAGCCGGTTGGCCAGCTCACGGCAGGCCCAGAGCAGGTCGGCGCTCGTCATCCCGCCCGGCTCGGGAGTGCCGGTGCCGGGGGCGAAGGCCGGGTCGAGGACGTCGATGTCGACCGAGAGGAAAACCGGCCCCTCGCCCACCGCCGCCACCGCACGGTCCACCCCCTCCTCGATGCCGAAGTCGCGAAGCTCGTGCATGAAGAGGCTGACGATGCCGTGCTCGGCCTGCCAGGCGAACTCGGCCTCGCCCGGCCAGTAGCCACGCAGGCCCAGCTGCACGTAACGGCGGGGGTCGACGTGCCCCTGCTCGACCAGGCGGCGCATCGGCGTGCCGTGCGATACCTCGACGCCGAAGACCTCGCTGCCGGTATCGGTGTGGGCGTCGAAGTGGATCAGGCCGAGCGGGCCGTGGCGCCCTGCGCAGGCGCGGATGTCGGGCTCGGCGATGCCGTGGTCGCCGCCGAGGACGATCGGGATCGCGCCGGCCTCGAGCGCCTCGCCGACCGTGCGCTCGATCGCCGCGTGAGTCGCTGCCGGGTCGGCGGGCAGCACCGGCGCGTCGCCGTAGTCGAGAACGCGCAGCTCGGCAAAGCCGTCCGCCCCGACCTCGAGGTGGCGGCCCGGCGGACAGCTTGCGGCGCGGATCGCCCGCGGCCCGAAGCGCGCGCCGGGGCGGTCCGAGACCAGGTCGTCGGTCGGGGCGCCGACGATCGCCACGTCGGCTCCGGCCAGCTCGGCGGCGTCCTCGGTGTAGGGCACGCCGGCAAAGCTGAGTAGCCCGGCGAAGTCGGGCTTCTCTCCATGCTGGCGCCAGCGTTTGACCGGATCGATCACCGGCGGCAAGTGTTACAGCCACACGTTCTCCCCCGCTGACGGGCCGGATGTCAACTAACACCTCCGACTCCAGGCCCGCCAGCGGGGAGGGACAGGTCCCCACCCGGTCGAATGAGCTCGGATGCGCCCGATCGCAAAGCGAACCGCCCCGATCGTCCTCGCCGTGGCCCTGCTCGGCCTGGCCGTGGCCCCCTGCGCCGAAGCCGGCGCGCTGCTGCCGCGCGGCAAAAAGGTCTTCTTCGGCGTCAGCGACACCGGCGATTCGGCCGACTTCGGCCACTTCAGCGCAGCGCTGAACAAGCACCCAGCGCTGATCGAGAGCTTCCGCACCTGGGGCTCGGACTTTCCCGAGTCGATCGAACGCTGGCAGGCGGCGCGGGCCCGCCCGGTGCTGCACATCACCACCGCCGACCCGACCGACGGGCACGAGCTGATCGACCCGCGGGCGATCGCCCAGGGCTACGGCGACGACTACCTGATCCGCCTCAACGCGCTCTTCTGGTCGAAGAAAATGCCCGCCTACATCCGGCCCCTGGGTGAGCCGAACCGCTGTCTCAACGTCTACGCCTCCTACGACTGCGACGGCAACCTCCGCGACGCCGCCCACAAGCCGCGCTGGTACCGGCAGGCCTTCCGCCGGATTTACCTCGTCCTGCACGGAGGCGGTAAGCGGACGCAGATCGATGCCCGACTCGGCGAAGCCGGGCTGCCGCCGCTGAAAAGCGAAATCGGCGGGCTGCCGAAGGCCCCGGTCGCGGTGATCTGGAGCACGCTCCCGGCAGGCTCGCCGACGGTCCCGCAGAACCGTCCCAAGCACTTCTACCCCGGCGACGAATACGTCGACTGGGTCGGCACCGACTTCTACGCCGACAACCAGGACTGGAAAGCGCTGACCGGCCTCTACAACCGCTTCTCCACCAAGCCGTTCTCGATCCCCGAGTTCGGCGTCTCGGTCGGCGACGACCCCGCATACATAGAACGCCTGATGATCTGGGTGCGGCGCCACCCGCGCTGCAAGATGCTCGTCTACTACCAGGACTTCGGCTCGACCAGCGCCTACCGGATCCAGAACTACCCAGCCAGCCTGGCGGCGCTCAGTGACGCCCTCCACCACCCGGTCTTCCCCGCCTTCGCGCCCAACCCGCCGCTGGCGCCACCGCCTCCGCCGGGTGGCCTGGCCCCAGCCCCCTAGCCCTCCGCGAACTGCATCAAATTTCCGGGCCGCCAGGCCGGGAATTTGATGCAGTTCACTTGTTTTGCTTCTTCTTCGGGTGCGGCTTGCCCTTCGGGGCGACGATCGCCGGGGCCACGCCGCGTTTGAACTTGTAGGGCTGCAGCGCGGTGATGCTGGAGTAGCCGCTGAGGTAGATCTGGTGACCGTCTGAAATCACCGGCGAGTAGGTGCCGCGACCGTAGTGGAAGACCTTGCGGCCGCTCTTCATCATGAAGCCGCTGGTGCTGTTGTGGGTGAACTCGGCGACGTAGACGATGTCGCCGATCGCCGAGAGCGAGCCGACCACCTGCCCGCCGGCCGAGCGACTCCAGCGCACGCTGCCGTCCTTGGCGTCGAGCGCGTAGACGTTGCCGTCGAAGGAGCCGATGTAAACGGTGGGCGGGCTGTGGCGGGTGGTGGAGACGGTCGGGCCCGAGTAAGCGTAGCCACCGGTCGAGTAGCTCCAGGCGAGCGTGCCGTCCTTGATGTCGAAGCTGTAGACGCGGTCGTCGTTGTTGCCGGCGTAGACGCGGCCGAAAGCGACGGCTGGGGTCGAGTAGAACTGGCCCGAGGTGCCGAAACCCTGGCCCAGGGAGCCGCTCTGCCACTTCAGCTTGCCGGTCTTAGCATCGACCGCGTTCATGTAGCCACCGTAGTCGCCGACATAGAGGGTGCCGTGGTAGTAGGCCGGGGCCGACTTGATCGGGCCGCCGAGGGGGGTCGCCCAGCGCACGTTGCCGCTGATCGTGCTCAGCGCGTAGAGGTTGCCGTCCTCGCAGCCAAAGTAGACGGTGCGGCCGATCACCACCGGCGAGGACTCGGCCCGGCCCGGCAGTGAGTGTTTCCAGACCACCTTGCCGGTTTTCGCGTCGAGCTTGACGATGTGGCCGGGAACGAGGTTGACGATGTAGAGGCGGTGCTTGGAGTAAGCCGGCGAGGAGGCGTTGAGGCGGCCGAGGCTGCGTTCCCAGAGAACCTTGCCGGTTTTCGCGTCGAGGGCGAAGGCGGTGCCGTTGTTGTTGACCGCGTAGAGCTTGCCGCCGACGTAGATCGGCGGGAACTCGAGCAGCGGGCGCTCGGTGTAGCGCCAGAGCTTGCGAAACGGTGGCTTGATCCCCTTCGCGGGCAGGTAGCGGGTGCGGGCCGGGTTGAGCCCGAACATCGGCCAGTTGACGGTCTTGGCCTCCGGCTTCTGCGGCTTCTGCGGCACGAAGGCGGCGTTCGAGTTGTGGACGTCGGCGGGGCGCTTGAGCAACTCGTAGGCGAGTACGCCGGCGCCGGCGAGTACGAGCACGCCGGCGACGATCAGGCCGACGGCGATGTGGCGCTTGTCGTGCCAGAACCTATTGATCCGGCGCAGCAGCTCTTTCGCGTCGCGCCGGAGGCGGGCCTTGAGCCCGCCCTCAGCCATCCGCTGCGGACGCGCGACGCTCGGACTCGGCGACGACTCCGCCGATCAAGCCCTTGACTCCCTGCTTGACCGCGGCGACAACGACGGCGCCGACAACGGGCACGGTCGGCTGCGTCTTAACGGCGTAGACCATCCTGGTGCCACTGCCATTCGGAGTCAGCTCCACGGTCCCAACGTGATCCCGCACCGGCAACCCCGAGAGCAACGTGTAGGAGAACCGGCTGGGCTCCTCGTAGGCGATCACTTCCTCCCGCAGGGCCGGCCCAACGGCGGTCAGCTTCCGAATAGCCCCCACCCCATTCGGGGTGTCCTCGCCTTCCCTCTCAAGCACAGACTTCCGCAACGGCGTCAGCTCCGAGTACTTAGCGTGATCCGTAAGCACTTCGAACACAGTCTCGGCCGGTGCCGCTATCTCGCGCGTGAAAGTAAAGCTAGCCACGGCGCCGAAGGCTATAGGGAGGACCGGGTGCCCCTCCCGGCGGCTTGTACTTTTTCGGCGATCCAATCTCGGTCAGCCGCACCTCTCCACCGAAAAAGTTGAGCCGGGAGGGGTACCCGGTCCTCCTCACGCCAGTCTCCATCTCTGAGGATCAGTCCCTTCGACCTTCACCACCTCGTCCACGATCACAAGATGGTCGAGACAAGAAAGGACGATCTGAAGAACCCAGGCGCTGACCGGCGTGTTGACGTTGTCGGCGCCGACGATCTCGGCGACTATTTCGAACGCGGTCTTCTCTCCCTCGCCCAGCGCGTCGCGGGTCTTGCCCAGCAGCTCGCCCACCTGGCGCCGCGCCTCGGCGATCTTGGCCTCGGGGTCGCGGAAGGGCCGCCCGTGACCGGGCAGGCAGAGGTTGACGTCAAGCGGCTCGACCTCGTCGAGGCTGGCGAGAAATTCGCCGACCGGGTCGGGACTGTGGCCGTGATCGAAGAAGAGCACGGTGCGGCCGAGCAGGTGATCGCCGGAGATCATCAGTTTGCTCTCGGGCTGGTGCAGGACGACGTGCGAAGGGGCGTGCCCCGGGGTCTCGTGGACCTGCCAGGTACCAAGGTCGGTCTCGACCTCGACCCCCGGCAGCAGGTCGCGGTCGGGCTCGACGATCGCCTCGATCCCGTTGTCGTCGTCCTCGCTGCGGGACTCGCGGTAGCGTTCGAGCCCCGCGACCGGAACGCCGCTCTGGCGCGCCACCTCGAGCCGCTGCTCGAGCGCCGCTGCCGGGTCGTCGGCGAGCAGGCGCACGTGCTCCCACTTCGGATGCATCCAGAGCTCGCAGCCGGCGTTCTCGACGATCGGCGCAGCCAGCCCGTAGTGATCGGTGTGGGAGTGGGTGCAGACGAGCAGCTTCACGTCGCCGAGGTCGAAGCCGGCCTGGGCGAGGGCGAGGTCGAACTGGCGCAGCCGCCCCTTGCCACCGATGCCGGTATCGAAGAGGACGATGCCGCCGTCGGCGGCGAGCGCCCAGGCGTTGCCGTGTGGGACCCCGGGCCAGGGTAGCGCCAGCCTCAGCCTCCAGATTCCCGGCAACACCTTCTCGGCGCGAGGAGCCTCGGGCCGCTTGCGGTCGTCCGCCATCGAGGCGAATCCTCTCAGGCGCCGCCGCCGCGCCGCGTGACCGCGGTCATGCTGGGATAGGTTGGGCTCTGCATGGAGTCGAGCAGCCCCAAGCGCGCCGGTCTCGTCCTCGCGGCGCTGATCCTGGTCGCGGCGGTCGCCAACCTCAACCTGGCCGTTGCCAACGTCGCCCTGCCCGACATCGGCAAGGCCTTCGGCTCCGGCCAGACGACGCTCAATCTGATCGCCGTCGGCTACTCGCTGGGCCTGGCGACCTCGGTCCTCTACCTGGGCGCGCTCGGCGACCGCTACGGGCGCAAGATGATGCTGCTGCTCGGCATGGGGCTCTCGATCCCCGCCTCGCTGCTCGCCGGCTTTGCTCCCTCCGACGGCGTCCTCTTCCTCGCCCGGCTGCTCGGCGGCGTCGCCGCGGGCATGGCCTTCCCCACCACCCTGGCCCTGATCACGGCGCTGTGGTCGGGCGCGGCGCGGACCCGCTCGATCGCGCTCTGGTCGGCGATCGGCGGCGCGATCGCCTCGCTCGGGCCACTGCTCTCCGGGGCCCTGCTCGAGCAGTTCGACTGGGGCTCGGTCTTCCTCATCACTCTGCCGCTGGCGGCCCTCGCCCTCTTCATGGCCTGGCGCTACGTCCCCGCCCACGTCAACGAGGCAACCGAGCCGGTCGACAACCTCGGCGGCGTCCTCTCGATCCTGCTGATCGCAGCGCTCGTGCTGGGGATCAACCTGGCGCCGGTCCCCGGCAAGGGAGCGCTGGCGATCGGGCTCGGCATCGTGGCGATCGCCGCGACCGCGGCCTTCGTGATCCGCCAGCGGCGGGCGCGCTCGCCGCTCTATGACCTCGACGTTGCGGCGAGGCGGATCTTCTGGGTCGCGGCCTGCGCCGGGATCATTGTCTTCGGCTCGCTGATGGGGGCGATGTTCATCGGCCAGCAGTTCCTGCAGAACGTGCTCGACTACTCGACCCTCGACTCCGGCCTGGCGATCCTGCCGGCGGCGGTGCTGATGGTGATCGTCGCGCCGCGCTCGGCGAAGCTGGTCGAGGCGCGCGGCGCCCGCTTCACCCTGCTGATCGGCTACGTCTTCTGCCTGCTCGGCTTCCTCACGATGCTGCTGCTCTGGAAGGACAACATCGAATACTGGAAGGTGGGCCTCGGCTACGCCTTCATCGGGATCGGCGTCGGCTTTGCCGGTACCCCAGCTTCGCACTCGCTGACCGGCTCGGTGCCGGTCACCCGCGCCGGCATGGCCTCGGGAACCGCCGACCTGCAGCGCGACCTCGGCGGCGCGATTATGCAGTCGATCTTCGGTGCCCTGCTCACCGCCGGTTACGCAGCGGCCGCCAGCGCCGCGATCGCCTCCTCCGGAGAATCGGCCAAGGTCACCGAGAACATCGAAGGCGAGCTGACCAAGTCCTTCTCCAGCGCCGCCGACCTCGCCTCGCAGTACCCGCGCCACAGCGAACAGATCATCGAAGCCGCCAAGGTCTCCTTCCTGCAGGGTGACGCCTGGGCCTACAGCGCCGGCATCGCCGCCGTCCTGCTCGGCGCCGCCCTCGTCTTCTTCTTCTTCCCCAAGCGGGACGAGGAGGAGGCGCTGCTAGAGCGCTACAACGCCGAAGACACCAAGCCCGCAGTCACTGCTTGAGAAGATGGCGGCGATGGCCGCCGGCGACGAAACAGGAGGGAATCGGCTCGGCACGACCCTGCGCGAAGGCGAGCGGGTGACGCCGCTGGAGCTCTTCTTCGACCTCGTCTTCGTGCTGGCGATCACCCAGTGCACGGCGCTGATGTCGCACCACCCGACCTGGTCGGGGATGGCGCAGGGCCTGCTGGTACTGGGAATGCTGTGGTGGGCCTGGACCGGCTACTCCTGGCTGACCAGCGTGATCGACCCCGAGGAGGGCGCGGTGCGGCTGGTCATGTTCGGGGCGATGGCGGCGCTGCTGCTGGTCTCGCTCTGCGTGCCGGAAGCGTTCGGCGGCTTGGCGCTGGCCTTCGCACTGATCTACGGGGTGGTCCGCTCAGCCCAAATCGTCCTGTTCATGCTCGCCAGCCCCGAGGACGACGCGCTGCGCCACTCGGTCCTGGGTCTGGCCGCGAGCACGGCGGTTGCCGTTGTCCTGCTGGCCACGGCGTCTCTTTTCGACGGCCTCGCCCAGGGCGCGCTCTGGGCGCTCGCCCTCTTCCTCGACATGGCCGGGCCCTACTTCTTCGGCTCCGAGGGCTGGAAACTGGTCCCCGGGCATTTCGCCGAGCGCCACGGGCTGATCGTGATCATCGCCCTCGGCGAGTCGATCGTCGCGATCGGCGTCGGCGCCTCCCACTCCCTCACGCTCAGCATCGGGACCGCGGCCGTCCTCGGCGTCGCGCTGACGGCGGCGATGTGGTGGATCTACTTCGACATCGTCGCGATCGTCGCCGGCCGCCGGCTCGCCGAGGCCGAGGTCGGCAAGGTGCAGAACGAGATGGCTCGCGACTCTTACTCCTACATGCACCTGGTGATGGTGGCCGGGATTGTCCTCGTCGCCCTCGGCCTGAAGACGACGATCGGCCATACCGGCGATCACCTGCACGCCGTGCCGGCCTTTGCCCTGTTCGGCGGCCTCGCCGTCTACCTGTTCGGCCACGTCGCCTTTCGCTACCGCCACGTCCACACGGTCAACCGGCAGCGCCTCTTGCTCGGAATCGTCCTGCTGGCCCTGGTCCCGGTTGCGACGGAGGTACCCGCCTTGGTCCCGATCGCGATCGCCAACCTGCTGATCTGGGCGATGATCGCCTACGAGACGCGCCTCTACGGCGAGGGTCGGCACGAGGTGCGCCGCCCCCAGACCGCCGAGGCTTAAGCGCGGCGCCGGCGCGGGCCGAGCGGGTGCTCGAACTCCTGCATCAGCCCGGCGACGGCGAAGCAGAGGGCGCCGGTCAGCGTACCCCAGTTCGCCACGCCGATATTGACCGCTTCGGCGCTCGCGGGCTCCACGAATGAGGCGACGGCGGAGACCATGAAGAGGACCGAGCCGATCTGGTTGACGCCGACGATCCACCAGCCGAGGTCGCGATGGCGCCAGAAGCGGCCGCCGCCGCCGATCTCGACCAGGGCCAGATGGCCGGAGATGAGGAAGAGCGAACAGCCGACCAGGTCCGGCGACCAGACCAGGCGATCCTCGGCGGTCGGGCTGAGTTCGGCAATGAACGAGTCGACCAGATTGATCGCGAAGATCAGGGTGCCGGCGAAGAGGACGACGGCGCTCAGCCACTGCAGGCGACTCGGTTCGCGTGACCACCAGCGCCAGCGAGGCGGCTCGGCGTCCGGGTCACTGGGCTCGTTGACCACCTGCAGGACCGAGCTGTAGCCACCGGTGCTGAAGAAGACGCCGCCGACCAGGTAGACCGACGCGCAGGCGGTCGTCGATACGCCGGACTGCGCCAGGGCCGCGCCGATGGCGAACAGCGATCCCCCGATCAGGAACGCGGTCGCGGCGACCGCGTTGAGCAGCGAGCTACGGCGCGACGAACGTCTCCGGGTCTGGGCCGATGCGCTCACCGCTGTCGAGTCTCGCGAATTCGGCCATCTCCTCGTCGCTCAGCTCGAAGTCGAAGATCTCGATGTTCTCGCGGATCCGTTCCGGCGTCACCGACTTGGGAATGACGACGTTGCCCAGTTGCAGGTGCCAGCGCAGGATCGCCTGAGCCGGGGTCTTGCCGTAGTTCTCAGCGATCCCAGCGATCGTCGCGTCATCGAGCAGGGCGCCCTGAGCCAGCGGACTCCAGGCCTCGGTGGCGATCTTGTGTGCGGCGTGGAAGGTGCGCAGCTTCGCCTGCTGGAAGCGCGGGTGCAGCTCGATCTGATTTACCGTCGGCCGGGTGTCGGTCTCCGCCATCAGCCGTTCGAGGTCCTCGACGCGGAAGTTGGAGACACCGATCGCGCGGGCGGCCTCCTCCTCATAGATGCGCTCGAATGCTCGCCACGTATCGATGAAGCGATTCCCGCTCGGAACGGGCCAGTGGATCAGGTAGAGGTCGACGTGGTCGAGCCCAAGCCGCTCGAGGCTCGCCTCGAAAGCGGCCAGGGTCGAATCGTGACCCTGCTCGGTATTCCAGAGCTTTGTGGTGACGAAGACGTCCTCGCGGGGCAAGCCCGAGGCGACGAGCGCCGCGCCGACCCCAGGCTCGTTGCGGTAAGCAGCAGCCGTATCGATGTGGCGATAGCCGGCCTCCAGCGCCTGCTCGACGGCGCTCTGAACGCCCTCGGGGGGGACCTGGAAGACCCCGAACCCCAGCTGGGGTATTTCGATGTCGTCGTGGAGAACGACACTTGGAATCGTCAATTGAGCCATCTGCTTGCCTTTGTTGTCATGGTAGCTCTATTACTGTCATGAGCGGTTCAGATGGCTGTACCCGCCTGGCCGGCGTTTATGCCTGCAGCGGCGGCGATTAATTCAGATATGGCGCTCCCTCAAATGCAAAAGGTATCCTTAGCGTTCAAATGGCCAAGCCCACCCAACCGGTAAGGGGCCGGCCCAAACAGTCCTCGGATATCTCCCTCGCCGGCAGCCGTGGGCTTGATCGCAACAGCGACGTACCGCTCTACTTCCAGCTCGCGGCGGCGATAAAGGTGATGCTGGAGGCTGGGGGCTGGGAGTCCGGCGCTCGCTTTGCCTCCGAGCGCGAGATCGAAGAAGAGTTCGGCGTCTCACGTGCGGTGATCCGGCCGGCGCTCGATCTCCTCGTCGGCGATGGGGCCATTTTTCGCATCAAGGGATCGGGCGCCTTCGTCGCCCCACCGCGGCGCGAAGTCGAGGTGGCCGGGCTGGTCAGGCTATGGCTGGAGCGTCATGACGATCGACCGATCGCCGTTCGCAGCGCGCGCGAACTCTTGCCCGATCCCACGGTTTCGCACTTCCTGGCGATCGAGGAGCAAGACACCCCGGTCGCGCACGTGACCGCGGTAGTCGACGTCGACGAGCCCTCGGTCTGCCTCCTCGACTCCTACTCCACGGTCGCGCACGTGCCCTGGTTCCTTCCCACCGCCCGGGCCCTGGCCACCGGCGCGAAGCTACCGATGCCCGGCGGGCTCCACCTCACCCGCGCCACCGTCTCGGTCGAGCACACCTTCTTCGGCGAGTGGGGGTCTTCCCAGGTCGGCGCCACGGCCGGCGAGCCGGCCCTGATGGGGCGCTTCATCCAGTTTGGCCGAGCGCGGGGGTCGACGCACGAGCGTCCGCTCGAGTTTGCCCGCCTTATCTACCGTGCCGACAGCGCTCAGCTGTCCTTCGAGCTCAGCTAGCTCAGGCTTTTCCAAGCGCTATGGAAAGATCAATTGCTCGCGATGACCGAGCTGGGTCAGAACCTGATCGATGGCCTCGCCCTTGGCAGCCTCTACGCGCTGATCGCCCTCGGCATCACCCTCGTCTACACGGTGATGGGGATGATGAACTTCGCCCACGGCGAGTTCATCATGCTCGCCGCCTACGCTCTCTTCGTCTTCGCCGGACTGCCCTTCGCGACGGCGGTGGCGTGCGCCCTGCTGGCCGGGGTGGCGATCGCGCTGATCGCCGAGCGCGTGGCCTTCCGGCCAGTACGTAACGCCGATCTCTCGGCACAGCTGGTCACCTCGCTGGCGGTCGCGGCGATTCTGCAGAACGTCGTAGCGGTGACGGTCGGCACCAGGGCGCAATCGGTCGAGACGCCGGCCGCGATCGGCGAATCGACCAGCATCGGCAGCATCTCGGTGCCAAACCTGGAGTTCGTCACGCTCGGGCTGACGGCGATCGTCCTCGGCGGTCTCGGCTGGCTGCTCTACCGCACCCGCACCGGCCTCGCGATGCGAGCGGCGGCGGAGAACTTCGACATGGCCCGCCTGCTCGGCGTGCGAGCCGACCGGGTGATCGCGATCGCCTTCGCGATCAGCGGAGCGCTCGCCGCCGCAGTCGGCGTGCTGATCGTGATGCAGACCGGCCAGGTCTCGCCGACGATGGGCCTCACGCCGGTTCTGGTCGGATTCGTTGCCGTGGTGATCGGCGGCTTCGGCAGGATGTTCGGTGCCGTGGTTGGAGGCCTCTTGCTGGGTGCCCTCTCGTCCCTGCTGGGGGTCTACCTCCCGGACGGGCTGGCGCCGTTTCGCGAAGCGATCGTCTTCACCTTCCCGGTGCTGATCCTGATCTTCAGGCCACACGGCCTACTGGGCGGAGAGATCGGCAGGGCCCGGGTATGAGCGCCGTGCGATTTCGCTCTCGCCGGTCTACGGCCACTTCGCTGCTGGTGCCACTGGCCCTGATCGCGACCGTCGCCTTGGCCGGTGCGAACGGCACGCCCTCCTTCCGAGGCACCGTAACCCTGATTCTCTGCAATCTGATCGTCGTCCTCGGGCTGCAGGTCTTCGTCGGCAACAGCGGCGTCTACTCATTCGGGCAGCTCGGCTTCGCGACGGCCGGCGCCTACGTCGCCGCGTTTCTCACTTTGCCCGCGGCCTTCGCCCTGCTGCAGACACCCGGGCTGCCGGATTTCATCGCCGACGCGCACCTCGGCGCGCTCCTCTCGACGCTGATCGCCGCAGCAATCTCCGGCCTCCTGGCGATCGTGGTCGGACTGCCGCTGATGCGCACCTCCACCCTCGCGATCCCGATCTCCACCTTTGCCTTCCTGATCGTCGTCTACAACGTCGTCGCCAATTGGGATCGCGTCACCGGGGGCAGCAGCGGCTTGGTCAGCATCCCGACCACGACCAGCGTCGAGTCGGCGGGGCTCTGGGCGGGCACGGCCGCGATCCTCGCGCTGGCGTTCAAGTGGTCGGCGAGCGGCTATCGCCTGCGGGCGACGCGCGAGGACGAGGTGGCGGCGCGCTCGATCGGGATCGCGGTGATGAGTGAGCGACTGATCGCCTTCGGCATCAGCGGGGTCCTGTGTGGAATCGGCGGCGCACTGGCCGTGCACCAATCCGGCGTCCTCAACCCCGCCACCTTCTATTTCGGCACCACCGTGACGACGATGACGATGCTGGTCGTCGGCGGCGCCCGCAGCGTCTTCGGGGCGGTTGTCGGGGCGATCGCGATCGCAACCGTGAACGAGCTGCTGTGGGGCGTCGAGAACGGCGCCAGCCTGTTCGGCGCGATCTCGATCGGCGAAGCGCCAGGCCTTGCCGCGATCGGGCTCGGCCTGATCCTGCTGGCGACGATGATCGCGATGCCGAACGGGCTGAGCGGCGGCAGGGAGGCAGGTGAGCTGCCCTGGCTGCGCCGGCTGAACCCGAAAGCCTCGGTGCCGCCGCTCAAGCCGAAGGGTTCCGTCGCCAGCGGGCGGCAGATCGAACGCTCCGTTGAAAGCGCCCTACGAGCCGAGGGCATATCGCTCGCTTTCGCCGGCCTGCAGGTCCTCAAGCAGGTCGATCTCGCGTTTGGGCCCGGCGAGGCGCTTGGGCTGATCGGCCCGAACGGGGCCGGCAAGACGACCCTCGTCAATGTCCTCAGCGGGTTTCAGGCGCCCGACTCGGGCACTGTCTCGCTTGACGGGATTGACGTCACCGGGCGCTCTCCGGTGCGCCTCGCCCACGACGGATTGGGCCGCACCTTTCAGGCCGCCCTCCCCTTCGCTCAGCTGAGCTGCCTCGAAAGCGTCGCCGTCGGCGCGATGGGCATGGGAGCCGGAAGGCGGCAGGCGATCGCGGTGGCGACCGACGTGCTCGGCCGCCTCAACCTGCTCGAGCAGGCCGCGCTGGCGGCCGGCTCCCTGCCTCCGGGGAGACAACGTCTGCTCGGGATCGCTCGCGCGCTCGCGGTCCGGCCTCGCTACCTGCTGCTCGACGAGCCGGCGGCCGGGCTGAACGAGGCCGAGTGCGGGGCCCTGGTCGCGGTCCTTCGCGGCGTGCTCGATGACTTCGGCTGCGGGATCCTCTTGATCGAGCACGACATGAACATCGTCATGGAGCTTTGCTCCCGGATACAGGTGCTCGATGACGGGACGACCCTGCGGATCGGGACTCCGGAGGAGGTCCAGGCCGATCCCGCTGTGGTCCAGGCTTACCTCGGAACTTCTTTCCTGGCGGCCGTCGATGCTTGAGCTGCACGGGGTCCGAGTCAGCTACGGGCGCATCGAGGTGGTCCACGGAGTCGACCTGAGCGTCGGCCAGGGCGAAGCGATCGGGATGATCGGGCCGAACGGCGCCGGCAAGAGCTCGATCCTGCGATCGATCTGCGGCTTGGTGCGCCCGACGGCCGGCGAGACCGTGTTCGAGGGCCGCGCCTTGAACGGGATGGCGCCGGAGCAGATCGCGCGGCTCGGGATCGCACTGGTGCCCGAGGGCCGGCACATCTTCAAGACCCTGACGGTGGCGGAGAACCTCCGGCTCGGCGCCCGCAACGACGGCGATGGCGGCGCCTGGATGGAGCGGACGCTCGAACGTTTCCCGATCCTGCGCGAGCGGGCGCACCAGCGCGCCGATCGACTCTCGGGCGGGGAGCAACAGCAGCTGGCGATCGCCCGCGCCCTGCTCGGCAGGCCAAAGCTGCTGATTCTCGACGAGCCTTCGCTCGGCCTCGCACCGAAAACGATCGACGTAATCTACGAGCTGCTCCAGGGCCTGCGCGATGAAGGGGTGACAATGCTGCTGGTCGAGCAGAACGCCGCCCGGACGATCGACTTCTCCGATCGTTGCGTCGTGCTCGGCACCGGCAAGGTCCGCGCCCAGGGCTCCCGCGGTGAGCTGCAGCGCAACCCCGATGTCCTACGCGCCTACCTGGGCAGGCAGCCGTGAATAGAATGGGATCCCAAAGTAATCACGAGGAGCGGCGATGTTTGACGACCAGCCACGCGCAGCACCGACCAGCGAGGACATCTTCCTCGCGCTGCGCCACTGCTGGCAGCCGGTCGCAAGGCTCCAGGACCTGGAGCGTGGCCCACAACGAGCCGTCCTCCTCGGCGAAGCGCTTGCCGTCTTCCTCACCGAGAGCGGCGAGCCGGCCGTGGTGGCGGACCGCTGCGCGCACCGCGGGGCCTCGCTTTCGATGGGCAAGGTCACGGGCGAGTCGATCCAGTGCCCCTACCACGGCTGGCAGTGGGCCGGCCAGGATGGCGCCTGCGCCCGGATCCCGTCGCTGCCCGACCAGGGTCAGATCCCTGCCCGCGCCCGCGTCGCGGCCTTCCCGGCACGGGTGCAGTGGGGGCTGGTCTGGACCGTCCTGGAGGAGCCCCTGGGCGAGCCACCCGACCTGCCCTGGTTCGACGCCGACACATGGACATGGGGGCACGGCACGCCGTATGAGCTGCCGGTCGGGCTGGGAGTGATGATCGAGAACTTCCGCGACGTCGCCCATTTCGCCTTCGTCCACGCGACGACCCTCGGCCCAGTCCCAGAGGTGGTCGAGCCGCTGCAGGTCGAGCGCGACGGCATCGAGGTGACGCTGCGGCGAGAGATGCGGTTCGGCCCCGGAGCAGCCAAGTTCTGGAGCTCAGCGGGCGAAGCCTGCTACCACGTGATCGCACCCAACTTCATCTCGTTTCGGATGTTCACCGAGGCGGGCGAACGCTGCCTGCTCCACGCTGCCCGCGCAATCGGCGCCACCGAGTCGGCGCACTACTGGATCGAGGGAGGGCTGGCCGAGGGCTTTGACGATGCGGCCCTCGAGGAGGCGATCGAGTACGAGTGGCGCGTCTACTGCGAGGACCTGCCGATTGTCTCGGCAGTCGAGCCACGCGAGCTGTCGCTGGACCCCAACTCCGACACAAGCACACTCGCCGACCGGTTCACCCTTGCCTACCGGCCCGCCTTCGCGGAGTTCGTCGATCGCGCGCTCAGCCTCCGTATTCGGGGATGAACCGCGGCTTTACCTTCGCCACCAGCTTCGGCTTGCCATTCGAGTACCGGTAGACCGGCCAGGTTCGGGTCGCTAGATGGTCGTCCCTGCTGAACGTCATCCTGCCGACGATCGTCCGGTGTGGCTTGGCTTCGAGCGCATCGGCGAGGGCGTTCCCGTCGACGCTGCCGGTTTCCCCGATTGCCTCAATGATCAGCTGGCCAGCGGCGTAGGAGGCCAGCAGCGTCCCGGACACATCGGTATTGACCCCGTTGCGCTGGAGAACCCTGAACAGGCGTGCCGAGGCACGGTCGGGGGGATCGTAGGCCGAGCCGTTGGAGGTGGCGTAGATCTTCCCTGGATCCGGGATGCCCTTGAGCCAGAAGGTGCCGTCGAACGAACTCCCGCCGAGGATCGGCACGTCAACGCCGGCGGCCTGGATCTGCTTGATCGCCGCCGCACCGCCGGGCGGATAGGAGGCCATTACGACGGCATCGGCGTTGGAGCTCTTCAGCTCGCTGATCTGAGCGGCGATCGACTCGTCGCCGTTGGCGAAATCGGCGGAGCCGGCGATCGACCCGCCGAGCTTCTCCCACGCCTGCTTGAAGGCAGAGCACTGGACCTTGCCCATGACGATTGCCGTGTCGCACATTAGGAAGGGCCGTTCGATCCCCCGCTGGTGCAAGAAGGAAGCTCCCGCACTCACCTCGCTGAGAAAGTTCGGATTGCCGCTGAAGGAGAGGTGGCCCGTATATGGCGGCCCAAAGCCAGGTTCGCTGGCGCACATGGTGAAGTTGAGCTCGTCGTGTTCTTCGGCCACCGGCGCCGCGGCGGCCGCCGTCAGCGCCTCGCAACTGAAGAGGAGAACGTCCGCCCCCTCTTCGACCACCTGCTGGGCGGCCACCGGGGCCTGCTGGGGATCGGAACGGTTATCGGCCTGCACTATCGCCAGCTTGTGCCCATCGATGCCGCCCTTGGCGTTGGTTTCGTCGACCAGCTGTTCGATCGCCGCGATGTTGCCGTCGTAGGGGACGAGGTAGCCGGTCTTGGCAATCGCGGCCCCGATCACTATCTCTTTCGGAAGGCCGGCAGCAGGCGCCTCGGCCGAGTCGGCGCTGCCACCGCAACCGGCCAGGACGGCCAGCGCGAATACCAGAGGGATGAAAAGCGGCTTTGCGTATCGAGGCATCCAGAGTTTCCTCTACGAAACTCTATTAATGCAAAAAGACCTCTCGCCTTGCCGGCGCAGGCCGCGACGCTCAGCTGGTGGCGATGCCGATGGCCAGCAGCGGGAAGGCCAGCATGATGCCGAGGTAGGCGCCCATAGCGGCACCGGTGCGGAGACTGGTCGTGCGCGAGCGGGCGCCGGAGATGACGCCGATCAGAAAGATCGCGACGGCGAGAGTGAGGCCGATCCAGAAGACGTCGGGCATGCGCGGGCGAGATTATCGAACGAGGAGGATTCGACGGGCTCTTGGCAAACCGGTCGAGCATGAACGACAGTGGCAGTGCCAACAAGAAGCTGATCCTCGCGGCGATGATCTTCGCCGTCTCGATGACCTTCATCGACATGACGATCGTCGCGATCGCGGTTCCCAGCCTGCAGGACGACCTCTCGCTCTCCGCGACCGGGGTGCAGTGGATCATCAACGGCTACCTGCTCTCGCTCTCGGCGCTCTTCGCCTTCGGCGGGCGACTGGCCGACATCGCCGGGCACCGTCGCATGGTCGTGCTCGGCGTGATCGTCTTCGCCACCGCCTCCGGCCTCTGCGGGGCGACGCCGACCGGCAACCTCGACGAGGTCTGGCTGATCACCTTCCGCATCATCCAGGGCGCCGGCGCGGCGATCATGTTCCCGGCCGCGCTTGCGATCGTCCTCGGCGCCTTCCCGGTGCGCGAGCGCGGCCGCGCGATGGCGATCTTCTTCGCGATCACCGGCGGCCTGACCTCGATCGGCCCGCTCGCCGGCGGCTACCTGGTCGAGATCAGCTGGCGGACGATCTTCTGGGTCAACATCCCGGTCGCGATCATCGCCCTGATCCTGACCGCGATCGCCAAACCCGACGACCACAAGCACCCGGCGCCACTCGACTACCGCGGCACGGTGCTGATCTCGGGAGGCATGGGCCTTGCCATCCTCGGCCTGCAGCAGTCGAGCGTCTGGGGTTGGGGCAGCGTGCTCACCTGGGGCTGCATCGCCGCCGGGCTGGCACTGATCGCCGCCTTCGTCGCCTTCGAGCTGCGCGTCGCCAACCCGCTGATCCGGGTGCGGATCTTCGAAAACCGCGCCTTTGCGGTCGACAACGCGATCCTCTTCCTGCTGATGATCCCTTTCGTCCCACTCTTCTTCTTCGCCAGCATGTACGCGCAGATCTCGCTCGGCGAAAGCGCCTCGGAAACGGGCCTCTACCTGTTGATCTTCTTCGCGGGCTTCGCCACCGCCTCGCAATGGGGAGGCAGGATCCTCGACCGGGTCGGGGCGCGGCCGTCGGTGGTGCTCGGCTGCGCGGTCGCGGCGGTCGGCTTCGCCCTCTGGGCCCACTCGCTCCCGGACCTCTCGGTCAGCTCGCAGTGGTACTGGATCGTCCTCGCCGGGGCGGGCGTCGGCCTCGTCCTCGGACCGGCCAACACCGACGCGCTCAACCGCCTGCCGGCGAGCCACTACGGCGAGGCGACCGGGATCACCCAGACCGTGCGCAATTTCGGCTCCAGCCTCGGGCTCGCCGTGCTCGGAACGATCCTGATCCTGGAGAACAAGGCGAACCTGGAGTCGACCCTCGGCGCCCAGGGAGTGCCGAAGGCGAAAGCCGACCAGATCGCCGACTCGATCAGCCAAGGCAGCTCGAGCAGCAGCGCCGGCTTCGCCGAAGCGGCGGGCAAGCACGCGCAGCAGCTCTTCGCCGCCGTCCAGCACGACTTCGCCCTCGCCTCGCGCACCGTCTTCTACGCGATGGCCGGCGTGATGGCGCTCGCCTTCGTCATCGCCCTGGCCGCGATGCCCGCCGGCAAGGTCGAGGAAGCGGTCGAGGAGGAGCCCGGCGCGAGCCCGGCGGGTGCAGCGCTTTCTCCGTGAATAGACGGATAGCGCGTTGCACCACGCCCACGAGTGACGCTGGTACGTTGGCCGGGTGACCGTCCGGCCGCGTCGCCTCGCACTGACGATCGCGACGCTTGCGCTGCTGCTCCAGCCGGCCGCGGCCGAGGCGGCCCCTTCCCCCGCCCAGCGCTTGATCCAGGCCTACACGCCGATCGCGATGCTGCGCGAAGAGCAGGACCCACCGTGTGAAACCTCGGCCGAGCAGTACGAGCCGACGAGCGTCTCGACGGTGCTCGGCAACCCCTCGGTCCGCCTCAAGCGAGTTGAAGAAGACGGCAAAGAAGTATTGGTAAAGCGGGCACCAACGGCCGCTGACATCGCGGGGCTCGAAGACCCCTACCATCTCGAACTTCCCGGCGATCCACTTGGGGACACGTGCGTCTACGCCCGCGACTTCCTGCAGCTGGAGCGCGAAGGCAAGGCACCCCCCACGACCTACGCCCACATCGCCCGCCAGGTCGGCCGGCCGGGGCTGGTCGTCCAGTACTGGTTCTTCTGGTACTTCAACCAGTTCAACGACCTGCACGAGGGCGACTGGGAGGGCATGCAGATCGCCTTCGAAGCGAACACCGCGCGCCAGGCCCTCGCCGAAGGACCGAGCGAAATGATCCTCTTCCAGCACGCCGGCGGCGAGCGTGCCGACTGGGAAGACCCGAAGGTGGAGAAGGAAGGGACCCACCCGGTCGTCTACCCCGCAGCCGGTTCGCACGCGACCTTCTACGACTCGACCGTCTACGTCCAGAACGGAGCGAAAGGCTCCGGCGTCGGCTGCGACAACACCAGCGAACCGCTGCGCGAACTGCGGGTCCACCCGGTCGCGATCCCGACGTTTCCCACCACCACCGGCCGCTTCAAGTGGCTCACCTACTTCGGCCACTGGGGCCAGCAGGAGAAGGGCTTCAACAACGGGCCGACCGGTCCGCTGACGAAGAGGCAATGGCTCGAACCGTTCTCCTGGATGGAAGACCAGCGAACGACGAGCCCGCGGGTGCCGGGCGGCTCGTTCGCCGGGCCCGCGGTCAGCGGCGCCTTTTGCGGCGCGGTCTCGACCGTCTCCGATGTGATCAACGTCGAGTCGCGTTCGCGGCCGGCGGCGCTCGCGATGATCGCGATCCCGGCCCTGCTGCTGATCCTCTTCGTCGGCGTGACCAAGTGGGGCCCAGTCGACCTGACCGAGCTGCGCCAGCGCCGCGCCTTCGGCCAGATCGTGCGCGCGGCGCGGCAGCTCTACGGGCGGCACTGGCGAACGATGGTGCCGATCGGGTTGAGCGCGCTGGTGATTGTCGGCGGGGTGCGCGGGCTCGCCGCCCTGATCGCTGGACAACGTGGCATCGATAACGCCACCGGTCGTTCCGGCGCTCACCTCGGCCTCGCCGACACGGTCGAATCGCTCGGACTGCCGATCGCCGAAGCGATCGTCGCCGCGGTGGCGATCTTTGCCGTGCGCCTGCTGCTCGAAGGCGGCGGGATGAGCTTCCTCGACTCCTGGCGGGGCATGCTGCGCCGTTTCTGGCGAGTGGCGGGGGGCTCGCTACTGCCGCCACTGGCGGCACTGGGGCTTGCCATCACGATCATCGGGATCCCCGTCGCGGTCTACAAGATCGTCTGCTGGCAGTTCGTCCAGCAGGAGATCCTCGTCGAGGACAAGGGCATCCGCGATGCCTTCCGCGGCAGCTCCGCTCGGGTGCGCGGCCGCTGGTGGCACGCCGTACGGGCCCTCGGCTTCTTCTGGCTGCTCAGCATCGCCGCCGGGCCGGTGCTCGGCTTCACCCTGATCTTCACCAACTTCTCGCTGCTTTGGATCAACGTGATCGGCTCGGTCGTCTTCGCCCTGCTCGTTCCCTACGTGGCTCTCGGGCGCACCCTGCTCTACTTCGACCTCGGCGCCCGCGCAGAGGAAGAACCGGCGAAGCCCTGGCGCGAGCGGCTGCCCCGGCGTGCGGCTGCCGCCGAGGTCCGAGAGGCCTAGAGCTGCGTCGCGATCAGACCGATCAAAGAAGCAACAACGCCCGCCGCTGCCAGAAAAAGGGTCCGCTGCATGGCATCGAAGCGTGCATCGAGCCGATCGAAGCGTCCGTTCATTTCACCGCGCAGCTCACGCATGTTGGCTTCGACACGGTCAAAGCGTTGGTCGACTTGCTCGAAACGTCGGTCAACCTGCTCGAAGCGTTGGTCGACTTGCTCGAAGCGTTGGTCGACATGGTTGAAGCGTTCATCCATCCGGTCGCTCAACGCGTCCAGACGATCATCTGTCCAGTTCACTCTCATCGCCTCCATGCCTCCATCGTGCCTCGGCCGGCCGCAACCGTTGCGCGCTGAATGTCACAGGTTCGAAACTTTTCGTCTGCGGTCGATGTTACAGGCGCGGGCGACCCCGAGCGGCGCCAGCTAGATTTCGGCTCGTGAAGCTGCTCGCCTTCAGCGACCTGCACCGGGACCTCGGCCAGGCGGCCGAGCTGGTCGCGATGTCGGCCGAGGCCGACGTGGTGATCGGGGCCGGCGACTTCGCCTCGGTACACGAGGGACTGGCGGAAACCATCGACGCCCTGGCGGCGATAAAGACGCCGACCGTGCTGGTCCCGGGCAACAACGAGACCGAGGACGCGCTGCGCGAGGACGCGACGGGCTGGAACGCCGCCACGGTCCTGCACGGCAGCGGCACGAGGATCGAGGGGGCCGATTTCTACGGGCTCGGCGCCGGCGTCCCCGCCACCCCCTGGGAGTGGAGCTTCGACCTCGACGACGAGAGGGCGGCAGCGATGCTGGCGCCCTGTCCCGAAAACGCGATCCTCGTCCTCCACTCCCCTCCGCGCGATCACTGCGACAGCAACGGCTCCGGGATGAACTTCGGCAGCCCCGCCCTGCTGAGGGCGATCGAAGAGAAGCGTCCCCGCCTGGCGGTCTGCGGCCACATCCACGAGTCGTGGGGATGCGAGAGCCGAATCGGCGAGACGCCGGTCCGCAACCTCGGCCCGAAAGGCACCTGGATCGAGGTCTAGGCGGAGAGGCTGTACTTGAGGTGGGTGACGCCGGGGGCTTCGATCGCCCGCACCTGCTCGAAGCCGAGGTCGGCACCGCCGAGGTTGTCGAAGAGCCGCGTGCCGCTGCCGAGCAGGACCGGCACGACGTTGAGTTCGAGCACGTCGATAAGGCCAGCCGCCAGGTACTGCTGGGCGACGTCGGCGCCGCCGCCGAGCGAGACGTCCTTGCCGCCGGCCGCCTGCTTGGCCTGCTCCAGCGCCGACTCGATGCCGTCGGTGACGAAGGTGAAGTTCGTGCCGCCCTGCTTCTCCAGCGGCTCGCGCTCGTGGTGGGTGAGGACGAAGACGGGGGTGTGGAAGGGCGGGTCGTCACCCCACCAGCCATCCCACGGATCCTCGCCCCAGGGCCCCGGATCGCCGCCGAACATCTTGCGGCCCATCACGGTCGCGCCGACGTTGCTGAGCGCTTCCTCCATGATCGCGGTGCTGGCGTTGACCTCGCCGCCCTCGCGGCCGTGCGGCTCGCGCCAGGCGGCGAGCTTGAAGGCCCACTCGTGCAGCTGCATCCCGCCCTTGCCGAGCGGGTCCTCCTCACTCGGGTCCGGTCCGGCGATGAAGCCGTCGAGCGAGACCGAGATCTGGAACCTGAGCTTGGCCACTACGCGGCTGGGCCGGCCGCGGGCCCGTCGAAAAGCTCTCCGGCGCGGATCTTCTCCGCCATCTCGGCGGACTCGGCGCGGTAGGAGCGGCCGTCCTCGAACTCGATCACCGGGTACTTGCGCTGGCCCGAGAGCTGGTCGAGCTCTTCGCGCTTGCCGGGGCGCAGCGGCCCCTTGACGACCTCGTACTCGACCCCCTGCTCATCGAGTGCCTTCTGCACACGCCAGCAGGGGTGGGCGTCGATCTTGACCCACATTGCCGAGCAGCGATGAAGCTTGACCGCCATTGCGCCCACCCTAGCCTGCGGAGCACTTGCATTGCAAGGCGCGATCAAAGAGCAAGGGCCGCCCGGAGGCGGCCCTTGCCAGGTGCTTGGGAACGAACGCGGGAACCACGGCCGGGTGGGACAACGCCCGGTCTCCCTTTGCTCGCCGGTGCCCGGGTTGGATTCCGCCGGGCGGCCGAAACAGTGCGGCGCCTAGCGGCCCTGCACCTCCAGTGTCCCCTGAAGCATGTGACTCAAAATAGGACCACCTCCTTTCTCTGGTGATCCGATTGAAGCAAATCTCTCAGTCGTGGAATACTCGACGGTCGAGAAGATGAGACCAACTGGCCTACCGCCCGGTCCCCCTTACCCCTCCGCGATCCAGAGCATCGGCTTCTGGACGCGCCCCTTCGCCTTCCTGCGGCAGTGCCGCGAGCGCTACGGCAAGCGCTTCACGATCAAGCTGCCGCTCTCGCCGTCCTTCGTGATGCTGACCGACCCGGCGGAGGTGAAGGAAGTCTTCACCGCCCCGCCCGACGTCCTGCGCCCGGGCCAGGGAGCGCGCGTCCTCGAGCCGATAGTCGGCGGCAACTCGGTGCTGCTGCTCGACGAATCGGCGCACATGGGACAGCGCAAGCTGCTGCTGCCGGCCTTCCACGGCGAGCGCATGGAGCGCCTGACCGGCCTGATGGAAGAAGTGACGAGCGAGGAGCTGGCGCAGCTGCCGCGAGACGTGCCGGTCGAACTGCACCCGCGCATGCAGGACCTGACGCTGAGGATCATCCTCCGCGCCGTCTTCGGGCTCGATCCCGGGGCGCGCTTCGAGACCCTTCGCGAGCGGCTGCAGGCGATGCTCGAGTTCGGCGACAAGCCGGTCAGCCTGATGCCGCCGCCGAAGGACAGCGTTGCGGCGCGGATCGCCGAACGAGTCGGCCCCTTCGCCCACTTCGTCCGCATGCAGGAAGAGGTCGACGAGCTGCTCTTCGAGCTGATCGTCGAGCGCCGTACAGAAAGCGCCGAGCGCGACGACGTGCTGGCGATGCTGGTCGAGGCGCGCCACGACGACGGTTCGCCGATGGGCGAGCAGGAGATCCGCGACGAGCTGATGACGCTGCTGATCGCCGGCCACGAGACGACGGCCTCGACCCTAGCCTGGGCCTTCGAGCGCCTCGGCCACGACCCGCGGGTGCTGGACCGGCTGGTCGAGGAGATCGACGCCGGCGAGGACGCCTACCTGACGGCGACGATCCAGGAGACGCTGCGGATCCGGCCAGTGCTGCCCAACGTCGCCCCCCGCCTGGTCGCCAAGCCGATCGAGATCGGCGGCTGGACCTATCCGGTGGGCTGCAGCCTCGTCCTCAACAGCTACCTGATCCACCACGACCCCGAGATCTATCCGGATCCCGACACCTTCCGCCCGGAGCGCTTCCTCGACGAGCAACCGGGCACCTACACCTGGATCCCCTTCGGCGGCGGCCGCCGCCGTTGTCTGGGCGCCAGCTTCGCGATGCTGGAGATGAAGATCGTCCTCCGCAGCGCCCTCGCCAGCTTCGAGCTCATGCCCAAAGCCACTGGCCCCGAGGTTGCCCGCCGCCGCAACATCACGGTCAGGCCCTCGCATGGGGCACAAGCCATCCTGGCTAAGCGCCGAAAAGCGCCCGTGGCCGCCTAGCGGCGAGTTCAAACGCGGCGGAGGGAGCTAACGCGGCTCGCCCGCAGCCCAGAGCCACCCGCATACATCTCGCCCTGCCGCCGATGCAGCTCAGCGACCAAGTTGACGTTCTGCTCTGCGGAACCCTCGACCACGCGCGAATCCTTGCAAGGCCCGGGCGCTGCGACCCCTGCGCGAACGCGCCAGACAGGATTCGAACCTGTGACCTTCGGTTTCGTAGACCGACGCTCTATCCAACTGAGCTACTGGCGCGGGATTGTGGGCTTGGAATGCCCGGACGGCGATTCTAGGGACTTGGGGGCCTGGTTAGGCGGCTTCGGGCTCGGTGGGCTTGTTCAGCCGCACGTGCCACTGGACTACGGCCGTCGCTACGCGCTGGCCGTCGGCGTCGTTCAGCTCTACCTCGCAGGGGAAGACGACCTTGCCCTCGGCGTCGAGGGTGGCCAGGGCCGCGGCTGGATCGACGCCCAGCTTGGCGCTTGCCTCGATCGGGCCCTTGGCGATCTTTTCGTAGGAGATCTCGGCGTTGCGGGCGAGCGGGGTGACGTCGCCCATGCGCTCGGCGAAGGCGCCGACGAAGGCGGCCCCGGATGCCGTCTCGGCCACGGTGAAGAGGGCGCCGGCGTGCTGGGAACCGACGTGGTTGGTCAGCTCGTGGCCCTCGGGGAGCACGACGAGCGCCTCGCCCTCGGCGACGTGGGTGATCTCAAGTCCCAAATGCCCGGCAAAAGGCACGGCGAGAGTCATCCCTTTGGCGATCGCGTCGAAGTCCGTCATCGGCGCGAACCCTACCCCGTTCAGCGACCCTCGAAGCTGGCGTGGCCTGGCCCGCCATGCTCGAGGAAGGTCTTGACCGCCCGCTGCAGATCCTCGGTGGCGAACAGCTCGCCGGCCTCGGTGCGGATCGCCTCATCGGCCGCCGGAATCCCGCCCTCGCGAAAGCGGCGCAAGACCAGCTTCGTCATCGCGTGGGCCTTGGTCGGACCGGCGGCCAGCTCAGAGGCAAAGGCGCGCGCTCGCTCGTCGAAGCCCTCGTCGTCGAAGACACGGTTGACGACGTTCCAGCGCTCCATCTCCTCCGCGCCGTACAGCTCGCCGGTCATCACGAACTCACGGGCGCGGCCGCTGCCGGCCCGCTCCGCGAGCCGCTGCGTGCCGCCCATCGACGGCGTCAGGCCGACCACTTTCTCGACCAGGCCGAACTTGGCCGAGCGGGCGGCGAGAATCAGGTCGCAGCCCAGCGCCAGCTCGAAGGCTGCGGTCAGGGTGAGCGCGTGGGCGGCGAAGACGACCGGCAACGGCAGCGCTTCGACCCGCTCGACGACGCCGATCAGCTCGTCCCAGAGCTCACTCGCCCGCTCGGGGGTAAGGCCGTCGAACTCGGCGACGTTGACGCCACCGGAGACGGCGCGACCCTCGGCACGGACTAGCAGCGCCCGCGGTGGGTCGCCCTCAACGTCGTCGACCGCAGCCAGCAGGCCGTCGAACATGCTCCTGTCGAAGAGATTGAGCGGCGGGCTGTCGAGGGTCATCACTGCGAGCCCACCCTCGTCGCGCTCCACACGAACCACTACGTCTCCCTCGCTCACCCGCGCCTCCTCGTCGTTCTCGAATACCTCAGGGAACCCTATGGACCTCGAACAAATTCGTGCCCAGCTCCTGCTCGGGCAGGCCCGCGGTAATCGCGATCAGGTCGCCGGAGGCGGCGATGCCCTGTTCGCCGGCGAGCCCGGCGCAATCGTGGAGCAGGGTGCGAATGTCGGTCTCCTGCTCGTGCAGCACCGCCTTGACACCGAAGAGCAGGTTGAGGCGACGCACGGTGTCGATCCGCGGTGAGATCGCCAGCACCGGCACGTTGGGGCGGTGGGCGGAGACCAATCGCGCGGTGCGGCCGCTGGTCGTCGGCACGACCAGGGCCGAGAGGCCGAGGCGATAGACCGCACCGACGGCGCCTTGGGCGACCGAGTCGGCGACGTCCTGGGTCGCCTGGTCGGTGCGGCCGAAGAGCCACTCGCCGTAGGGGAGGTCGGGCTCGGTGGCACGGGCGATCTGGTCCATCACCCGCACCGACTCGATCGGGTGCTGGCCTACGGCGGTCTCCTCGGAGAGCATTACCGCGTCGGTGCCGTCGTAGATCGCGTTGGCAACGTCGGTCACCTCGGCTCGCGTCGGGCGGCGTGCGATCACCATCGAGGCCAGCATCTGGGTCGCCGTGATCACCGGCTTGGAGCGCTTGCCGGCGGCGCGGATCAGGCGCTTCTGCAGAACCGGCACCTGGGCGAGCGGCACCTCGATCCCGAGATCGCCGCGGGCGACCATGATCCCGCCGGTCGCAGCGGCAACGATCTCCTCGGCGTTCTCGGCCGCCGTCTGCTTCTCGATCTTGGCGATCAGCGGGATGTCGGAACCGAGCGCGCGCAGCCGCTCGCTCACCGGCTCGAGGTCAGCGGCCGTTGAGACAAACGAAACAGCGAGCAGGTCGATGCCCTGTTCGACCGCGAACTCGACCCAGCCGAGGTCGCCGGCGGTCGCGGCCGGGGTGACAATGCCGGGCACGTTCATCCCCTTGTGCGAGGAGAGCGTGCCACCGACCTCGACCTCGCAGTCGATGCCCCCGTCTTCCGGCCCACGCACGCGCAGGCGAATCGAGCCATCGGCGAGGTAGACGGGTTCGTCCTCGCGCAGTGAGGTGACTCCCTGCCAGGTGACCGGGATCGTCTCGCGGTCGCCCTCGACCTTCTGCGGGGTCAATTTCACGTGCATCCCGGTCTCCAGCTCGGCGACGTCGTCGCGCAGCTCGCCGATCCGCAGCTTCGGGCCCGGCAGGTCGCCGAGCACCGCGACCTCGCGCCCGGCCTGCTCGGCGGCGGCCCGGATCGCCTCAACCGTGCGTGCGTGACGGTCGCGGTCAGCGTGGGAGAAGTTGAGCCGGAGGACGTCGGCGCCGGCCTCGATCAAGCGCGGCAGGACGTCGGCGCCCCAGCTCGCCGGCCCCACCGTGGCGATGATCTTTGTCCGCCTGCTCGGCTGCATCGTTATGACTGTAGTGCGTGACGCATCGCACCTCGCAGATGCGACCTTGACACCGATCTCTGTGACAATGGGCCGGTGAGCAGCGTCGCCGAGCGTCCCGCCAGCGCCGAGGAGCCAGCCTTCCCGCACCTCGTCGGCGAGGCGCCTCCCTCTCCCGCTGGACCGATCGAGTCGGCCGAGCTAGCCGATCTCGGCAAACCTCCCATCGTGCCGCTCCCCCGCACCGCGCAGATGTTGCGCTTCAGCATGCGCCAGATCGAGTACGTCTTCGGCGCCCACCGGCGCATCGGCGAGACCTTCCGCATGCGCACAGCGATGCCGGGCGGTCCGGTCGTCACCAGCCACCCCGACCACGTCCGTTCGCTCTTCACCGCCAAACCCGAGCTGGCGCCGTCGCTTACCGGCGAGTCGCCGCTGCGGCCGATCCTCGGCACCGGCTCCGTCCTCACCTCGCTCGGCGAGCGGCACATGCGCCAGCGCAAGCTGCTGCTGCCGCCCTTCCATGGCGAGGCGATCGAGCGCTACACCGAAATGATCGCGACGGCGACCGAACGCGAGCTCGACCGCTGGCCGCTCAACAAGCCCTTCGCCATCGCACCGCGGATGCAGGCGATCACCCTCGACGTGATCATGGCCGGGATCTTCGGCATCGAGGGCAGGCCCGAGCGCGGCACTCCGGAGGATCGGATGCGCTCGACGGTCAAGCGCATGGTCAACATCTCGACCTCGCCGCTCGGCCAGGCCGGCGAACTGCTCAGCATCGGCCGCGAAGACGCCTCCGGGTTGATCAAGCTCGGCGTCACCTTGCTCGACCGCCCCACCTACGCGGTGATCCGCGCCCGCCGCGCCGACGAGCACCTGGCCGAGCGACGCGACATCCTCTCCCTGCTCCTGCAGGCGCGAACCGAGGACGGCGATGCGATGGACGACAAAGAAGTCCGCGACGAGCTCCTCACCCTTGTCCTCGCCGGCCACGAGACGACGGCCAACTCACTCGCCTGGGCTTGGGAGCGCCTGGTGCGCAACCCGCAAGCCCACGAGGCGTTGCGCGAGGCGACCCGCAACGGCGGTAACGCCGAGGAGCAGGTCGAGGCGACGATCGTCGAGAGCATGCGCTCCCGCCCCGTCGTTCCGTTCATCGGCCGCCGCGTAACGGTGCCCTGGCAACTCGGCCCCTACGGCGTCTCCGCCAACACGCCGATCGGGATGAGCATCCTCCTCGTCCACCACCGCGAGGACCTCTATCCGGAGCCCTTCGAGTTTCGCCCCGAGCGCTGGCTCGGCCGCAAACCCGGCACCTACGAGTGGATCCCCTTCGGCGGCGGCATTCGCCGCTGCCTCGGCGCCGCTTTGGCGATGGCCGAGATGCGCGTCGTGCTGGAGGCGACGGCCCGCCGGCTCGACCTCGAGGCGGCCGAGCCCGAGCCAGAGCGCGCGCTGCACCGCAACGTGACGATGATCCCCGCCCGCGGCGGCCGCGTCGTCCTGCGCGCCCGCACCTGACTAGGAGCTGCCAGACGGCGCAGGGCCGTCAAATTGCTCCAATACGCGGCAGTGGTAGGTGACCAGCGCCAACGGCTCTCCCAGGGCCACGGCCAACTCCGATGCGCTCGTGCTGCGCGGCTTCAGCTCCGCCGCCAACCGCGCCCGAAGCTGGTTCTCGAGCACGCTATCGGCCGGCACTCGATTCCTCTCCTGTTTCGCCCCAGACTCCATACGCTCAACTACTAAAAGGTCACTGAGCGATCAAAGTTGCGGCCAGGCTGAAGCGGAGAGGGAGGGATTCGAACCCTCGAGAGAGCTTGCGCCCCCTACTCGCTTAGCAGGCGAGTGCCTTCAGCCACTCGGCCACCTCTCCGGGCGTTCCGCCCGATTGTAGGAAGTCACGGGAGGTGACGCGGTTAGTCTCGTGGTCGTGCCGGACCGCTCCCACTTGCAGCTAGAGCAGATCTTCGAGCAGGTCGAGGCGCCGTTCGCCTTCGTCGACCTCGATGCGATGTGGGCGAACGGCGACGCGATGTTGGCGCGAGCGGGGGCGAAGCCGATCCGCGTGGCCAGCAAGTCGGTGCGCTGCCGCGACCTGCTCGAGCGGATCCTGCGCCGCGACGAGCGCTTCGCCGGTCTGATGACGTTCACCCTGCCGGAGACGCTCTGGCTTGCGGAGAGCGGCTTCGAGAACCTCCTGCTCGCCTACCCGACGGCCGACACCGGGGCGTTGGGCGAGCTGGCGCTGCGCTCCGTCGCCAACCCCGAGGGCGCGCCGATCGTCATGGTCGACTGCACCGGGCACCTCGACGCGATCGAGTCGGTGCTGGGAGCGGGCGCCGCACCGGTACGGGTCTGCATCGACCTCGACGCGGGTTGGTGGGCGCTGGGCGGGCGGATCAAGGTCGGGCCGAAGCGCTCGCCCGTGCACACGGTCGAGCAGGCAGTAGCCCTGGCCCAAGAGATCGAGCGCCGCCCCCAGATCGAGCTGGCGGCGCTGATGTCCTACGAGGGCCAGATCGCCGGCGTCGGCGACCAGCCTCCTGGCCGGCGCCTGCGCGGCGCCATGATCCGGACGATGCAGCGCCGCTCAGCCGCCGAGCTAGCCGGGCGGCGCGGCGCGGTGGTTGCCGCGATCCGCGAGTTCGCCGAGCTGCCGATCGTCAACGGCGGCGGCACCGGCAGCCTCGAGCTGACCGGTGCCGAGGACGCCGTAACGGAGATCGCCGCCGGCTCTGGCTTCTACGCCCCGACCCTCTTCGACAGCTACAGCCGCTTCACGCTGACGCCAGCCGCCGGCTTCGCCCTGCCGATCGTGCGCAAGCCAACGGCTGGCGTTGCCACGGCACTCGGCGGCGGCTACCTCGCCTCGGGCAACGGCGACACTGCACGGCTTCCGTCTCCGTGGCTGCCCGCCGGCCTCGAGCTCGACGAAGAGGAGGGCGCCGGTGAGGTACAGACCCCGCTCAGCGGCGCCGCGGCCCGCGACCTGCAGATCGGCGATCGCGTCTACATGCGCCACGCCAAGGCCGGTGAGCTCTGCGAGCGCTTCGACGCCCTCCACCTGGTCGAAGGGGGAGAGATCGTCGATGTCGTCCCGACCTACCGGGGCGAGGGCCAAACCTTCCTCTAGATCGGGTGCAACGTTTTATCCACGCAATAGGTGGACAAGACGTTGCACCACTCCGGATCAGGGGCCGAGGACGCGCTCGGCGTACTCGTTGGCGAATACGCGGTTCGGATCCAGCTCGTCCCGCGCCGCCTGGAAATCGGCCCAACGCGGGTAGCGCTCGGCAAGGGTCGCCGCGGTCTGGAAGTGGCGCTTGCCCCAGTGGGGCCGGCCGCCGTACTCGTTCATGATCGACTCGACCGCCTCGAAGTAGGGGCGCCACTCCATGCCGCGGTACTGGTGGACGGCGATGTAGGCGGTGTCACGCTCGTGCGAGGGACTGAGCAGGGCATCGTCGGCGGCGGTCACCCGCATCTCGATCGGGAAGAAGACCGGGTAGCGGTTCAAGCGCACCCACTCGATCACCCGCCGCGCCGCCTCGGGCCCGTGCTCGCGCGGCACTCCGTACTCCATCTCGGTGAAGCGGACGCGGCGCTCGTTGGCAAAGATCCGGTCGCTGCGATCGGTCGACTTGCTACCGGAGGCGAGCCAGGCGGCGAGGCGCGAAAGCGAGGGGATGCCGCGCGGGAAGAGCTTGCCGGCGGCGGAGATCGCCTCCAGCGCCCAATTCTCCAGCACGATGTCGTTGAGGAAGGCGGCGGTCCGGCCGCGCGGGCGCGGCGGCCCGTCGCTGTGATTGCGCTCCAAAACGAGGGCCGAGTCGGCGTAAGGAAAAGTGAACAGCTCGAAGTGGTCGTTTTCGTCGGCGCGCTGCTGGAAGGCGTCGAAGACCTCCTCGCGCGGGCAGGGCGTATCGACCCGGTGCAGGGTGAAGGCGGGAACGCAGCGCAACGTCACAGACGAGACAGCCCCAAGCGCACCGATGCTTACCCGAGCGGCCCTGAGCAGGTCGGGATCTCCGGCAGCGTCCAGCTCGCGCAGCGAGCCATCGGCGAGGACGAACTCCATCGCCTCGACCTGGGAGGAGATATTGCGCAGCTTCGCCCCCGTGCCGTGGGTGCCGGTGGCGATCGCTCCGGCGACCGTTTGGCGATCGATATCGCCGAGGTTCTCCATTGCCAGACCAAGCCTGTGCAGCTCCTCGTTGAGTGCGGCGAGAACGGTCCCGCCGCCGACCTTGACCAGGCCAGAAGACCGATCGGCGTCGATCACGCCGCTGAGCGCGCCGGCGTCGATCATCGTGCCGTCGGTCATCGCCGTCTCGGTGAAGGAGTGGCCGCTGCCGGCGACGCTGATCTTGCGCCCGGCCGCGGCGGCCGCGACGATCTCCGCGGCCAGCTCCTCGCGGTTGCGCGGTCGCAGCTGCTCGAACGGCGTGCAGCCCTGGTCGCCGGCCCAGTTGCGCCAGGCCCGGCGAGACCGCCCCTGCTCTGCACCGCTCGAAGACATGCGAGCGAAGAGCCTAACCCGGTCAGCCCTCGACGGTCCGCACAGCCGGCGGCGCCAGTGCGTGGAACGAGTAAAAGACGGTGGCGAGCAGGAGAACGATGATCGCAAGGCTCGGCGCCGCGTTACCGGCGACGCTGGCGACACCGCCCCCGGCAAGACCTCCGACGACCTGGCCAGCCGCCCATGCCATGTTGGAGAGACCGGCGGCAAAACCCTGATGCAGGCGGGAGGACTCCGCCATCTCCGAAAGCATCGTCAGCGCGGGGGTGAAGCAGATCCCACCGCCCAGGGAGGTGAGGATCAAGCCCGCCATCACCACGCCCATGGACTGCCCGAGGGCGACGGCGGCCATCGCCACGGCGCAGATGCTGAGCCCGACCATGAAGGGCATGCGCCGCCCGGCCCGATCGGAGTAACGACCGGCAACCGGGGCCAGCACGGCCTCCAGGGCCGCGCCGGCGATGAACCCGCCGGCGATCAACGCGTGGCCACCGCCCAGATCCGCAATCTGCAGCGGCACCAGTACCTCGACCGCACCGAACATCACCGAAGGAATCGCGACGAAGGCCGTCGCCAAGACGATCGGCCGGCTGAACATCGCCTCGACGACCTCGTGCAGGTCCTGCCGCTCCGGCGCCTCCGCCTCCGGCAGGCGAGCCGCAACGAGGGCGAGCACCACCGCCACGCCGAGCACAGCGCTGAAGATCAGTTCGGTGCCGACCTCGGCCGCCAACGCTCCCAGCGCCGGCCCGAACAGGGCGCCGGCGACGGCGGTGCCGAGCGCGGTGCCGATCACCGAGCCGCGGCGCTCCGGCGGAGCCGTCGTAACCAGCCAGGTGAGAGCACCCGACCAGATCAGAGCGCCGGCGGCTCCCTGGGTAAAGCGAGCGGCGTCGAGCAGAAGGAACTCGTTGGCAAAGCCAAAGACCACGCTGGCGACTCCGAGCAGCAGAAGGCCGCCGATCACGGTGCGGCGCGGGCCAGCGCGAGCAGCGAGCAAACCGGCCGGCAGGGAGAAGAGCAGCGTGCCGGCGGCATAGGAAGCGGAGAGCACGCCGGCCTGAGCCTTGCTCAACCCAAGTTCAGCGACGTAATCCGGCAGCAACGGCGCGATCGCCGAGAAGAAGACGACGTCGAAGAAGACCATCGCCGAGGCGAGTATTAGCAAGCGACGCATTGCAGACAATACAATCATCTAGAGCGATCGCAGTCCTCGGCCATGGCGTCTAGCATCGGGCGTGCGCTTACTCCCCGGAGGGGTGGCAGAGCGGTTGAATGCACCGGTCTTGAAAACCGGCAGACATCGAAAGGTGTCTCGAGGGTTCGAATCCCTCCCCCTCCGCTTATGGCCTCAAATTCGGCTTGCTAGAGCGGTTTGCGGAGACCTGGCGGGACCGCATCCGAGTCCGGTTGACTCCGGCTGAATCCGGTTGTGACGGTGGCACAGGGTGGCACGACGGTGGCACGGCGAGGCACCCACGCCCGGACGCTCGATGCCATGGCTCTCGATAGCGCCTTTTGCGGGGAGGCCCCTAGGGCTTACCGACCATGCCCCGGTACATCCAGCCGTGAATCCTCCATTTGACAACGTCATGGGCCCCCACAGGCAGCGCGCAACCGAGAAGAGAACCGCCGACTCCGCCAGTAGCTTTTTCAACGTGGAGGATCGGGATCTCGCAATTGAGCGCCTTCGAGCCCAAATGGCCCGTGGAGAGGTGGTGCTCTTTACTGGTGCCGGCTTCTCGGCAGGTGCAAGCAACGCTGAGGGTGAACAGGTCCCGCAAGGCACCGAACTTAAGCGAGCCATCTGGGACCTGATCGAACCCGGAGAGGAGCCCGACGAAGGTTCAACCCTCGCAGACACCTACGCCGTAGCCTTGGCCCAAGGCCGAACTCGACTTACCGAGCTCCTTAATAAGCGACTCCGCGTTGCACCCGACAGTCTCGGTGAGATTCACAAGCTTTGGCTTTCGCTCCCCTGGCGCAGGGCTTACACGCTCAATATCGACGACCTAGAGATCGCCGCCTCCCGACGTTTTGATCTTCCAAACAAGATAGTGCCTCACTCGGGACTTCACGGTCAACTGCCAACCGTCACCGAAGGCAAGCTTCTTTATACCCATCTCAATGGAACCCTCGATGATGTTCCCGACGTAACCTTTGCTGACCCTCAGTACGGCCAGCGACATCTCCAGGAAAACCCTCTGTATCGACAACTAACGGCTGACCTCCTTTCATACACAGCCGTCTTTGTCGGCACTGAGATTCGAGAGTCATTGTTTTGGCAATACATCGCGATGCGCGACTCCCGAGGAACTCGGGGCGTGAGAGAGATGCGGCCAGTCTCTTTCCTTGTAACCCCTCAGCTGCCTAAAGATCGCCAGCTAATGCTCGCGACCTTCAATATTCGGTGGATACGCGCGACAGTTGACGAGTTTGCAATAGAGGTGTTGGCCGAGCTCGATGATGCCGCCCGAAAAGGGCACCTCGTTCGAAGAACTGCCGCGCCGCGAACAGGAGAAGTTAGCCTTCCACTGGTTTCTGAACTGGCAAGCCTCCCTGACACCACTCGCTCTGATTATCTGATGGGGGCTGAACCTAGTTGGGAGGACATTCGCTCGGGTCGAGCCATCGAACGCGATTTTGAACGCCAGCTCGATCCAGTTCAGCTAGAGGGCTGCATTGTCGTTGCCGGTACCGCCGGCTCTGGAACCTCCACTGCCCTTCGACGCCTAGCGCTACGCATGGTCGCCGATGGCAGAGACGTACGTTGGATTGGGGCTGATCACGATTTCGACGCTCACGACCTGTCGAGAGCACTTGTGGAGCAACAAAACGATCTGACGGTTGTCATTGATGACGCCGATACATTCGGACTATCGCTAAGAGATCTACTGAAGGATCAAAAGAGTTCACTTCCACATGTGACCCTTATTTTGGGTATGCGAGTAACCCGTCTGGATCATATTCTGGGCCAGAATCTTGACGATGGACTCTATAAGGAGATTAACGTTCCACTCCTTGAAGATAGTGACATCGAGTTACTGGTCTCTGCGCTAGAGAAAGACAACAAGCTTGGCGCTCTAAAGAAACTCACGCATGCCGCACGGATAGAACGTATCCGCCATGAGTGCAATAGGGAGCTACTTGTAGCGATGATTGAGGCGACTTCGGGGGAGCGCTTTGAACTAAAGGTTACTGAGGAGTTCGAAAGTCTTGAACCTGAGCAAAAGTTGATTTACGCTGTCCTAGCGATTTCTACTGAACTTCGTTTCGGACTAACGAAGGATGAGATTCTTATTGCGGCTGGCGATATAAGTAACACCGGTCTATATGCACTAGATCGCCTACTTGCGAGACGTCTGCTTTCAAATCCGGGGGGAGATAACATACGGGTTAGGCATCGTAGGTTGGCTGAAGTTGTAGTCAACGAATTGAGCCGTCGGGGTCAGATGCTTGAGCCCTACAGGGGCCTCGCGCACATGATGGCTATGCGGACGACGCCTGGAAAACGAAAATCTCGCAATGCAAAGCTTCTAACTGCCCTCATTGGGCACGGTCGTATAGGTAAGACGTTTCGCGTTGATGACGCGCGCGCCATCTATGACTCGCTGGAGGAGGCGCTCAGTAGTTCATACCACTACTGGCTTCAGCGGGGGGCTTTCGAGGTTCAGCACGGCAACATTCGCCATGCCGGTAATTTTCTCCAGCAGGCAAAGGCTGGTGGCGAGCATGACTATCGAGTAGAAACAGAGTGGGCCTACTATCTCTTGAAGTCAGCGTATCTGGACCCAGATGCTGTGGATGCCCGCGACAAGGTCGAGCAAGCTAAGCAGATCCTGCTTGATCAGATTGACCGACGCGGCACCAGAGATGTTCATGTCTGGCATGTCTTCGGTAGTCAAATTCTTGTCTGGACCCGAAAGGCCAGCTTGTCTCCAGACGAGCGAGCCGAGGAGCTTGAGTTTGCAAGGAATCAGATGGATAAAGGTCGTCAAGCCCATCCACATGCTCGCAAACTTCGGCAGCTCTACGAAGAGATAGAGCGCGACTGGCTCATGACCCGTGTTCCCCCCGATCAAACCTGAATCTTTCTGCTCCGACCTACCCGCCAACCAGCGCCGCGAGAGCGGCAGTCAAGGGCGCGAAGCGCCCGGCCCCGAAGGGGTTGACGGCCGCGAGCGCGGTGCTTCGATCAAACGGGTCGGGGCGCTCATCGTCCAATGCTGAAGCCTCGCTCGATGCTCCTCGTCCTCTGCCTGGTCTTGACTAGATGCTCAAGGCCGAGCCTGCGCTGAGTCTCGGCAAGCCTTCGCCGGGCTGCCTCGCGAGCCGCTCGCGCTGCCGCGTCTTGCGGCTCGCGGCCGAGGGCATTGCGGGTGTCCTTCACGCCATGTCCCAGCCGGTATCCCTCGATGCTTTGGACACCGCTATCCCAGGCTTTGGCCTTCGCTGGATCGGCGGGCCTTTGCCCTAGCTCTTTGACGATGTAGGCGGGCGGCTCGATCCTCGCGGCTGTGAGCGCTTGCGCCGAGCGGGTGTCGAGAAGCTGGCCGGCAATCTCGCGCTCGCGCCGAGCCGCACTACTCGGCGGCTCCATCTGCGCCAGCCGCGCCCTCTCCTCGGCCAGCCGTTCGCTGAATAGCCGCTCGCTTTCGCTGGCGCGGGGCAGCTTGTGGCGGCGCTCGCGCCAGCCGAGCGCTTCAACCGCTTCGCGGTTGGCGCTCGCCTGCTCGACCTGGCCGCGCCGTTCCTCGACCGCGCGGAGCTGACGCGCGTAGCTCTCCTCATGTTGCGCCTCGAAGCGGGCCGGGGTGCCAAGCTCGCTTCGCTTCGCCGCGATCTCCGCCGTGGGCAGCTTCGCCAGTTCTCCTCGTAGCGCCTCGTCGTGCGCGGCGGTCTGGGCGCGGTCGCGCTCTGCTGCTTCGCCAACGTGAGCGATGGCGTCTCGCTCCGGCCCGGCAGGCGCGTACTCGCTGCGCTCGGCCTGGATCTCCGGCGTGGCGTAGAGGTAGGTCTGCTCGCGTGTGCGCGACGTGGCGACGTAGAACTCCTGCTTGTCCATGCTCGGATCGGCCATGACGTAGGCCCGGTCGACGGTGGTGCCCTGGGCGCAGTAAGTAGTGACGGCGTAGGCGTGTTGCAGGGCCGGAGCCTCGCCGCCCAAGGTGGTGCGGTCCAGATAGTCGCGGCCGACCTCGACGCGCCGGGCCTGGTCGATGCCCTCAAGGACGATCCGCCCGTGCTCGGCGTCCACCTGGGCGATCTCCCAGCGCTCGCGGTTGTAGATGCGCCGGCGCGGTCGTTGACGCGGGTGATGACTTGATCGCCGGCAGCGAAGGCAGCGCCGCCGACTTCGATCTCCTCGCTGCCCAACCTGCCTTCGGATCGGACCAGCTCGCGCGCGGTCGCGTTCAAGCGCTCGACCTCGACGTTTCGCTTCGCCACCATCAGCGCGTCCTCGCCCTGGGAGTAAGAGCGCCACCAGTCCTCGACCATCACCACACGGCGCTCCTCGGCGTTCCCGGCAACCGTGATCCGCTCCTCGGATCGGTAGAGGCTCAGGGCCTCCCGTCCCTCCCCCTCGCGGATGAGCTTCGCCGCCTCGCGGTCGAGCTCGTGGTTGTGGCGGATCACTTCGTGGAGGTGGACGGGCTCGGTGCGCTCTGCGATCGCCGAGAACAACCCGCCCGCCTCGATCGGGCCAAGCTGCTCTGGGTCTCCGACCAGGACCAGCTTCGCTCCGGCCTCATCGGCGTGGCCGATCACTCGGGTCAGATCCTCCGAGCCGACCATCCCGGCCTCATCGACCAAGAGAATCGAGCGGGAGGAAAGGCCAACCTCACCGCGATCAAGGTCGCGAAGCAGACCGGCAACGGTCGTCGCCTCAAGGCCATCGCCGCGAAGGACGTTGGCGGCCCGCCATGTCGGTGCCGCTGCTCGTAGCTCGAAGCCTGCTTGCGCCCAGCCTTCGGCTGCGGCGACGGTGGCGAAGCTCTTGCCGGTGCCCGCCTCTCCGACCACCACGACGATGCCCTCGCGACCGGCGAGCAGGCGGCGGACCATCTCGCGCTGGTCGGGCTTCAGGGTCGGCCGGGCCGCGATCACCCTGGCGGCGACCAGCTCGCCGGCCTCGCCGCGGGCCTCCTTCGCCATCTGTTCGGCCGTCTTCAGCGCTTCGCGCTCAAGCTCCCAGATGCGCGTGGTCGTGTAGCGGGTGCCTTTGACGGTCTCGGCCACGGTGACCACCGACCCGGAAGCGAGGAAGGCATCGGCGGCGCTCTCGACCTCATGGCCGGGGGCACCGTTGGGAAGCAGGTTGGCAACCGCCTGGATCGCGTCGCGGCGGTCGAAGTGGGAGGCGTGGGCCGTCACCTCGCGGTCGAGCTGCGCCAGCGTCAGCTTGGCGGCAAGCTCGACCTCCTTGCCCATCGTCGCCGCGATGGCGTCGCGGTCCAAGCCGATCTCCTCGGCTTTGGCTAGCCAGCGCTCGCGCAGACTCCCAGGCTCAAGCCCCTTCTCCTTCGTCTTGCGGGTGGCGAGCGTGGCGACCTGGCGAGCGCGGGCTGAGGCACCCTCCCCGGCCGCCTCGAGTATTTCCGCGCGCCGGGTCGAGAACGCCTTCAGCCACTCGTCCTTGAAGCCCTTGATCTCAGCGATCCCCTTGCGAACCGGCTGCCACTCGACTCCGAGCATCCGGGTCAGTTCGTGGCGTAGGTGCGCCTCGTAGATGTAGCCCGCCGTCTTGGCGTGGTCGTAGATCGCGGGGTGGTAGAGGCGGGTCCACTTGCCGTCCGGCCCCTTGGTCGCGTTGGCGATCAGCACATGCGTATGCAGCTGCGGATCTCCGTTTCGCGACGAGCGGTGCAGGTAGCCGGCGGCGAGGAAGCCGTTGCCCTGGAGGAAGACCCTCTCGCCCGCGCTGTCGGTCCCTCGCCTCGTCCAGCAAGCCTCCCGCTGCATGTAGCCGAGCGCAACTTCAACCGAGCGCTGGTGCGCGGCCTTGACCTCGTCGGCAGCCTTCGGGCCGCCGAGCGCCCAGGTCAGGGAGACCGACTTGGGAGCCGAGAAGGTGAGATCGAAGCCGGGGACCGCGCCGTTACCGGCGACGGCCCGCAGCCCAAGCGGCTCGCCCGTCGCGGGGTTCATGCCGGTCAGCATCGCCACGAGCTGGTCCGGCTCGATCTCGCCCGACAGCCCTAGCTCGGCGGCGGCGTCACCAAGCCACTGCCCGGCCTCCTCGCCCTCGCCGGAGTAGTAGTCCTCGGCGCCTTCGGCGACCTTCTCCAGGTAGTACATCTCCTGGCCTCTTCCGAGCCTTCACCGATCGCGTCGTCCCCGCTGTCGGGCACTTCAAGGTAAGTGCGCTCACCACATCGGATCTCCAGAAGGTTGTTGACGACTGGCAGGCCGAAGGACTTGCGGCTTCCACGATCCGAAACTCGCTCAGGCCGCTTCAGGCGATTTATCGCCGCGCCCGCGCCCGCGAAGGGGTGCCGGTCAACCCGACTCGCGATCTCGAACTGCCGGTACCCGAACGGCGCGAGGTGGAAATCGTGACGCCGGGTTCTGCCGCCGCCCTGCTCGCGGTGCTGCCGAATCCGGATCGAGCGATATGGGCGACCGCTCTTTATGCGGGCCTGCGGTCCGGCGAGTTGCGCGCCCTTCGCTGGGAAGCCGTAGACGTCGCGAAGCGAATCATCGAGGTCCGAGAGTCATGGGATCCCAAGGAGGGGAGCATCGAGCCGAAGACCAGACGATCCCGGCGGAGAGCGCCGATGCCGAGCGTCCTGCGGGAGCTGCTGATCGCCCAGCGAGCGCGCAAGGAGCCCACGACAGGAAGCGCGCTCGTCTTCGGCGAGGACGACAAGATCCCATTTCAGCCTGAGCGGCTCTACAGAAACGCCGACAGCGCCTGGCACCACGCCGGAATTCGCGAGCGCCTGCGGCTCCACCAGGCGCGTCACACCTACGCCTCGTTCATGATCGCCGCCGGCATCAACGCAAAGGCGCTGTCCTCGTTCATGGGGCACGCATCGATCACCGTGACTTTCGACCTCTACGGGCACCTGATGCCCGGCTCCGAGGCCGAGGGTGCGGCTAGATGCCTATCTCGATGGCAAGTCGGGCGAGTGAGCCATCACGGCGGACAATCGCCCCACGAGTTGTGCAGCGGATAGGTTGCGGGCGTGGACAAGGACCGGGAAAGCGTGCATCCAATCGCGGGAACCGACGAGGCTCAGATCGTCTACCGGCGCTCCAGCGCACGACCCGTCGAGTGCGATCATGCTCCAAGTCCGAGGGTCAAGCGGCTGGGAAACGCGGGTCGTGGCGGACAACTCCCATGCTGATCGGCACGTTGACGAGCATCATTGCCATCGCTACCTTGGGAGCCAGAAGCAACCGGCCGAGCCGCTTCCCTTCAGCGTTGCCGACACCAATGATGCGATGACGAAAGTGATCGACTGGTTCGCAGAGAACTGGACAGAGCTAACCTCATGACGACCATGCGCACGCCCGCTGAGAACGCTGCCCTGTCGGCCTTCATCGACGCTGCCACCAGCGACGCCGATCCCGGCTACCCGCATGGGGCCGCTTTTATCCCCTGGCAAGAGACCCCCCAGACCGACCGTATTCTGTGGCGCTACCTCCACGAAGGGCGGCCTGCGGTCATCGTCGGAACAGAGGACTTCGACATGCTGATCGAGCCGATCAGGACAGGTCGGTTCGCCCGGCTGCGCAACGAGCTTCTTCAGCGGATCACAGTCGAGGTCTCCTACCGCCATAAGGACGCCCCACCCGCCACTGACATTCCCCCGGTTCGCGCGGATATTGGTCGGCATGCCCTTGAGCGCCTAGCGCCCGCTACCGCCTGAGACTACGCGGGTCAACCGGAGGACCACAATGGAAGCGGTGCGCGTCATCTATCACCACGAAGCCGATGGCTGGTGGGCCGAGTCGCCCGATGCAGAGGGCTGGTCCGCCGCTGGCGACACCCATGCCGAGGTGGTCAAGCTCGCGGAAAAGGGCATCCCGTTCGCCTTGAAGCGCCCGGCCGAACTGGAGCACTACGTCCCGGCTGGCGAGCGCGTGCCCGCCTGACCTGTTGAAGTCCGGCATCGCTGTCTAAGACATAGGTGATCGTGCGCCCCAAGGGGCTCGACGAGATCCGCTACTCCTTCGATTTCAGCTACCCGCTGACAAAAAGAGGGCGAATGCAGGGGCTTCCGCTCTCCTTTGAACCGAGCGAGTTACTCTTTTCCCCGGTATTTGCACGGCAGCGACGAGAGACCGGCACCGAGGTTGTCTACGGTGGAAGCGAGAGACCCGGCCCCCCTTGTCGTAATAGGGAACCGGGCCCCTCAAGGCAACGGGGGTCGGGCGACGTACGCGCCCGGCCCTCTCTCGTCTGAGCCTACACACCGTCGGTCCTAGCCAGGTGCCACTTTTTCGGACGGCGCGGCCTTTTCGCCCGATGGTTGCCGCCGCTCCCTGTCCTTTACTTAGCCGGGTGGCTGCACACGACCCCCGGCGAGACCCAGCCGATGAGCGCGAGGAGATTCGTGCCTTCGTCAGCGAACGTGCTGTAGCTGAGCCGGCCGCCAGGTTCACCGACAAGGTAGGGCGCGTCCCCGCAGGCCCAGCCCGAGGCTGGCGAGGGCGCGAGCGCAAAGCGAAGTCTTGCGACCAATGCGGAGGTGACCTATGGGTGGAGCTGGATGATGGAACGCCCGTGCCCTGTAAATGTCGCAGCCGCAGAGCGGCCAAAAAAGCCAGCAATCGACTTCGCGCAGGGAACTGGTGGTACGGCACATCACTCAGCTTTGCCGCACCGCCACTAGCCGCCGTTTCGTCGTTGGCCCGCGATGCCGTAGAGGGTCTTTGCGGGGAGGTACGACGCGGGGGAACTCCCCGTGGCCTGTGGATTCTGGGGGCCAGCGATACTGGCAAGTCAGCACTCTGCGCCTATATCGCCCAGCGTCTTTACCCCTCAGACGATGCGATCGCCGAAGGCACTGGGGATCTCGTCGCGCACTTGAGATGGCTGAGTGCCGTGAGAGGGGAACTCGCTGTCGAGAAACGCATGGAAAAACTTGTGGACACCCCGCTCTTGGTCTTGGACGACGTTGACCGACCTGTCCGCAGCTTCCCCCCAGCGGCAACGCTGGGATTGCGGGAGAGCTGTGCGAGTCAAGATCTAGTTCGTCTCGCGACCTTGATTCGCGACCGGCAAGCGGCGATGCGACCAACAGTGGTCACCAGCAGAGCCCAACCGAAAGACTGCGCGAGCAAGCTCGCGGCGATCACCCCTCACGACCTGATGCGGGGACTCCTTACAACCGTCTCCGGTGAGGCCAGTCCATTTGAGGACTTTCCCGAATACCTACTCGGCCTGCTTGACGGGGCTATGCGAGACGTGCAAAGCGCGTGCGAGACGTGCGAACTTGACGAAGATCAGTCCGCTGCCGCCGCGGCGTAGGCTCGACCGCCGGCTCGCCCGAAAGCATGCCGTAACTCGCGTGCCAGGCAGATCGGGATTTCGGCCGCGATGTTGCGCTCAGCCCCGAGAATCATCGCTGACTCTTCTGCTTCCTCAGGCGTTTCAGCACGTTCGCGAGCCTGGAATGCAGCCTCGTCATCAGCCTCTATGCGAGAGACGATCTCAGCCAACGGCAGGTTGGGAGCTACGGCCGGGGGAACCCACCTTGGCTCGCCGGCTGCTTGGACGTCTGCTTCATAGCCTCTGATTTCCGCAATCTCGTCCGCCCGAGATCTGCGTGGCCGTTCGTCATCGTGCACGCTAAGAAGGTGCCAATCGCCCCGGATGGAACGACGCTGCAATAGCTCTCGCGCGGTGGCACAGCCGGTGGCACGAAACCGGCAAACCGCTTGATCAAGCCAATTCCCGCGTCCTCACCTTGGTCTTGAAAACCGGCAGGCGTCTAACGGCGTCTCGAGGGTTCGAATCCTCCCCGCCGTTTAGTCCGGCTTGGAGTGCGGGTGAACTGAAACGCCCTGCTTCTCGGAATGTCTATGGAGAAGGCGCCGATGGCCTTCGGCGTCCCCACCGGAAGTAGCCCGCCACACCGAGGGCGTTGAGGCAGACGACGCGCCAAAGAAGCCTGCTGCCGCGCACCTCAGCGTCCGAGCGGTGCTGGATATCGCGCTCCGCGGTCGCGACCAATGCGAGCGAGGCAGCAATGAGCGCCAGGGCCAACCGCCGATGCGCAGGTGACATCTCCTTGTAGTCCTTGGTCATCTCTCGACACCCGATAGCTGGCCTCTAACCTAATCGCTGGCCACAGAGATCACCGACCGAGGAGAAGCATGGGTGCTCAATGGAATGATGGGCGGCGCTTCGAGGGAAGGGTGGCGGTGGTTACCGGGGGTGGGGGAACGCTTGGTGGAGCTGTTGCCAGAGGCTTCGGTTCGGAGGGGGCCTCGGTTGCGATCGGCTATCGCTCCTCTCGCTCCCAGGCCACGGAGGTCGTAGCGGAGCTGGAGGGCCGGGGTGGGCAGGCTCACTGCGGCCACCTCGACGTCACCGATCAGAACTCGGTGGATACGTTCGTCGCCGACGTCGCGGAGCGCTACGGTCGGTTGGACGTCCTCGTCAACGCCGCCGGCCGGCTCGACGAGGCGGACACGGTGAGATTCAGCGAGCTGGACACAGGCGCGGCGAGCGCCCTCCTACAGGTCGATGTGATCGGAGCAATGCGGATGTGTCACGCGGTGAGACCGATGATGCTCGAAGGCAACGGCGGTGCCATCGTCAACTTCTCGAGCACCTACGGGAACGGAATAAACCCCGACAACGCGATCAACTTCGTTCCCGTCACCTACTCCACCGCGAAGGGGGCGATCCGCGGCCTCACCACCACGCTGGCCCGGGACCTGGCTCCGAAGATCCGCGTGAATGCGCTTGCCCCCGGGCCAATCTCAGGCGAGTGGGAGACCGCGTGGGGAGTCTCGCCCGAGCACATCGACGAGGCAATCGCGATGAACCCGCTGAAGCGTTTCGGCAAGCCGGAGGAGATCGCCGAGACCGTCCTGTTCTTGGCTTCGGACGGCGCCGGGTACATCACCGGCCAAGTGATTCACGTGGATGGAGGCTGGGTGGTGGCCGGGTAGAGCATGCGCCACTCCCCGCTAGCGGTCGTAGGTGGCGATCGCCCGCAGCGACAGGGCGGTGAGCAGCGTGAACAGCCCGACGATCACCGCTCCGCAGGCCGCGAGCTTGCCCGCGTCCCAGCCGTCGATCACGAGTGAGCGCAGGCCCACGATCACGTAGCTCACCGGGTTGATCCGGGCGAGCGTCTCCATCAGCGACGAGAGGCGATCGAAAGGCACGAAGTTGGGCGTGAGGAAGAGCAGCGGGAAGAAGAGCAGGAAGCTGGTGTTGGTGGCCTGCACGTTGCGGGTGCGGAGCGCCACCAGGATCCCGAACCCGGCGTAGCCCACGCCGAACAGGGCCGCCAGCAGCACGAGCACCAGCGCCCCGAGGATCCCGCTCTCCACGTGGGCGCCGAGCGCCAGGCCGGCAAGCAGCACCACGGTGGAGCCGAGGAGGCCACGCACCAGGTCGGCGGACAGCCGGCCGAAGATGATCGACGAGCGGCGGATGGGCGCCGCGAGCAGCTTGTCGAAGTAGCCCCCGTCGATCTCGGTGACCAGCGCGAGGCCGGAGCTTGCGGTGGCCACCGCGAACATCAACGAGACCGGAAGCTGGAAGGCCACGTAGCCCTGGCCGTGGAGGAAGGGCGTGCTGCTGGGGAAGGTCTTGGAGACCTGCCCGATGTTCACCACGAGGAAGAAGAGCGGGATGAACAGCGCCGGGATGGTTGCCTCCGGGTAGCGGGCGATCTCGCGCACCGCTCGCCGGCTGAGGAGCAGGATCTCCGTCATGGGGCCTCCGCCTCTGGCTGCTGCTCCTCGGCGCCCTCGAGCCGGCGGCCGGTGGCCTGCAGGAACACGTCGTCGAGCGTGGGCCGCGACACGGCGATCGCCCCTACCTGGATCCCCGCGCGATCGAGGCGCCGCACGATCTCGGCGATCGAGCCTGCCCCGTCCTCCACATAGAGCGCGAGCTGATCGGGCTCGGGCACCACACGCTCGAGGCCCGGCAGGTCGCCGATGGCGGCCTCGGTGGCCGCGGCGTCCGCACCATCGAGTGCGAGCGTGACCACGTCGTGCCCCATCTGCGCCTTGAGCCGCTCCGGCGTGCCGTCGGCCACGATCTCGCCCGCGTCGATGATCGCCAGGCGGTCGCACAGCTTGTCGGCCTCCTCCATGTACTGCGTCGTGAGGAAGACGGTGGTCCCGGCGCCATTGATGCGGCGGACCTCGTCCCAGACGGTCAGGCGCGAAGCCGGGTCGAGACCGGTGGTGGGCTCGTCGAGGAAGAGCACTTCTGGGGAGTGCACGAGCGCGCTGGCCAGGTCGAGCCGGCGCTTCATGCCGCCCGAGTAGGTCTTGGTGCGCCGATCGGCGGCGTCGGTCAGGCCCAGGAGGTCGAGCAGCTCCGCAGCCCGCGCCTTGGCGGCCGCCCCCGTGATGCCGTACAGGCCGCACTGCAGCTCGAGCAGCTCGCGTCCCGTCTGCACCGGGTCGAGCCCGATCTCCTGGAGCGCCACGCCGATCCGCCGGCGCACTTCGGCCGCGTCGGCCACCACGTCGATGCCGGCCACCTTGGCGCTGCCCGCTGTGGGCGGCAGAAGCGTGCAGAACATCCG